>DASZKU010000148.1:0-37651 GCA_035552815.1 Solirubrobacteraceae bacterium | reverse complement strand
AACACCATCACCGCGGCGAAGATGATGGTGAGCGCCTCGACTCCGCTCCACCCGTAGAGCCCGTTCCAGATCTGGACCATGAGCCCCGCCTGGAACCCCGTCCAGCCCAGCGAGCCGAAGACGAGGAAGAGCGAGACCAGGTTCGAGCCGCCGAGGCCGAACACCGATCGCGAGAGCAGCGCGTGCGTCTGGCCCGTGCGCGAGCCGAGGTAGGCGGCGAAGATCGCATAGGCGAAGTAGATGGCGGCGCCGAGCAGCGTCACCCCCACGCACCCGAGCAGCGAGAAACCGGCGTCGTGGATCTGGGTGCCGATGAACAGGTAGGAGAAGCCGGCGGCGAAGGTCGTCCAGATGCCGATGAAGTGCCACAGGGGGCGACGATGATCGAGGGGGACGATCCCCGTCTCGCTCGTCGAGAAGTCGTGGGCGATCGAATCGTGGAGCGAGGCGCGCTCAGACTCGAGATCGTGCTCCACGTCGGCCACGAGGTCTTCGGGGTGGTGGTGATGCTCGGTGGTCTGGGCCATCACTCCATCCTGGTTCGGTGTGAGCGGATCTCGCGCACGCTATCGGTGGTGGTCGGACCAGACCATGGACTCACGGTCGAACTGGTTGGCCGCTCGCCTGGCCATCGAGGCCCAGGCTCGCGTTCGGGATCGCGCAGCAGCGCCGGTGGATCTCGGCGAAGGTCGGCTCGAACACGCGCGTCATCTCCTCGGCCCGGGCGTGCCGCGCCAGGAGCTCGGGAGCGAGCTCGCGCACCTCCGCGAGCACCGCGCCCTCGTCGACGAAGGTGCACACGCCGTCGCGCACGACCACGCGACCATCGACCATCACCTGCTCGATCGAGGAACCGTTCTCGGAGTGGACGAGGTGGTTGCGCAGGTCGTTGCGGGGAGTGAAGTTCAGCGTCCGCAGGTCGTAGAGCACGAGGTCGGCCTTCATGCCGGGGGCGATCGCCCCCGTCCTGCCCTCCTGGCGCATGGAGCGCGCGCCGGCTCGCGTCGCCGCCCACAGGATCTCGGTGGCCGTCGGCCATTGCTCGTAATCGGGCGTCGTCACCTTGTGGAGCAGGGCGGCGGCCTTGACGACATCGAACATCCGGGCGCTGTCGCTGCTGCACACGCCGTCGCTTCCCAGGGCGACGTTGACCCCGGCGTCGAGGAGCTTGCGCAGCGGGGCGATGCCGGCACCGAGCTTCTGGTTGGAGATCGCGTTGTGGGCGACCGAGGCCCCGGCGTCGGCGAGCGCCTCGATGTCGGCGTCGGTGAGCCAGATGCCGTGGGCGAGGGTGGCGCGCTCGGAGAGGACCCCGAGGCCGTGGAGGTATCCCACCAGCGTGTCGCCGTAGAACTCGCGCCCGGTCACCGCCTGGACCTTGGTCTCGAGCACATGGATGTGGTAGCTCGTGTCGTGCTCGCGCGAGAGCTCGTCGGCCGCCACCAGCAGGTCGTCGGTGCAGCGCTGGGGTCCGGAGGGCGCGATCGCGTAGCGCAGACGCCCGGCGCGACCGTCGAAGCGCCGGAGCGCCTCGCGCGAGAACTCGAGGTAATCCTCGGTGGTGGGCGGTGGGTGCGCGTGGACGCGGGCCAGGAGCTCGTCGGGGAGGAGCTCGTTGGCGAAGGGGATGGTGTCGGTGAGGTAGCGGTTGAGGATGTTGCCCGAGCAGCTGGCGCGAATCCCCGCCTGCTCGTAGGCGTCGAACACCGCCCCCAGGGCCTCGAGGCTCTGGCCCGGGCTCTCGATCACGTCGTCCATGACGCTGGTGACGCCGTTCTTCAGCGACTCGATCGCCACCATCAGCGTGCGTAGGTGGATGACCCGCTCGGGCAGCGGCTCGAGGCCGAGGATCGGGTAGGAGAGGAGCATCCAGAGCTCGAGCGGCAGGTTGTCGTAGCGGCCGCGGAAGAGCGCCTCCCAGGAGTGCAGGTGGGCGTTGTGCAGGCCGGGGGTGAGGAGCCGGTCGCGCCCGGCGAGGACCGTGTCATCGGGTCTCACCGCGACGCTCCCCGCAGGCCTGATGTCCGCGATCCGGTCCCCGTCGACGAGTACGTCGGCCGCGAACGGCTCCGAGCCGTGCTCGTCGTCCATGGCGATCACGGTGATGTCCGTGAACAGCGTCCTCACGAGAGCGTCCTCACGAGAGCGCGGGGATGATGTGCTCGCCGTAGGCGGCGAGCGTCGCCTCCTGCTCGCCCGCCATCAGGTAGATGTTGAACTGCGCGACCCCGAGCTCGGCGAGCTCGGAGAGCTGCTCGATGTGCTCCTCGATCGACCCGAGCACGCAGAAGCGGTCGCAGATGGCGTCGGAGATGTACTTGCCGTGCTCGGCGCCGACGCGGCTGTGGTCGGCGTAGTCATAGCTCCCGACGTCGGCGGCGTAGTCGGTGAGCACGGCCGGCACCCCGCCTCCGGCGCCGTGGGCGGCGATGATGTCCTTGACGTGGTTGGAGACCATGGCCGGGAACCAGCGCACGTCCTCGCGCCAGCGCTCGCGCTCGCCGATCACCGCGGGGGCGCACACCACCGGCGCCAGCCGCGCCCCCTCGCGCCCGACCTCGGCGGCCGCGTGCTCGGCGCGCGCGATGATCCACGCGGTGATCTCGGGGTCGGCGAGCTGGATGATCACCCCATCGCCCACGCGTCCGGCCACGGCCAGCGCCCGCGGCCCGTAGCCCGCCACATACATGGGGATCTCGTCGTTGTCCTGCGCCCACGTGAGCTCGAGGTCGACGCCGTTCCAGTGCACCGGGCGGCCGTTCATGAGTTCCTTGATCATCTCCAGCGAGCGCTCGAACTCGGCCACGGGGACGGGCTTGAGCCCGACTACCCGTCGCGATGAGTCGCCGCGGCCGATCCCCATCACCATCCGGCCATCGGAGATGTCCTGGAGGGTGGCGTAGGCGCTCGCCGTCACCGTGGGCTCGCGGATCCCCGGGTTGGTCACGCAGTGCCCGAGCTTGATCGCGCTCGTCGCGGTGGCGGCGACGGTGAGAAATGCGTAGCCGTCCTGCCAGAGGATGTGCGAGTCGTAGGTCCAGGCGTGGGTGAAGCCGGCTTCCTCGGCCATGTGCACGAGCTCGACGAAACGGCGGCTCGGCGGGTCAGGCAGGATGGTCACGCCGAACTCCATAGACCGAGAGTCGAGGCTATTGGTCACCCCGGACGGTCCGCTAGGACCACATGTACAACCTTCGCCGCGTCTCGTTGGACACCCGGCACAGCGCCTCGCGACCCCGGCCGGCCGCATCTATGATCGGCGCCGATGGGCCTGATCGTCCGCCAAGCGCAGCGGGCCGGCGCCGAAGCCGAGCGCGTTGACATCGCCATCGAGGACGGTGTCATCACCGCCGTGGGCTCAGGGCTCGAGCACACCGCAGAGGTCGAGATCGACGCGGGCGGGCGGCTCGTCACCGCCCCCTTCGTCGACAGTCACTTCCACCTCGACGCCGTCCTCACCGCGGGCACGCCGCGGCGCAACGTCTCGGGAACCCTGCTCGAGGGGATCGCGCTGTGGGGCGAGCTCCAGCCCCTGCTCACCCACGAGGGGGTCAAGGAGCGGGCGCGCGAGTACCTGCGCTGGTGCGTCTCCCAGGGCATCCTCTTCCTGCGCAGCCACGTCGACATCTGCCAGGAGTCGCTGGTGGCGGTGCGCGCGCTCGTCGAGCTCCGCGACGAGCTGCGCGGGGTCATCGACGTCCAGCTCGTGGCCTTTCCCCAGCACGGCCTGCTGCGCTTTCCCGGCGCCGTCCGCCTCCTCGACGAGGCGCTCGATCTCGGGCTCGACATCGTCGGCGGGATCCCCCATTACGAGCGCAGCCGCGAGGCGGGCGTGCACAGCATCCGCCTGCTCATGGAGCGCGCCGAGCGCCGCGGCCTGCCCGTCGACATGCACTGCGACGAGACCGACGATCCGCTGTCGCGCTTCGTCGAGGTGCTCGCCGAGGAGACCGTTGCCCGCGACATGCAGGGGCGGGTGACAGGCAGTCACCTGACCTCGCTGCACTCCGTCGACAGCGCCTACTTCGCCAAGCTCCTGGCGCTCCTCGGCGACGCCGAGCTCATGGTCATCTCCAATCCGCTCCTCAACATGATCACCCAGGCCCGCGCCGACACCTACCCCAAGCGCCGGGGCCTGACCCGCGTGCGCGAGCTCATGGCCGCGGGCATCAACGTGAGCTTCGGTCACGACTGCACGCTCGATCCCTGGTATCCGCTCGGGGCGGCCGACATGCTCGAGGTTGCCTCCATGGGGCTGCACGCGTGCCAGATGTCCGGCGAGCACGAGATCGGTCTCATGTTCGACGCGGTGACGAGTCACGGCGCCCGCACGCTGAGGCTCGCGGGTTACGGCCTCGAACCCGGGTGCGCGGGCGACCTCGTCGTCCTCGATGCCTTCAGCGTCGCCGACGCCCTGCGCACGCGTCCCGCCCGGCTCGCCGTGGTGCGCGCCGGCGAGGTGGTGGCGCGCACCGCCGCGCCCGAACGCGCGGTGCTCGGGGCCGGTCTCAGCGGCCCCGTCGACTTCGTCCAGCCGGCATTCCAATGAGCGAGGAGCCCCGCCGATGTCCATCCTGATCGAGAACGCGACCGTCATCGCCATGGACGAGGAACACGGGAGCACGCCGTTCACCGCCGACGTCCGCGTCGAGGACGACCGCATCGCGGCCATCGGCGACAGCCTGCCCGCGGGCGACGCCGAGGTCATCGACGGCCGCCGCCGCCTCGCCATCCCCGGGCTCATCAACTCCCACTTCCACTCCAACCAGAACTTCCTCCGCGGCCGCTACCCGAGCCGGCCCCTGGAGCTGATGATGCTCTACGCCTACCCCTTCGATCCGTCGATCGCCGTCTCCCCCGAGCTCGTGCGCCTGCGCACCCTGGCGGTGGCGATCGAGGCGCTCAAGAGCGGCGTCACCTGCGTCCTCGACGACTGCGCCGAGCTCCCCGGTCAGGACCTGGACCAGCTCGCGGCGCTCTTCGGCGCCTACGAGGAGTCGGGCATCCGCGCCAACTGCTCGGGCCACGTCATCAACCGGCCCTTCGCGGACACGCTCCCCTACTCGGACCGCTTCCTCCCCGACGACCTCGTCGAGCTCTTCCACGCCGCCGAGCCCCCCACCACCCAGGCGTACATCGAGTTCGCCGCCGAGGCGGTATCGCGCTTCCACGGCCGCGGGCGCCAACGCTTCGTCGTCGCCCCCTCGGGGCCACAGCGCTGCACCGAGGAGCTCCTCGGCGCCGCCGCCGAGTTCGCGAAGCGCCACGACACGGCCTACCACACCCACGTGCTCGAGACGAAGGTCCAGCTCGTCACCGGCCGCGAGCTCTACGGGAAGAGCCTCGTCTCCTACCTCCACGACGTGGGCGCGCTCAGCGCGCGCCTGACCATGGCCCACGCGATCTGGATCACCCCCGAGGACATCGAGCTCATGGTCGCCTCGGGCTGCTCGGTGGCCCACAACCCGGTGTGCAACCTGCGCATCGGCTCGGGCATCGCCCCCCTGCGCGCGCTCCTCGACGCCGGCGTCAACGTCGCCCTGGGCACCGACGAGATCGACTGCAACGATTCCGGTCGCCTCTTCGACGTCATGCACGTGGCGGGCCTCATCCACAATCTCAGCGATTACGACTACGGCCTCTGGCCCACCGCCGCCGAGGTCCTCCATGCCGCCACCATGGGCGGCGCCCGCAGCCTGTGCCTCGATCACGAGGTGGGTTCGCTGACCGTGGGCAAGAAGGCCGACATCGTCCTCATCGACCTCGACGCCTCCCCCTTCGTGCCCTTGAACGACCCCTGCGTCCATCTCGTCTACGCCGAGAACGGCTCCTCGGTCACCGACGTGATCGTCGACGGCGAGGTGGTGGTCCGCGACCGCGCGCTCACCCGCATCGACGAGGCCGCGGTGCGGGCGGAGATCGCCTTGCGGGCGCCCGAGTACCTCGCCGTGCGCGACCGCTGGGAGGCGGTAGCGTGCGAGTACGAACCCCACATGAAAGCCTTGTATATGCACTGCATGGAGCAGGACACCGGGTTGGACCGTCTCGCCGCCGGCGCCCACGCGAAGGTGGTGGGGGCGTGAGCGTGCTCATCCGCGGCGGCCGGATCATCACCGCCGCCGACGACTACTTCGCCGACGTGTTCATCGACGACGAGAGCGTGTCGCTCATCGGTCGCGCGCTCGACGTGCAGGCCGACCGGGTGATCGACGCGAGTGGCAAGTACGTGCTCCCCGGCGCCATCGATCCCCACACCCACATGGAGATGCCCTTCGGGGGCACCGTGAGCTGCGACGACTTCACCTCGGGCACCACCTCGGCGGCCTTCGGCGGGACGACCGCCCTCGTCGACTTCTGCATGCAGCAGCCGGGGCAGTCGATCCCCGACGCGCTCGCCACCTGGCACGAGAAGATCACCCGCTGCCCGCCGGTCATCGACGTCGGTTTCCACATCGCCGTAACCGACCTCCACAACGCCGGGCGCCCCGAGGACCTCGCCCGCCTCCCCGAGGAGGAGGGGGTCACCAGCTACAAGCTCTTCATGGCCTACAAGGGCGCGATCATGGTCGACGACGAGACCCTGTTCCGCACCATGCAGGTCGCGGCCGACTCGGGCGCCCTGGTCATGGTCCACGCCGAGAACGGGGACGCCATCGACGTCCTCGTCAAGCAGGCGCTGGCCGAGGGGAAGACCGAGCCGCACTGGCACGCCGTCACCCGGCCGCCGATCACCGAGGGCGAGGCCACCAACCGGGCGATCATGCTCGCCCACCTCGCCGGCTGCCCGCTCTACGTCGTCCACGTCTCCTGCGAGGAGTCGATCGAGCCGGTGGCCCGCGCCCGCGCCGCCGGCTGGAATATCTGGGCCGAGACCTGCACCCAGTACCTGTTCATCGAGCAGAGCGACCTCGACGAGCCCGGGTTCGACGGGGCCAAGTACGTGTTCACGCCCCCGCCCCGCCCCCCCGAGAACCACGACCACCTGTGGCGCGCGCTCGGGAGCGGCGTCCTCTCGGCCGTGTCCAGCGACCACGCCCCTTTCAACCTGGCGACCCAGAAGACGCTCGGCCGCGACGACTTCTCGAAGATCCCCAACGGGGGACCCGGGGTCGAGAACCGGCTGCAGATGCTCCATCACTTCGGCGTGCGCGAGGGCCGCCTGACCATGAACCAGCTCGTCGAGCTGTGCTCGACCAACCCCGCCCGCCTCTTCGGCATGTTCCCGCGCAAGGGGACGATCGCGGTGGGGAGCGACGCCGACATCGTCGTCTGGGATCCCGAGAAGCCGGTGACCCTGTCGGCGAGCACCCACCACTCGAACATCGACTACAACCTCTACGAGGGGACCGAGGTGATCGGCTCCCCCGATGTCGTCCTCGTGCGCGGGCAGGTGGTGATCGACGGCGACGAGATGGTGGCGGCGCCGGGAGCGGGACGCTTTATCCACCGCGCCAAGTTCGGGTCAGAGCTCCCGGCCGCCGGCGCGTGATGGCGGCCTCGGCGGAGCGCCTCCTCGGCGACCTCCACGCGCTGGCCTCGCTGACGGCGACCGAGCGGGGGGCACAGCGGGTGGCGTGGACCGATACCTGGGCGCGGGCGCGCGAGTGGGAGCGCGAGCTGCTCGGGGAGCTGCCGGTGAGCGTCGAGGTCGACGAGGCGGGGAACCTGTGGGCGACGCTGCCGGGCGAGCGCCCGGAGACGCTCGTGCTGGGCAGCCACCTCGACTCGGTGCCCGACGGCGGCTGGCTCGACGGCGCCCTCGGGGTACTGGGGGCGCTCGAGGTCCTGCGCGGGATTGCCGCCGCCGGGACGCCCCCGCTCACCGTCAAGCTCGTGGACTGGGCCGACGAGGAGGGCGCGCGCTTCGGGCTCAGCCTCATGGGCTCCTCGGCGGTGACCGGGAAGCTCGACCCGAGCTTCGTCGCCGGCCTGCGCGACGCGGGCGGGGTGGGCACCGAGGAGGCCCTGGCCGCTCACGGGGTCTCGGTGGCACGGATGCCCGAGGCGGAGGGTCGGCTGGACGACGCGGTTGCCTATCTGGAGCTCCACATCGAGCAGGGCCCCGTGCTCGAGGCCCGCGACCTGTCGCTGGCGGTGGTCACCGGCACCTACGGGGTCGAGCGCTGGGCGGTGCGCTTCCAGGGTCAGGCCGCGCACTCGGGCTCGACGCCGATGGATCTTCGCCACGACGCGGTGGCGGGGGCGGCCCGGCTCGCGCTCGAGGTGCGCGAGATCGCCGCGCGCCAGGGTGGGGTGGGGACGGTGGGCCGGATCGACGCCGAACCCGGCATCGTCACCGCGGTCGCCGGCGTCGCCACCGCCTTGGTCGATCAGCGCCACGCCGAGGCGCGCGGGCTCGCCACCGTCCACGGCGAAGCCCGCGAGGCGAGCGGGCGCATCGCCGACGAGGAGGGCCTCTCGGTCGAGTGGTCCCCGCTCTTCCGCATCCATCCCATCCCCTTCGACCCGGGCCTGATCGACGCGGGGGCGGCGGTGGTGGGCGCGCTCCAGGGCGAGGAGGTCAGGCTTCCGAGCGGTCCCCTGCACGACGCCGCCCACGTGGCCGACAGTGGCGTCCCCACGGTGATGCTCTTCGTGCGCTCCGAGCGGGGGCTCTCGCACACGCGCGAGGAGGACACCGACGAGGCCGATCTCGCGCTGGCGGTGGAGGCGCTCGACCGGCTGGCATCCGAGGTGCTCGCGGGCGGCGGCGTGGTCGGGGCTCCCGGAGGCTGATGGCGGGCGCTGGGCAAGGGTCGGCGCTGCGGGGGCGCGGCGCCGCTCGGCCCCTGCTCCGCGGCGGCCGCGGGGCGCTGGCGTGCGGGCATCCCCTCGCCGCCGCCGCGGGCGCGGCGATGTTCGCCCGCGGCGGGTCGGCGGCCGACGCCGCCGTCGCCGCGGGCGCGGTCCTGTGCGTGGTCCTGCCCGACGCCTGCGGTCTCGGCGGGGACGCTCTCGCCCTCGTCGGCGCCGCCGGCGGGGAGGAGACCGCGTTCAACGGATCGGGCCTCTCGCCTGCGGCGCTGGCGCCCGGCGTGATTGCTCCCGAGGGCGCGGGCGCGGCGGCGGTGCCGGGCGCGGTCGCCGCCCTCTTCGATCTCCACTCGGGGCACGGGACGCTGGCGTGGGAGGAGGTGCTGGCGCCCGCGGTGCGCGTCGCGCGCGAGGGGATGCCGGTGAGCGACGATCTGATCGGGGCCGTGGAGCGCCACCGGGCGCGCCTCGAGCACTGGGCCACCGGGTGGGGGGTGCTCGGGGTCACCGCCGGTGGCGCCGGCGCTCGCGTGCTCCAGCCCGAGCTCGCGGCCGTGCTCGGGCGCATCGCCTCCGAAGGGCCCGCCGCTCTGTACTCCGGGGCGGCGGCCGACGCGATCGCCGCGGCGGCGGCCGCCCACGGCGGCGCGCTCGCGGCCGCCGATCTCGCTGCCCACCGCACTCCCGTGCGGGCGCCCGTGGTCCGCGAGCGGCTGGGGGCCCGGATCAGCGCCCAGCCGCCGGTTTCGCAGGCGCTGATCGCGCTCATCGCCCTCGGGGCGCTGGCGGAGGTGGCGCCGGCTCCCGGGGCCGACCGAGCCCACTGTCTCGTCGAGGCGCTCGAGGGCGCCTTCGCGTGGCGGGACGCCATCGGGGCCGCGGACGGGGCCGAGGCGCTCGCCGACGCCGATCTCGAGATCGACCCCGCCCGGGCGGCGCGCCGGGGCGGTCCCGGCGGCGACGCCCACACCACCGCGGTCGCGGCCGCCGACAGCGACGGCCTCGTCGTCTCCATGCTCCTCAGCGTCTTCGACGAGTTCGGGAGCGCCGTCCTCGTCCCCGAGGGCGGCTTCTTACTCAACGATCGCCTGCACGGATTCACCACCGGCGAGAACCACCCGGCCCCGGGCCGCCGGCCCGTTCACACCCTGTCACCGCTCATGGTCGCCTCGGGGGCGCGCGCGTTCGCCCTGTGCACCCCGGGGGCCGACGGCCAGGTGCAGACGCTCTGCCAAATCCTTGCCGCCGTCTTGGTCGACGGCGCGTCCCTCCCCGAGGCGCTGGCGGCGCCGCGCTTTCGCAGCGCCAACGGCGCCCTGTCAGTGGAGGCCGATTACGACGCCGCCGTCGTCGCCGAGCTCGAGCGCCGTGGCCACGCGGTGACGCGCAAGCCGCCCGGAGCGGTCGACTTCGGGGCGGCGGCGTGCGCGGGGATCGACACGGCCACGGGGACGGTGTTCGCGGCCACCGATCCCCGGCGCGAGGTGTGGGGGGCGGTCGTGTAGGGCCCGGGCGCCCCGGGCGCGCAGCGAGCAGCTAGCGTGTCGGGCCGTGTCCCCGATCTTCCGCATGGTCTGTAGCCCCGCCGCGCTCGCCGGCGCCCCCCACGGCTGGGCGGCGGAGACCCTGCGCGACGGCGAGCTCGCGCTCCTCGTCGACGGCGGCGGCCTCGACGACATCAACGCGGCCGCCCATGCCCTCGACATGGTCACCGTGCCCATCGTCCGCCAGGAGGGGACGCCCGACGCGCAGGCGCAGACGGTGATCGCCTTCGCCGCCTCCTTCCCGCTCGTCTGGGTGGCCACCGGCCTCAGCGACTCGGTCCGCACCTGGGCGCGCGAACGCAGGCCCATGACCCTGCTCGTCGACGTCGACGTCGACGGCGCCCTGCCCGACACCGAACGGGCGCGCATCGAGCGCTTCCTGTCCTTGCTCGCCCGGCAGACCGAGTAGCGCGGCGCTGCGGTAGCGCGGCGCTGCGGTAGCGCCCCGCGTGCCGCCTCCCCCACCCGGGTAGCTTCCCTACATGGCCGAACGACTCGGGCGCTACCGCGAGAAGCGAAGTCCCGGCAAGACGAGCGAGCCGGGTCTCGACGACGATCGCCGCCGCGCCCGCCGCCCCGCCAACACGAAAGGCCCACGCTTCGTGATCCAGAAGCACGACGCCTCGAGCCTCCACTACGACTTCCGCCTCGAGGTCGACGGCACCCTGCGCTCGTGGGCGGTGCCCAAGGGGCCCTCGACGGATCCGCGCGAGAAGCGCCTGGCCGTCGAGGTCGAGGATCACCCGCTCGAGTACGCCGACTTCGAGGGGGTGATCGGCGAGGGCAACTATGGTGCCGGCTCGGTGATCGTGTGGGACACCGGGACGTACCGGAACCTCGACGACGAGCGCTCGATGGCCGAGGCGCTTGACGCCGGCCACGCCAAGGTCTGGCTCGAGGGCGAGAAGCTCAAGGGGGGATGGACGCTGCAGCGCACGCGCGGCGGCGCCAAGCCCCAGTGGCTGCTCATCAAGCGCCGAGACGAGTGCGCCGATGCCCGACGCAACCCCGAGAGCACCGAACCCCAGTCGGTCCTCACCGGGCGTACTGTGGAGCAGGTGGCCGAGGAGAACTCCGGGGACCCGAAGTGAGCACCGCCCGCGCGAGCGTGCTCGACGCCCTCGACGACGAGGAACGCGCCAAGCTCGAGCCCGCGCCCCCGCCCGACCACGCCGCCGTCATGAAGGCGGTGCTCACCACCGAGCGCTTCGACGATCCCAACTGGATCTACGAGCGCAAGCTCGACGGCGTCCGCTGCATCGCCGTCCGCGCGGGCGAGACGACGAGGCTCCTCTCCCGCAACGACATCTCGATGAACGCGCGCTACCCCGAGATCGCCGCCACCCTCGACGCCGAGCCCGCCGAGCGCTTCGCCATCGACGGGGAGATCGTCGCCTTCGAGGGCGCGCGGACGAGCTTCGCCCGGCTCGCCCAGCGCGGGCAGCGGCCCGTCGCCGTCTTCTACTACGTCTTCGACGTGCTCTGGCTCGACGGCTACGACGTCCGCGCCCTCCCGCTGCGCGCGCGCAAGCGGCTGCTGCGCTCAGCCCTGACCTACAGGGACGGCGTCCGCCTCACCCCCCACCGCAACGAGCACGGCCTCGCCCTCTTCGAGGAGGCGTGCCGGAGGGGCTGGGAGGGGCTCATCGCCAAGCGTGCCGACAGCCCCTACACGGCCGCCCGCTCGCGCGACTGGCTGAAGTTCAAATGCGAGCAGGGCCAGGAGCTCGTCATCGGCGGCTACACCAAGCCCCAGGGCTCGCGGACGTGGTTCGGCGCCCTCCTCCTCGGCTATTACGAGGACGGGAAGCTCAAGTACGCCGGCAAGGTCGGCACCGGCTTCGACGAGGCCACCCTGCGCGACCTCGGCACGCGCATGCACGAGCTCGAGCGCGACGACGCGCCGTTCGAGAACCCGGCGCAGATCCGCGAGCGGGGTGTCACCTGGGTCGAGCCCGTGCTCGTCGCCCAGGTCGGGTTCAGCGAATGGACCGGGGCCGGCCGCCTGCGCCACCCCCGCTTCCTCGGGCTGCGCGACGACAAGGCGGCGCGCGAGGTCGTGCGCGAGACGGTGCGCGAGGTGGTGCCCGAGGGATGACCGAGACGATCCGTGTCGGGCGCCAAGCCGTTCCCATCACCCACCCCGACAAGGCCCTCTTCACCGACCCCAAGGTCACCAAGCTCGACCTCGCCCGCCATTACCAGGCGGTGGCCCCGGCCATGCTCCCCCACATCCGCGGCCGCCCGCTCGCGCTCCAGGTCTTCCCCCAGGGGATCGACGGCCACGGCTTCTTCATGAAGGAGGTGCCCGACTACTTCCCCGACTGGATCGCCAGGACGAAGGTCCCCAAGAAGGGCGGCACCCTGACCCAGGCGCTCGCCGAGAACGCCGCCACCCTCGTCTACCTCGCCGGCCAGAACGCCGTCACCCCGCACGTGTGGCTCTCCCGGGCCGACGAGCCCCGCCTGCCCGACCGCCTGATCCTCGACTTCGACCCCTCGCCGGGCATCGGCTTCGCCGCCGTGCGCGCCGCCGCCCGCGACGCGGGCGAGCGCCTGCGCGACGCCGGGCTCGTCCCCTACACGATGGTCACCGGCTCACGCGGGGTGCACGTCGTCTGCCCGCTCCGCCGCGGCCCCTCGTTTCCCGAGGTCCACGCCTACGCCCGCGCCCTCGCCGAGGCGATGGTGGCCGACGACCCCAAGCGCCTGACGCTGCAGTGGCGCCGCGCCGACCGCGGCCCGCGCATCTACCTCGACGTCAACCGCATCAACTACGCCCAGCACGCCGTCGCCCCCTACGGCGTACGCGCCCGCCCCGGCGCGCCGGTGGCGATGCCGATCGCATGGGACGAGCTCTCCGACTCGAGGCTCAAGCCCGACCGCTGGACCGTGCGCACGGCCGCCAAGCGCCTCGCCGACCGCGGCGACCTGTGGAAGGGCATGGAGGGACGGGCCCGCAAGCTCCCGAGGGCAAGCTGACCGCGCGCCCGGCTCAGCTCTGGACGACGCCCAGGGCAAACCCGTCGTAGCCCTTGCTCCCCACCGTCTGGATCAGCGTCGCGCTCACCCGGGGCTCGGCCCCGAGGAGCTCGGTGAAGCGCCGCGAGCCGACGACGCTCGGATCCTCGTCGGCGCGGTCGATCACCCGGCCGCGGCGCACGAGGTTGTCGGCGATGATCACCGTCCCCGGCGCCGAGAGCTCGAGCGTCCAGCGCAGGTAGTCGGGGTAGCTCACCTTGTCGGCGTCGATGAAGATGAGGTCGAAGGGGCCCCGGCCCTCGGCCACGAGCTCGGGCAGGGTCTCGATGGCCGGGCCGATGCGCTGCTCGACGAGGTGGTCGAGCCCGGCGCGGGCGATGTTGGCGCGGGCGACCTGGGCGTGGTCGGGATTCACCTCGAGGGTGACGAGGCGGCCGCCCGAGGGCAGCGCCCGGGCGAGCCAGATGGTGCTGTAGCCGCCCAGGGTTCCGAGCTCGAGGATCTGGCGCGCGCCGCGGATGCGGGCCAGGAGCTCGAGCATCTTGCCCTGGGCCGGGGAGACGCCGATCGCGGGCAGGCCCGCCTCGGCGCTCGCGCGCAGGGCCGCCTCGAGGGCGTCATCGTCGGGGAGCAGAAACTCCTCGATGTAGTGGTCGACGGCGGTCCATTGCTCGGGGGTCATCGGGCCTCGTTTGCTCTCGGGGGATGGGAGGGTAGCCGCGCACGGGCATCGCAAGGGAATCTCGAACTCGTGAGTTTGCAGGATTTATTGCACACCCAGGGTGAGCGACTCAGAACGCGACGAGGCTTGTTAGGGTGCCCGCGAGCTTCTCTCCAACGCCGCCGGAGGCTGGCTTTAGATCGCGACAGGATGGCCATGCGGGACCGGCTGTCCGCGCGCCTGCGCGCGCCGCGGTCGGTCGGCCGTGCCCATTTTCATGCCCTTCCGCCACCGCCACCCCTGGGTCCTCCGCGCCACCGGCGCGGCGGGGGCCTTGGCAGCCGCCGCGGCGGTGCTGGTGAGCGGCCCGGCCGGGAGCGGCGCCGCCAGCCTCCAGGATCAGATCCAGTCGGCCCAGTCGGCGAAATCGTCACTTCAGTCGGCGATCTCCGCCGACACGACGAAGATCAACCAGACCACGAACGGGATCCAGGCCGCCCAGGCCCACCTGGCCGCGATCCAGAACGATCTCTCCCGGCGCGAGACGCAGCTCGCCTCGGTGCAGACCCAGCTCCTCGACGCCCGCACCCACCTGCTCGACCTCGAGAACTACCTTCAGCGCGCGGCCCGAGCCCTGGCGGCGAACCTGGTCGCCAACTACGAAGGCAGCGCCCCCAACCTGGTCAGCGTCGTCCTCGAATCGCACGGATTCTCCGACCTCCTCGAACGCCTCTCGTTCCTGAAGACGATCGGCACCCACGACGCCCAGATCGTCAACAGCACGCGCCTCGCGCGGGCCGAGGTGGCCCGCCAGGCCGACGCCCTGGGCAAGCTCGAGCAGCGCGACCAGCGCCTCACCGCCGTCGTCCTCGCCCAGCGAAACCAGGTCGCCGCCCTCCAGGACGCCCTCCTGCGCCAGCGCATCAGCGCCCTGGGGAGCCGCGCCAACAGCGCCGCCAGGCTGGGGACGCTCAACGCCCACCTGAGCGCGCTCGAGAAGAAGGCGGCCGAGCAGGCCGCGGCCGCGGCGGCGACGGGCAACGCCGGAGTCGGCGGCATCGCCGTCAACACCGGTGGCATGGTGCAGCCTCCCCCGGGCGCCCCCGCCGCGGTGGGAGAGGTGATGGCGGCGGGCAACGCGATCGCCACCCTCCCCTACATCTGGGGCGGCGGCCACGGCTCCTTCCAGGCCAACGGCTACGACTGCTCGGGCTCGGTGAGCTACGCCCTGGCCGCCGCCGGGCTCGTGAGCTCGCCCATGGTCTCGGGCGCCTTCGAGTCCTGGGGCCTGCCCGGCCCGGGCCGCTGGATCACCGTCTACGCCAACGCCGGCCACGTGTGGATGCAGGTGGCGGGCTGGCGCTTTGACACCGTCGCGCTCGCCACCGGCGGGACGCGCTGGGCCCAGGGCGGCGGCGAGTTCTCCGGGTTCGTCGTGCGCCACCCGGCCGGGCTCTGAGCTTCCCGATCGACGTACACGACGCCGAGGGAGGTGACGCGGCTACGCTCATCGCGTGCTCGAGTTAGACACTCCCCACGGCCCCGCGCGCGTGCACGTTCATCCCGTCGAACGTCCGGTGGCGGGGCTCGTCCTCGGCCACGGCGCCGGTGGTGGGGTGGGGTCGCCCGACCTCGTGGCGGTGACCGGCGCCGCCCTCGCGCTCGGCCTCGCCGTCGCCCTCGTCGAGCAGCCCTACCGGGTGGCGGGTCGCCGCTCCCCGGCGCCGGCCCCCCAGCTCGACGCCGCGTGGACGTCGGTCCTCGAGCAGCTCCGCGCGGACGTCCTGCGCGACCTCCCCCTCTTCGCCGGCGGGCGCTCCTCGGGAGCGCGGGTGGCGTGCCGGACCGCCGCGGCGGTGGGGGCGGCCGGAGTGGTGTGCCTGGCCTTCCCTGTGCATCCGCCGGGCCGCGGCGACGATCCGACCAAGAGCCGGCTCGGCGAGCTCGACGCCGTGAGCGTGCCCACCCTCGTCGTCCAGGGCGAGAGCGATCCCTTCGGGATGCCCCCGGCCGGCCCGGAGCGCACGGTCATCACCGTGCCCGGCAATCACTCACTGAAGAGCGCGGCCGCGGTCGGCGCTGCCGCGTCGCAGTGGCTCGCCGCCCGGCTGGCCGCGCGCTAGATCCGTCCGGGTGAGCGCGAACCGCTAAACGCTCGGCGCGGAGGTGGGGGCGGGAGGGCCGGCCGCGGTCGAGGACGAGGACGAGCCCATGTTCGGGCAGTTGCCCGAGCCCATGTTCGGCGCGTAATGGCGCCGGCTGTGGGTCGACGGAGTGGCCGCCTTGCCCGGCGTCGTCGTCGTCTTCGAGCCCGTCGCCGCGGCGGCGGCGCCGGCACCGCCGGCTACGACCGCCGTGGCTCCGAGCAGAGAAAGCACGTACTTGCGGCTGCGCATCGAGATCCTTCCCTCGGTTCTGGTGCCGGGCCGTTAGCCCGGGAAAGGTGATCTAACAGGAGCTTTGTTAGAAAAACGCAAGAAGGAGATAAGTGCGGCCCCGCCCGCTCACCGCCGGGCGGCCGCCGAGGCAACGTAAGGGGTGGGCTGGCCCGTCGTCGGCGTGGGGGCGGTGATCGGCGTGTAGGTGAGCGTGAACGCGGTTCCGGCGTCGGCCAGGGCCGAGGGCGAGGACTCGCCGCTGCCCCCGTCGCTCGCGTTCAGGCGCCCGCCGCTTCCGGGCGAGAGGGTGATCACCGCGGTCTTCCACAGGCCGCTCGTGATCGCTCCGCTCTGCCCGCTCGCCGTCTGGGCGCTCGCCTTGGCGAAGGTCTCGGTGCCGTAATTGGCGAGGGCAAGGGGCTGGCACTGGAAGCCGTTGCCGCTGCACTCCGACGGGGCCTCGAGGATCCAGTCGGCCGAAGTGACATCGAGCGTCGCCACCGTCACCTTGCGCGTGTAGGTCTTGTGCCGGGTGCGGTCGGTGAGGGTCATCGTCACCTGGTCGCCGACGACGGTCACGTGCCCGGCCATCACGTCGCCGGGGTTGACGGTCATCTTCACCGTCCGCGAGGGCGCGGGGACGAGCTCGAACCAGGCCGTGGAGATCTGGCGGCCCGATCCGGTGCAGTCGGCCTCTGTGCCGATCTGCTCGAGCGCCTTGGAGTTCAGGTTGTAGCCGCCGAGCCCGACCCACGCCGCCGAGTAGGTCTGCGTCCCCGCCGTGCACGTCAGCTTCGGCTGCGTCCACAGCGCCGACGCGCTGCGGAACTTCGGGCCGTGGGCGACGTAGCCCGACCAGTTCGTGCTCGTGCTCGCCTCCGCGACGGCGGGGGCGCCGAAGACCGCGAGCGCGCTCGCGAGGAGTAGAGACCGGAGGATGGTGGACCTGGACACGAGCATCACCCGGTTATCGGCCGGGCCGGGGCAATGGTAAAAGGGTTGGCTCGAACATTGGCTCGGCGTCTAATGCGGCTAGGCCTTGCCGGCCGCCTGGAGGATGGCCGGAGCCCGGCCCTGGCAGTCATAGAGGGTGAAGCTCCCGCTCCCCGTGCTCGAGACCTTGTCTGCCTTGCACGCCTTTTCCACCACCGAGACCGCGCTCTGGCTCCCCGTGCGCGTGTCCCCGGGGACGCCGAAGCCACCGCCGCCGCCGCTGGCCAGGACCCAGCGCAGGTGCCCGGAGGCGACCTCCATCGCCACCCAGCTCGCCGTCACCGAGCTCTCGCGGCCCGAGAAGCCGCCGATGCCCGCCGCATTGGCGTTCGAGGAGATGATCGCCGTGGCCGCCGAGCTCTGGCTCTCGACGGCGACGGTGCCGCCCCCGTGAGCCTTGGCGTAGGAGACGGCCGCGTTCAGAGAGGCGCTGTTGCCCCCGAAGCCGCCTGCCCCGGGACCACCGCCGCCGCGCAAGCCGGCTCGCCCGCCGAAGCCACCTCCCCCGCCGGAGCCGGTTCGCCCGCCGGAGCCGGTTCGCCCGCCGGAGCCAGTTCGCCCGCCCGAGCCGCCCGGAGGCCCGAAGCCACCCTGAGCGCCGGGGAACGCGCCCGCCGGCGGGGCGCCGGCGCCGCCGGCGCCGCCCGCGCCGCCCGCGGGCGCAGTCAAGGCGCCGCCGCCGAAGAACCGCGCGCCACCGCCACCCAGGCGTCCGAAGCCGCCCGGTCCCCCCGCCTCGAGCGCGGCGGCGGGACCGCCGGTCGGGAAGGTCCCATTGGTCGCGTGACCGAGCGTCTCCGCCGCCCACGTCGTGGGGGCGGCGAGGAGCGCCGCCAGCGCGGCCCCGAGCACCGCCAGGCGCACGCGGCCGCCGACGCCGGCGGCGAGGGCGACGGCGGCGGCGCCACCTACGGCGATGATCACCGGAAGCGCCCAGCTGAGCTGCCCGCTCCACTCGCCGAGCACGACGATCTCGGTGATGGCGCCGCCGGCGATGGCCACCGGGGCGATGATGCGCGCGCTGCGCCCGCCCGCGAGGCTGAGCCCCACCCCGGCGCCGACGAGGGCGGCGGTGAAGGGGGCGAGCATGGAGACGTAGTAGGGGTGGAAGATCCCGCTCGCCAAGCTGAAGACGGCGGCGGTGGCCGCGAAGGCGCCGCCGACGGCGATGAGCCAGCCGGTGTTGGCGTCGCGCCGGCGCAGCCGCGAGGTGACGAGCAGCGCCACTGCGGCGACGACGGCGAAGCCGAGCAGCCATCCACCCTGGTCGCCGAGCGCCGAGTTCAGGAGGCGGAAGGGGCCGGTCGCCGAGCCGAACATCGGGCTGCCGGCCAGGCCGCCGCCGCCGCCTCCGCCGCCACCCGGCCCGCCGGTCTGGCCGGTGAGGCGCCCGACGCCGTTATAGCCGAAGATCAGCGACCAGATGCTGTTATCGGAGGTGCCCGAGATCCACGGCCGGTCCGACGCCGGCGTCAGGGTCACGAGGATCGGCCACGCCAGTCCGGCCACGAGCATCGTCGCGCCGCCGGCGAGGAGCTGGCGGGTGGCGGCGAGGCGCCCGCGGGGAGCGACCCAGAACCAGGCCAGGGCGATGCCCGGCACGACGGCGAGGGCCACCAGCATCTTCGTCTCGAAGGCGAGCCCGACGCACAGGCCGGTGAGCACGAGCCAGCGCGTGCGACCGTCCTCGAGCGCACGCACGAAGAACCACAGCGCGGCGACGCATAGGAGGGTGAGGAGGGCATCGGGGTTGTTGTGACGCGAGATCGCCACCGTGATCGGCGTCGTCGCCAGGGCCAGGGCGGCCACGAAGCCCGCCACCCGGCCGAAGCGCCGGCGCACGAGGTCGTAGAGGAGACCGACGGCGAGGATGCCCATGAGCGCCTCGGGGATGAGCACGCTCAGCGGGTGGTAGCCGAAGATCCGGGCCGAGAGCGCCTCGACCCACAGCGCCAGCGGCGGCTTGTCGACCGTCATCAGCCCCGACTTGTCCATCGAGGCGAAGAGGAAGTCGTGCCAGTTCGTGCTCATCGAGCGCACGGCGGCGGCGTAGTAGGTGTTCGCCCAGCCGTTGATCGAGAGCCCCCACAGGTTGAGGACCCCGGCGACGGCGAGGACGCCGATGAGCTCGGGCCGGGCGACGGCGCGCTGGGCCACGCGGGGCAGGGGCCGCGCGGCGCGGGCGAACAGGCGGGCGGCCCAGGGCGCGGGCGGGGAGTAGGAGTCGGTCGTCATGGCACGAGAGGTCCGGATCGGCTTCAGCTTCCGCGAGGAAAATCAGAGCAAGCTAAGAAAGGGCGTGATCAGTGGCCTGGCGCTTATGCGGAGCAAACACCCAGAAACGCAGGCCCAGGTAGCGGACCACGGTGGCGAGCGTGCTCGAGACTGCGAGCACGGCCACCTCGACCGCCCGCGCGGGCCGGCGGTCGACGGCGTCGAGCATGAGCAGGGCGCCGCTGGTGATCGCCACCGTGGCGAGGAAGACGAAGGCGCCCTGGGCCTGATCGCGCAAAGCCCCGGCCCGGCCCGTGCGCCCGAAAGTGATCCGGCGGTTGGCGGCCGTGTTCGCGACCGCAGTCAGGGCCAGGGCGAGGATGTTCGCCGCGCCCGCGGGCAGCGGTCCGTGGAGGAGGAGGTAGAGGACCGCGTAGGCGATCGTCGAGGCCACCCCGATGGCGGCGAAGCGGGCGATCCGGCTCGCGCACATGAGCCGGGCGACGCCCCGAAGGTCATCGGCAGCTGTGGAGACGATGTCAACGCGCGTGTCGGGGTCCTCGATCCAGTCGACCGGGACCTCGTGGATCCGCAGTCCCTCGCGCTGGGCGAGCACGAGCAGCTCGGTGTCGAAGAACCACTCCTCATCGCGCACGCGGGGCAGGAGCTCGCGCGCGACATCGGCGCGGATCGCCTTGAACCCGCACTGTGCGTCGCTGAAGCGAGCGCCCAGGGCCACGTGGAGGATCCCGTTGTAGACCCGCGAGATGACCTCGCGCTTGGGGCTGCGGGTAACCCGGGCGCCCCGCCCGAGGCGGGTGCCGATGGCCACGTCGCTGTGCCCGGAGACGAGCGGGGCGAGCAGGGGGAGGAGCGCCCGCAGGTCGGTCGAGAGATCGACGTCCATGTAGCAGAGAACGAGGGCGTCGCTGGCGCTCCACGCCGCGCGCAAGGCCCGGCCCCGGCCCTTCTCCGCGAGGTGCATGACGCGCACGCGATCGAGCTCGCCGGCGAGCTTTTCGGCCACCTCGAGGGTCCGATCGGTGCTCGCATTGTCCGCAATGACGATCTCCCAGGAGAAAGGGAGATTGTCAGCCAGAAAACCATCAAGCTGGCGCACCGAAACATCGAGCGTGGATCCTTCGTTGTACACGGGTACCACGATCCCGACGTGGGGGCGCATTCCACGGGGGCCACGGACGGGGCGCAGGCGGGGAACCTGCGCCCCGGCCGGCCCATGGCGCGTGGGATTGCTCAGCGCGCTCATGAAGCTAAGTGGTACGAAACGGGCCACTAAGGCTGATCGGGGACGCGGAGGGCTTCGCTGTACAAGCCGGCGGCGGCGACGACGCCGGCGGCCCCGATGGCGAGAGCGGCGAGGGCGCGTCTTTGAAGGGTGTGCATTTCGTTCGGTCTCCAGATGCGGGGTGGTGTGCGCTTGCCGAGGATCATGAGACGGCGGTTTAAGACGGCCGGAAGAGGTGTGTAAGGGGGAAGTAGGAGGCCCTTGACCCTGACCTGACGCCTTTTGACCACCGCATAGGTGGTCAAAAGGCGACACGCCCCCGTGCGATAGTCCCGCCGTGCCCGCGAACTTCGAAGGCAAGGTCGCCCTCGTCACCGGTGGCGCCAACGGCCTCGGCCGCGCTACCTGCCAAGCCCTCGCCACCGCGGGCGCCCGCGTCGTCGTCGCCGACATCGACGAGGCCGCCGGCCGCGAACTCGCGGCGAGCCTCGACGGCGACTTCGTCCCCTGCGACGTCTCGCGCCTCGAGCACAGCCTCGCGGCCGTCCAGACCGCCCTCGACCTCCACGGGAGCCTCGACCTTCTCCACCTGAATGCCGGCATCGTCGGCGGCTGCGGCGTGGGCGAGGACTTCGACCCCGAGCGCTACCGGCGCATCGTCGCGGTCAACCTCGACGCGGTCGTGTTCGGGACCCACGCCGCGCTCCCGGCGCTCATCCAGAGCCGCGGGGCGATCGTCGCGACCGCCTCCCTCGCCGGGCTCACCCCGGTCGCCGCCGACCCCTTCTACACCGCGACCAAGCACGCCGTAGTCGGGCTCACGCGCTCGCTCGGACCAGCCCTCGCGCCCCACGGGGTCCGCTTCAACGCCGTGTGCCCAAGCTTCGCCGACACCGACCTCATCACCGGCTTCCGCGCCGCGCTCGAGGCTGAGGGCATCGCCATCCTCGCCGCCGACACCGTCGCCGAGGCGGTGCTCGAGGTCTTCGGGGCCGAGGGCACCGGCGAGTGCTGGTTCGTCCAGTACGGCCGTCCGGCGGAGCCGTTCGCGTTCCGGGGCGTGCCGGGCGCGCGCGGACGAGCCCGGAGCTAGCCACTAGGCGGCCTCCCGCTCGAGCCGGCCCTTGGCCCTGAGGAGCTGGCGCTCGACCGTGCGCAGGGTGTCGCCGGTGCGGTCCGCCATCTCCACATAGGTCAGCCCCGCGGCCTGCATCCACACCAGGCGCTGCTGGCGCTCTGATAGGCGCCCGACCTCGCCCAGACGGTCGCGAAGCTCGACGATCTCCGCCGGCCCGGGGGCGGCCGAGGGGAAGGTCAGCTCGCCGCTGCGCTCGAGCTCGGCGTCGAGCGAGAGCTCGCGCCGGTCGCGCCGGGAGAGCTTGAACGCCTCGCGCGTCGCCGTCGTCGCCAGCCACGAGAGGACGGTCTCCTCGTGCACGTGCGGCGCGTAGCGGACGAGCTGGCTCCAGGCGCTCTGGCACGCGTCCTCGACGACGGGTTCCGAGGTGCGCACATGGGAGCGAACGATCTGGCGAAGGCGCGGAGCCAGGAGCCGGTAGATCTCGTCGACGTCAGCAACCACGGCACGCCTCCTCAGCAGGTGGTAACGAAAGATTGAGTCTAATTGAGACTAATTTGATGCGAACCAACCTAGCAAGACTGCATTTGAATTGCTAGGCTCATTTCATCTCAATTGGATCATCGACCCAGTAAGGAGCCGCCGTGCTTGCCCTCTCTGCCGTCACTGCGACGCCCAACCTCACCGCCCTCCCGGGCAGCAACGTCCTTCAGCAGCTCGTCAACGGGGCCGAGGCATGGGCGCTCGCCGTCGCCCTCATCGGCGCGTTCGTGGGCGCCGCCCTATGGGCCGTCGCATCCCACGGCCACAACCACCACTACGCGGCCCGTGGGCGCATGGCCGCCCTCGTCTCCGCGGCCGCGGCGCTCGTCATCGGCGCCGCTCCCGGCCTCGTGAACTTCTTCCAGCACCTCGGCACCACCGCCAAGTAGATGAGCTGGCCGTCGTCACCGAGACCGCGCCACGCCGCCGCCGTCCTCGCCGCCGTCCTCGTCCTCGCCCTCGGCGTGACCCTGATCGCCACGTCCGGCGGCGGCAGCGGCGCGAAAGCAGCTCGCGCGCGAGTAACGAGCACCGCGCCGTTTCCCCACACCCCGGGCGGCGCCGGCGCCGCGGTAGCGGCATGGATGCGCGACTTCGGCACCGCTTTTGTCAGCGGCAACTCGGCCAGCGCCGTCCGCGCGTGGGTCATCCCGCCATTCCGGGCCCGGGTGGAAGGGGTACAGCGAGTATCGGCCCTCGCCCAGGCCCGCATCGCCTCGCTCCACGAGCCCTTCGCCTTACGCGAATGGCCGCTGGGATACGCGATCGAGGAGTACGGGTCGACGACCGCGCGCGTGCGCGTGTTCGAGTTCGGAGTCATCGCCTGGGGTCACTTCGCCGAGCGGGCGTTCGACACGCGAATCGTCTCGCTCCAGTGGACCGCCGGTGGCTGGAAGGTCTCCGACTCGCGCCCCGGCCCGGACTTGACGCCGCCGGGCGCCAGCGCGAGCGCCGCCCAGATCGCGAACTGGATCACCGCTGTCGACGAGCTCAAGAGCTACACCGATGCGCCGTAGAGCTACGCTCATCCTCGGATTGGCGCTGGCGATCTGCGCCTTGGCGCCCGCCACCGCGTCCGCCGGCTTCTTCGGGATCCTGTGCTCCGCCGCCGGCGACGCGAGCAAGCTCGCGGGCGCAGCATGCCAAGGCGTCACCCACGCCGGCAAGGTCCTCAGCGTCGTCAAGAAGGTCGTCGGCATCGGCCAGAAGCTCGGTTCCGGTCAACCCGGCGGCGCGGCACAGAAGCCCGTCGGCCGGGCCGGCTCCGCGCTCGGCCTCGCCGCCATCGTCACCTGGGTGCTCGGGGGCGCCGCCTTCGCGCTCCACGAGACGGCGACGCTGCTCGGGAAAACGACGAACCCCGAGCTCGGCGCGGCGTGGTTCTCCTCCACCTACCTGCACATGGCCGCGATCGCCGCCCTGCTCACCCTCCCCTTCCTCTTCGCCGCCGCGATCCAGGCGCTCATGCGCTCCGACCTCGCCATGCTCGCCCGCGCCGCCTTCGGCTACCTGCCCCTGGCCATGCTCGCGATCGCCATCGCGGCGCCGCTCACCACCCTCCTGCTCGCGGCCTCGGACAGCCTCTCGAGCATCATCGAGCAGGCGGCCGGCGGCGGCGGGACCCACTTCCTGATCAAGGCGGCCACGCTCCTCGCCACTCTCGGCGCCTTCGCCCACTCCCCGTTCGTCGCCTTCCTGATCGGCTTCTTCGTCGCCGCCGGCGCGCTCATGCTCTGGCTCGAGCTCGTACTCCGCGAGGTCGCCGTGTACGTGATCGTCCTGAGCTTGCCGATCGTCTTCGCCGCCCTCGTGTGGCCCGCCCGGCGCATCTGGGCGATCCGGGCCGTCGAGCTCCTCATCGCCCTGATCCTCGCCAAGCTCGCCATCGTCTCGGTCCTCGCCCTCGGGGCCGGCGCCCTCAACCACGCCGCCGGCAGCTTCAGCATCGCCAGCCTGCTGGCGGGAATCGCCCTCGTCACCCTGGGCGCCTTCGCTCCCTGGGCACTGGTGAAGCTCATGCCCCTCGGCGAGCTCGCGGCCGCGGCGGCCGGCCCCCTGCGCGGCCACGCCGAGGCGTCGATGCACTCGGGAGCGCGCATCGCCGTGCCCTGGGGTGACGCGAGCGCCGAGCGCGGCGAGAGCCTCGTCGCCGGCATGCGCCGTCTCGCGATGGCCGCCGACCCCGCCCCCGAGGGCGCGGATGCGGAGACCGCGCGCCTGGCCGACCTCGATCGCGAACCCGGCTCCCGTGAACCTGAGCGCGCCGCCGACGGTGTTCATGGGGTGACGCTGGGCGGCGACCTGGACCCGCTCCGGGGCACAGCAGGTCCGCCCGGTGGCCAGATGGCCGGCGCGCCCGAGGATCCCGGGCCGGGGCGGGCGCCGGAGGCGCCGGGGACCCAGCCGCCGGGCGCCGCCGCCGATCAGCCGAGCCCACCCGAGCGCGGACCGGCCCCCACGTTCGAGAGCTTCCAAGGTGGCGAGGCATTCTGGGACGACCCCGATGCTCGCCTCGTGCTCGGCGACGACGCTGGGCCGGCTCCGGACCACGATCCTCCGCCGCCCGAGACCGACGACGGCCGGCCCCCCGCCCAGGACCCCGAGGACGGGCGGCTGTGAGCCGGCTCACCTACCGCTTCGGGCCGCTCGAGCGCCGGGGGATCCTCGGCCCCGTCCGGGCGGGTCAGGCAACCATCCTCGGGGTCGGCGCGCTCATCGCCATCCTCATCCTCGACCAGGCGCCCTCGGCGGTCGGGGTCACGGCCGCCACCCTGTTCTTCTCGCTCGCCGTCGTGTTCGCCGTCGCCCCGGTCGGGCACCGGACGCTCGAGGAGTGGCTGCCGATCCTTGCCGCGTTCTCGGGGCGGCGCGTGCGCGGCGGCACGCGCTTCCGTTCGTGGGCCCCCCTGCAGGGCCGCCGACCACCGGCAGTCGCGGTGCCGCCGGCCTTGCGCGGCGTCGAGGTCCGCGAGCTCAGCTACCGCGATCGCACCGTGGGCGCCCTCAGTGACCGCGGCGGGCGGTGGATGACCACCGTGCTCGCCTGCCGCGTCGTCGCCTTCTCGCTCCTCGACCCCGAGGCCCAGGAGCGCCGGCTCGCGCGCTGGGGGGTCGTGCTCTCGGGCGCGGCGGGGACGGCGGTCAGGCGGATCCAGTGGATCGAGCGCACGGCTCCCGCCCAAGGCGACGAGCTCGCGCGCTGGCTCCACGCCGAGCGCGATCCCGCCGTGCCCCTGCGGGGAACGCCGATGATCGAGTCCTACCTCGAGCTCATCGGCTCGACGGCGCGGGCGACCCAGGAGCACGAGATCCTCGTCGCCGTCCAGGTCGATGCGCGGCACTCGGGCGATGGGGGGCTGCTCGAGGAGACCGAGCGGATCGCCCAGGGGCTCGAGGCCGCCGGGGTCAACGTCCTCGGCGCCCTGAGCGCCGGCCAGCTCTCGCGGGCGCTGCGCACGGCGTTCGATCCCTACGCACGCGCCGAGCTCGCCGCGCTCGAGACCGCCGACCCCGAGCGCGACGGTCTCTCGGAGGCGAACGCCTGGCCCCTCGGCGCTCGCGAGGCCTGGGACCACTACCAGTCCGACGGGGCCGTGCACGCGACCTACTGGATCGGAGCCTGGCCCCGGATCGACGTATCGCCGATGTTCATGGACGCGCTCCTCGGCCGCTCGAGCGCGGTGCGCACGGTGGCGGTGTGCTTCGAGCCCATTCCCCCCGATCGCTCGACGCGTGAGGTCGAGGCGGCGGTGACCCGCGACCGCGCCGACCGCGACCTGCGCCGCCGCTTCGGCCAGACCGACACCGCGCGCCAGCGCCAAGCCGAGGAGGCGACCATGCGCCGCGAATCCGAGCTCGCCGCCGGCCACGGCGAGGTCCGCCTCGCCGGGTTCGTCACCGTGTCGGGCCGCGATCCCGACGACCTGCGCCGGAGCTGCGCCGAGGTCCTCGAGCACGCGGCGCGGGCGCGCCTCGAGCTCCATCGCCTCTACGGCCAGCAGGCCGACGCGTTCACCTTCACCCTGCCACTGTGCCGGGGGCTCCGGTGAGAGCCGAGCGTCCCGGGCACCGGACCACAACTCGCCACGCGCAGGCCATCTACCCCTTCATGGCCGCCGGCGGCCTCGGCGGCCGCGGCGTCTTCGTCGGTCGCGACTCGACCGGCGGCGCCTTCTCCTACGACCCCTGGGTCCTCTACGGCGACGGCACCCTCGATGACCCGAACGCCATCGTCCTCGGCAAGCTCGGCCAGGGCAAGAGCGCGCTCGTCAAGACGCTGCTGTGGCGCATGCTCCTCTTCGGCCGCCGCGCCTTCGTCCTCGACGTCAAGCGCGAGTACGGCCCCCTGTGCCGTGCGGTGGGGGTGGAGCCGATCTCCCTCGTGCCCGGCGGCGGGGTCCGGCTCAACCCGCTCGCCTCCCGCCCCGAAGAGCACGCCCAGCTCGAGCTCCTGCGCGCCGTCGCCGTCACCGCGCTGGGTGGGCCGGTGACGCAGATCGAGGCGGGCGCGCTGCGCGAAGCACTTCGCGTCGTGCGCGACGCCGGCGCAGGCGCCGACCCGACGCTGCCGGAGATCGCGGCCGCGCTCTTCAGCCCCACAGGGGAGATGGCGGTACGCCTGCGCACATCGCCCGAGACGCTCGCCGCCGACGTCCGGCGCTGCGCCCTGGCGCTCCAGGACCTGTGCGAAGGCCCGCTGCGGGGGATGTTCGACGGACCCACCACGCCGGGGCTCGACCTCGATTCGAGGCTCGTCGTCCTCGATCTCCACGCCGTCAAGGACTCGCCCGCGGTCGGGATCCTCATGGCCTGTGCGACGGCATGGATGAGCGCCCTCCTCGCGCGCATGGCCGAGCGCCCGGGACGCGAGCGCCTCATCAACGTCGCCGACGAGTCGTGGAAGATCGTCCAGCACACCGGCCTCGGCGAGTGGTTTCAGTCCAACTTCAAGCTCGCTCGCCAGTTCGGCGTCATGAACCTCGTCGTCCTCCACAAGCTCGCCGACCTCCAGGCCGCGGGCGACGCCGGCTCGCGGGCGGCGCGGATCGCCGAGGGTCTCATCGCCGACGCCTCGACCCGGATCGTCTACCACCAGGACGAGAGCCAGGTCCCACTGACGCGGACCCTGCTCGGGCTCTCCGAGGCGGAGGCACAGCTCATCTCCATGCTCTCGGCGGGGCAGGCGCTGTGGCGGGTGGGGTCGCGTTCGTTCGTCGTGCAGCACTATCGCTCGCGCCTCGAGGCCACCCTCACCAACACCGACACGGGGATGCGCGCGACCGGCGAGCGGGTGGTGCGGGGATGAGCACGCGCTCCCCCTCGCGCGTCGGCGGCGGCGGCGACGTCGTCGTCCTCTCGGTGATCGGCGCCGTCGTGTCCCTGGCCGCACTCGTGTGGCTGTGGGGCGGACTCGCGGGTCTCATCTTCGGCGCCGGGTGGCCACGCCTGACCGCCGGCCAGACCCTCGCCGTGCTCGTGCGCGTGCCGGGCGCGCTCAGCCACCCCGCCCTCGCCTGGCCGGCCCCGGCGCGCTCGCGTCTGCCTGGTCCGGCCGGGTTCTACGCCGCGCTGGCGATGATCGCGGCGGCGGGCGCCGCGCTCGGCGTCGCCGTCACCCGGGCTGCCGGCGGGCTCGCGGGGCCGGCGTCGGGGGCTCGCTGGGCACGAGGGCGGGAGCTGGCGGTGCTCCGGCGCGGGCGCAGGCGCCCGCGAAGGGCGCGCCCGAGTGCCGCGAGCGCGGTGGGCGCCGCGAGCGCGGTGGGCGCGTCGAGCGCGGTGGGCGCCAGCGCCGCGAGCGCCGCCGGCGCCCTGGGCGCCGCCGGCGCCCTGGGCGCCGCCGGCGGCGACCCCGTGATCGCCACCGCCCCTCCCCCCGCGGCCGGCGCCTGCCGGCTCGCGCTCGGCCGCCACAACGGGCGGCTCCTGCGCGCCGAGGATCGCCACGCGCTCGTGGCCTTCGGGCCGCCCCAGTCGGGAAAGTCCGCCGGCCTCGCGGTGCCGGCGCTGCTCGAGTGGGAAGGCCCGGCGGTCGCCTCGTCGATCAAGACCGACCTGCTCGACGCCACGCTCGCGCGCCGACGGGGCCTCGGCCCGGTGTTCGTCTTCGATCCCTTTGCCCTCGCCCGCATCCCCTCGCACACGTGGTCACCGCTGCGCGGGGCCGGCACCTGGGACGGCGCCGTCGAGGCGGCGTGGAGGCTGACCCTCGCCGGGGAGCTCGACCAGCACCGCGTCGAAGGCGGTGACTTCTGGGGAGTGGCCGCCGAGCAGCGCCTCGCGCCGCTCCTCTACGCCGCCGCCGCGGGCGGTGCGGGGATGGACTCGGTCGTGCGCTGGGCCTACGGGTTCGACGGGCGCGACCTTCAGCAGACCCTCCAGGTCTTGGCCGACGGCGCCGTCGACGGTGTCGAGCTGACCGACGCGCGCGCTGCCTACGACTCGGTCCGCGCCTTCGACGCCCAGGCCGACCGCACGCGCGCGTCGATCGAGGGCACCGTTCAGGCGCTCCTGCGGGCGTACCGGATCGCGCGGGTGGCCAAGTCGGCGGCCTCATGCGAGATCACGCCCGCGGCGCTCCTCGACAGCTCTTCGACGCTTTACCTGGTCGGAGACGCGAAGGCCTCGAAGCTCCTGCGGCCGATCTTCCTCGCGCTGCTGTCGGAGGTCGTCGACTGCGCGTACGAGCGCGCCACTCTGCGCGGAGGTCGACTCGAGCTTCCGCTGCTCTTGTGCCTCGACGAGGCGGGCAACGTCGCACCCCTCCCGAGCCTGGCCGAGATCGCCTCCACCGCCCCGAGTCACAACATCCAGCTCGTCTCCATCTTCCACGACCTCGCGCAGGCGCGCAGCCGCTACGGACAGCAGGCGGAGACCGTCATCAACAGCCACCGCGCGCGCATGCTCCTTCCCGGTGTCGCCGATCTCGAGACGCTGCGTTACTTCTCGGGCCTGGTCGGCGAAGAGGAGGCGCGCGACGAGACCCGCACCTTCGGCGACGGGGGGAGGACGCGCTCGGAGGCGCGCCGGCGCCGGCCCCTGGCCTCGCCCGAATCGTTGCGTCAGCTCCCCGACGGCGAGGCGCTCCTCCTCTACGGCCGCCTGCCCCCGGTGAAGCTGCGCCTGCGGATGTGGTTCGCAGATCGGCGGCTGCGGCGCTTGGCCTCTAAGGAGGGGAGCGCATGAATCCCGACCTCATCGAGGGTGGGCGCTGGCCACTGGACTGGCGGTCCCTATACCCGCGCGAGCAATGGCTGTGGTGGGAGCAGCTGTGGATGGACGTGTGCGCCCTGCGCGAGCGCTACCGCATGGCGATCCGCTCGGGGTGGTGGGAGGACTCGATCCAGATCGAGGCCCTGGCCGCCCTCGCCGCCTGGGTCGACCGCTACGACACCGGCGAGTGGGATGACCCACCGGGCAAGCTCGCGCTCCTCTTCGAGCTCGAGCGCATCGACGGCTTGCTGCGCGAGGGCGGCGAGCCCTTCCATCCCGGTCGCGACCGGCAGGTCTTTCTCGCCCACGTGAGCGCACTCGGGTGTCAGCGCCCGGTGGGGCGCGAGGGTGGGAGCGCGGGAGGAGGAAAGTGACGGCGCTCGCCGCGGCCGGGTAGGAAGCACGCTGAGATGATGTGCTCGACCAGCCGCGACGATAAGGAGCACCTGAGATGGGATTGACCCGCCAGTCCGGGCACGGCAGGCACGGGCACCGCCTCCACGCCCCCGTCCACCAGCACCCCAAGGCCGAAGTAGCCGAGGTCCCCTGCCATCACCTGCCCGACGACGGCATCGGCAGCAGCGCCGCCTATGACTACATATCCGCCGAGCTCGTCCTCGACGGACAGGCTCGTCTCAACCTGGCGACGTTCGTCACCACCTGGATGCCGCCGATCGCCGCGCAGCTCATGGCCGAGACCGCCGACAAGAACATGGTCGACAAGGACGAGTATCCCCAGACCGCGGAGATCGAGGCACGCTGCGTGCGCATCCTCACCAAGCTCTGGAACTCACCCGAGGACGCTGACGCCACCGGATGCTCGACCACCGGCTCGAGCGAGGCGGCGATGCTCGGCGGCATGGCACTCAAGTGGCGCTGGCGCGAGCGCATGCGCGCCGCCGGCAAGCCGACCGACAAGCCGAACCTGGTGATGGGCATCAATACCCAGGTGTGCTGGGAGAAGTTCTGCCGCTACTGGGACGTCGAGCCCCGACAGGTGCCGATGGACGGCGACCGCTACCACCTGAGCGCATCCGAAGCCGTGGCCCTCTGCGATGAGAACACCATCGGCGTGGTCGCCATCCTCGGCTCGACGTTCGACGGCAGCTACGAGCCGGTCGCCGACGTCGCCAGTGCGCTCGACGACTTCCAGAGGGACCGTGGCATCGACGTGCCGATCCACGTCGACGCCGCTTCGGGCGGGTTCGTGGCGCCTTTCATCCAGCCCGAGCTCGAGTGGGACTTCCGGATCCCGCGCGTCCAGTCGATCAACGCCTCGGGACACAAGTACGGGCTCGTGTATCCAGGCGTGGGCTGGGCGATCTGGCGCGACCCCGCGGCCTTGCCCCGCGATCTCGTGTTCGACGTCAATTACCTCGGCGGTCACATGCCCACCTTCTCGCTGAACTTCTCGCGTCCCGGCAGTGAGGTGATCGCCCAGTACTTCATGTTCACGAGCCTCGGACATAACGGTTACCACAAGGTGATCCACCGCTGCCAGGAGGTGGCCCTGTACCTCTCGTCGCAGATCGCCGAGATCGGCCCCTACGAGCTCATCAGCGACGGATCCGATCTCCCCGTGTTCGCCTTCACTCTCAAGGAGGGTGTCAAGAACTACACGGTCTTCGACGTCTCTGACCGCGTTCGCCAGCGCGGCTGGCTCATCCCCGCCTACACCTTCCCGGCGAACCGGGAGGATCTATCCGTCCTGCGGATCGTCGTCCGGGCGGGAATGAGCATGGACATGGCGGACCTCCTCCTCGCCGATCTGCGCCAGCAGACCGACTACCTCGAGTCGCTCAAGGCGCCGCTCCCCGACCAGGCGCCCGAGCTCAGGCAGGCGTTCGCCCACTAGGTGTCACCGTCATCAGAGAACCCGCGGCGTGCTCGCGTCTGCACTACGCAGGCGGTCCCTCGGGGGTCGGTCGTGCGGGCTCGCCGGCAGCCGCGCTACGCGGCCCCGCGCCGGCGCAAGCGGTCGGCCACCCGAGCCGCATCCTCGTCCTCGCGGGCGACCGCGTCGGCGAGCTCGGATGCGACATCGGCGAGCCCACCGAACGCTTCGGCCACCGTCGCGGCGCTCGAGCCCGTGATCGCGCGATTCAGCCTCGCGACGGCAGCGTCGAACCGCTCCCACACGTCTGCGGGCCCGCGCCGGCCGGTGCCGGGCTGGAGCTCGTACGGCGGCTCGGCGTGCTCGGCCCCCGGAACCGGGCGCCAGAGCAGGCCGGCCGCATGCGCGTTCTCCCACGCCAGCTGTTCGCGCGCCGCGGCCTCCGCCAATCCCCGCAGGCGGGTCGCGAACCCGGCATCGGGAGGCGCAAGCTTATGGATGCGCATCGCCTGCGCCCAGCCCGCACTTGCGTCGCGCACCGCGCGCATCACGCGCTCGCGTTCCTGGTCAAGTTCCTCGCCGAAGCTCATGATCCGCTTCTCGCGACCGCAGGAGTCACCCCGTCGGATCTTCCGACGAGCTCGATCCCGCGTCCTCGGGCGCGTCCGCTCCCGCGGACGCGCGCTCGGGCGAGTCCGCTCCCGCGGCGGGCGGCTCGCCGCCGCTCGCCGCGCTGGTCCCATCGCCGACGGCGCTCGCCGCGCTGGTCCCATCGCCCGTCGCCTCTCGGTCGAGTTCGGCTGCGAGCTCTGCCATGCCCACGGGTTCACCACCCCAGAAGTCCTCCGCACTCGGCCCAGTGGCGATCCCATTGGCTTCCCCGCCGGCGTTATAGCCCTCCGTGAGCAGGCGATCGAGATCAGAACGTTTGATACGCACGCGACGCCCCACCCGCAAGGCGGGCAGAGAGCCCTGGTCAATCCAATTGCGCACCGTCTGCTGATTGAGCCGCAGAAGCTCTGCGACCTCCGCCACGGTCAGGTAGTACTCGTCGATCTGGTCACGAGCCAAACCGCGATCCCTCCAATTGAGTCCAAATGAGTCGAAGTGGCGCTATAGTAGCGCACCCACCGGATACGACCTAACTCGTGGCAGGGAAAGATCAGCACTCCGACAGCAGCAACGGCTCGGCCCAGGCGAGCAATGTGGTCCGCCTGCGTCCACGCCAGTGGCTCGAGCCCGATGAGGCGCTAGTCCCGATCGGCGCCGAAAGCAAGGACCCCGAGCCCAAGCCCGATCCCACGCCGATCAGCCCCAACGCGGCCGACGCCGACGGTCGGGGCCACCCGGACGCTTTGGGCCACGCGAGCACCTGGCTCGGCGCCGGCGAGGAGACCGTCCCCATCGTGCGGCCTCCAGCGCCCAAAGCGGACAACCCCGACGACGCGACCAACACCTGGGCGGCCTCGGACTTCTGGGGCGAAGACGCCGCCTACGTCCACAACACCCTCGAGGCGCCAATCCCGCCACCCTCCTCGACCGAGGATCCGCCCCCGCAACGCCGCCACTTCACCAATCCGCACAAGCTCCTTCGCGTCCCCGCCCTCGCGGCGATCACCGTCGCCGCGGCCGCGCTCCTCGCGACCATCATCAACGGGCTCGGCTCAGCACCCACCGCGCACCGCCAGACCGCTCCCGGCGCCTCACTCCACGCAGACGCGCACGCGAGCGCCACGGCAGCCTCCGGTCCGGCCCAAGGCACCGAGACGGCGACCCAGCGCCTACGTACGACGGCGGCGACCCCGCGACATCACACCGCGCTCGCGCACCACCGAGCCCACTCACGTCCCGCGACACACACCAAGACTCAGCACAAGCATCGCGCGACTCGATCCCGGGCCGCCACGGTCGTCGTTCGCTACGTCTCACCCCCGCCCGCCAGCGCTCCATCGCCCACGACCTACAGCACCGGCGCGGCATCCCAGTCCACCAGCCCAAGCTCGTCCGGCCCAGCCGGACCCACAGGAACCGTAGCCAAAATCGGCGCCGGCACCTCGTCGAGCGGATAACCCACGAGAGAGAAGGTAGGGGAGTGAAGAGACTGATCGGACATCTGCGAGCAAACGTGATCGGCTACATAGCGCTGTTCATCGCGCTCGGCGGGACCTCATACGCCGCCATCAGCATCCCCCGCGGCTCCGTGGGAACCGCGCAACTGCGCAACCACGCCGTCACCCCGGTCAAGCTAGGCAAGGGCATCACCGGCAGCGTGCGCGCTTGGGCGATCGTGGCACCCAACGGGAAGGTAATCGCTGGAGGAGGAAAGCCGCGCGCGCTCGTGTCCGTGCCGGGCGGCGACTACACCATTGATTGGGGGGTCCCGATCCCGAAGACATGTGCCACGGTGGCCAATGTTGAGCCGAGGGGAGCCCTGGGTCCGACCGAAACCGTTACGACCCCTAGTGGTGGCGCCGTCAACGTAATTGCTGGCTATGCCAGCCAGGTGGAGACCATAGGCGGCTCTGACCGGAGTGGTGCCACGACACCGACAACTAATCTCCTGACGTTGAACCAAATCGGGCAGCTCACGCCGCTTCCTTTCGACGTCGCGGTGATCTGCTGAAGGTGGGGTGGACCAATGTTCAAGGGAACGGCTTTGCTCAGGCGAACACTGACGTTCGTGTTACTGCTGCTGCTCGGCTCTGCCTGCCTGGCGGACGCGGCTTCGGCTGGCACGTATGCCGTCCTGAGCTGTTCGGGGAATGATGCGCCGGTCTTCCAGTCGCCTATACCAACGGGTTTTGGCTTGGGCGTGAACGATGAATGCGCCACTCTTGGCCCGCTTGCGCTCGTCGCAACGAGTTTCCCGGCGACTAACGGCTCGGGCGAATTTCTTCAAGCCGCCGCTCAGTGGAATGCCGTGACGCCAAGTTCGGCCCTTAGCATCGTGTTCATCAACGCCGATGGTAGCGCCGATTGCAACCTCGCCACGGACGGATGGAGCGCCTCATACTTCTGGGGAGACAACGGCACAAACTACGGGACTTCGCCGGTCTCTATTGACTGTCACGGCGGACCGGAAGGCAACGGCGAAGCCGGCTACGTCAATCAGGCCATTGAACCGTCTCGTTACTTCGGCTTTTACGCCAACTGCAACGGGGCTTGTGCGGCTGCCGGTGCAGCCAATCTCGTATTTGGCGTTCGCACGGTCACCCTCGTGGTCGAAGAGGACACCGGCCCATCGCTGCAGCCGTCTGAGGCCAACGACCTCTACAACCAAGCTGGGTGGGTGCGAGGGACCTTCCAGGCCGGGTCTATCGCAACGGATCCCTCCGGCGTGTGCACAATGCAGACGGTGGCCAACGGTGTGGTCGTCGCCAGCTATAGAGACGCCGCACCCGACGCTTCCAACTGGGCGCAATGCCCGGATAGCCCGCTTTCGCCGCCGAATATCGACACGACGGGTTACCACGACGGCTCAGGAGCGATCTCGTTGGCTTACTCTGCGAGCAATGCAGCCGGCGTCGGCGCCCAGCTCTCCCGCTCGATCAACGTCGACAACGCCGCGGTCAACGTTGCACTGTCTGGCCCCTCAGAAGCGCCAGCGACGGCCGGCACGCAGTACATAACCGCCACAGCCACGGCGGGTCTATCCGGTGTCCAGGGGATCAGCTGCTCGCTGGATGGTGGCCCGGCGCAGTGGTACGCGGGATCGACTGAGCGTGTTCCAGTCTCGGGACTTGGTAACCACACGCTCACTTGTCGTGCTGAAAACAACTCCTATAACTCGTCCGGCCAGGCTCTGTGGTCGGCACCGGCGACGACATTCAAGATGGATATCGGGGATCCGACGGTCAGCGGTATCTCATTCTCGAAGATCATCCACGGTCTGAAGTGCAAGCGAGCCAAGGAGCGGGTCAGGGTTCCCGCGAGGTGGGTCCTCGCTCGTCGCCATGGGAAGCTCGTGAGGGTGCGCCGCCGAGCGCACAGCAAGGTAGTCAGGGTAGTCAAGTGTCATCCGCGCATCGTGAAGCGCACGGTGACGGTGCTCGTCAAGAAGAAGCGCCACGGTAGAACGGTCCTCGTGAGGCACAAGAAGGTCGAGAAGGTGGTTCTGCCTCCGAAGATCGTCGGCCGGGCGAGCAAGCGGGTCGCGTTCGGAAAGGCGGCGTCCATAAGCGGATTCCTCGGTACGTCGGACGGGGTCGCGCTCGCCGGGCACACCGTGGAGGTCCTAACGACGCCTGACGACGGGCTTGGTCAATGGACGCCTGCAGCGGCCGTGACGACCGCTGCTAATGGTGTCTGGACCGCGACCCTACCTCCCGGCCCATCGCGCCTCGTCGAGGCTGCCTACGCGGGCGACAGCACGACCTTGGCGTCGTCCTCGGCGTCCATCCACCTAGTCGTTCCCGCCAGGGTCAAGATCCACGTCTCCCGTCGCCGGACGCCGTGGGGTGGACAAATTCTGATCTCAGGCCGTGTGCTCGGCGGCTACATCCCGGCCGGCAAACTACTGCGACTTCGGATCGGGGTGGCGGGCGTCCGCGGAACGGTCGGAATTCCAAGCGTTCGCCCGAACGGCCGTTTCAGTACCACGTGGACGTTCGCCGCGGGAAGAGGGGCCGTTCGCTACTGGTTCTCCGTTTCGACCCTGAATGAGGCGGACTATCCGTACGCACCGGCCAGCTCGAGGCGCGTTTACGTCACGGTCGGCCCGGGATAGCCGTCGTTATTATCGTCACCGCTCAGCGAGCTGTGTATGCGAAACGTAGTTGAACCCTCGGCGCGGGCGCCGAGGATTGCGTTCAGCGCCCCGTTGAGTGCTGCGCGGAGCTGATCGGGGTCGCGCCGGACCTGGGTCAGCAGCAGGCCGCCTTGTGCGGCTGCAAGCGTGTTTTGGGCGAGCGCCCCAGGGTCGGCGCCAGGGTCTAGTTCTCCGCGGGCTGCCATTCGCTCGAGCCCCTCGCGGATCGCGGTCTCCCAGCGGTCGAGGCCGTCGGCGAGCTCGAGACGGGCGCCTTCGTCGTGCTCGGCGAGTTGGCCGGCGAGCGAGCCGATCGGGCAGCCGCCCTTCGCCTGGCGGGTCTGCTGGAGGATCACGAGCGCGTCCATCCAGGCGCGGAGGCCGCCGATCGTGTCCAGCCGCGCGAACAGCTCGGCTTGGCCGTCGACGACCTCGTCGCTGACGGCCCGGGCGACCGCGCGCATGAGGTCGTCACGGTCGTCGAAGTAGTGGTAGAGCTGGCTCTTGGAGGCGTGTGCACGGGCGCAAACGTCATCGAGCGAGGTGCCGGCAACCCCGCGCTCGGCGACGAGCTCAGCGGCGGCGCGGATGATCCGCTCACGCGTCTCGCGTCCCTTCGCCGTCGCAGGTTGCCCGATTGCCACGGGCCGATTCTATCGGGATGGACTATCTGGTCCATTTACCTGATAACCTCCGCAGAGTGGACGGTCCAGTCCAAAACCGGCGACGAAGGGGAGCCCCAGCGATGACGACGATTGCCGAGCAGGTCAACGACGTGAAGGCCGCCGCGGCGACCCGACTCCCCCCGGAGGTAGTCGCAGTGTTCGCCTCTGACCAGGCCGCGCTCGCCGACCGCGGCATCCCGGCGGGGGCCGTAGCAGTGGGCGACAAGCTCGCGTCGTTCGCGCTGACCAACGCGACCGGCGAGATCCGGACGCTGGACGAGCTCACCGCCGATGGACCCGCCGTGATCGTCTTTTACCGGGGCGGCTGGTGCCCTTACTGCAACGTGACCCTGCGCACCTATCAGCGAGACCTCCTACCCGAGCTCAGCATACGATCGGCGCAGCTGGTCGCGATCTCGCCAGAGACCCCGGACGCGTCACTCAGCACAGAGGAGAAGGCCGAACTGACCTACACCGTCTTGAGCGACAGCGGCGCCCAGCTGGCCTCCGCGCTCGGGATCACGTTCGCGCCCTCCGAGGAAGGACTCGCAGCACAACGGACCCTCGGCGTCGACATTCGCACAACCCGTGCAGACGCCGGCACCGCACTGCCGATGCCCACCGTCCTGATCGTCGACCGCGACCACACCGTGCGCTTCGTCGACATCCACCCCGACTACACCGGCCGCACCGAAGTAAACGAGATCCTCGCCGCCCTGGGCAAGCTCCCAAGCAGCTGACAAACACACGACCGGGCGCGGATCCGCTGAGCGACAACGGCCGGCCAGTCTGCCGCACGCCAA
>DASZKU010000147.1:0-2206 GCA_035552815.1 Solirubrobacteraceae bacterium | reverse complement strand
GGCTCGTCCGCGCCGGCGCGCAGACGTGGCGGCGGGGGCGGCTCGTCCGCGCCGGCGCGCAGACGTGATGCCTCTTGACCACCGCATAGGTGGTCAAAAGGCGCCACGTCCCACCCGGCGCCCCGGCGCCCGCCCCGGAGCTCGCCACGGCGCCCGCGTCCAAGCAGGTCGCCGACCGCGAAGCGTCGAATCAAGCACCAGCAGGCACCGGCTGCCATGCTTACGAATGCGCCATGCGGCACCTTGACGCTCTGCTCGCTTTTCTCGTCGCCACGGCCGCTGCCGCGTTGCTGACGCCGCTCGCGGGGATCGTCGCGAGACGAGTCGGCGCGATGGCGCGCCCGCGCGAGGGAGCGCTGGCGCGGCAGGACACGCCGCAGCTCGGCGGCCTGGCGATCTTCGCCGGGGTGCTCCTGGCGGCGGCGATCTGGATGCCCGAAGGCCGCGAGGCCGCGGTGACGCGGGGGATCATCGCCGGGGCGGGACTGATCACGCTCGTCGGCGCCATCGACGACATCGTCAACCTCCCGCCCCTGCTCAAGCTCGCCGGTCAAGTCGGCGCGGGGTTGATCGCGGTGCTCGTGGGGGACGTGCAGGTGACGAGCCTGACCATCCCCTTCCTCGGCATCCTCCAGATCGCGCCGTGGGTCGGCGGCGTGCTCACGGTCGTGTGGCTCGTGGCGATCATGAACGCCGTCAACTTCATCGATGGCGTCGACGGGCTGGCGGCGGGCCTGTGCGTGATCGACGGGGTCGCCTTCACGATCATCGTCTTCGAGCTCAAGGGCCCGAATTCGACCCTGGCGGGGATCCTTGCCGCCATCACCGCCGGCGCCGCGCTCGGCTTCCTCTTCCATAACTTCCACCCCGCGTCGATCTTCATGGGCGACTCGGGCGCCAACCTGCTCGGGTATCTCTTCGGGGTGGTGACGATCCAGGGGACGCTGAAGACGAACGCGGCGATCGCCCTGGTGGCGCCGCTGGTGATCCTCGCCGTGCCCTTCCTCGACACCGGCTTCGTCGTCGCCAAGCGCCTGAAGTACGGCCGCAAGCCGTGGTCGGCCGACGCCAACCACTTCCATCACCGGATGGCGCGGATCGGCTTCAGCCAGCGCCAGACCGTGCTCTACATGTACGCATGGGCGGCCCTCCTCGCGTGCTTCGCGGTGGCCGAGCGGCTCATCCCCTGGCACCGCCACGGGCACTACTCGCTCGCGTGGACGATCCCCATGGCCGCGCTCGGGGTGGTGGCGCTGGCGGGTAGCGTGTACGTCGTCTACGTGCTCGAGATCGTCAAGTTCAAGCGACTGCGCGTGCGCGACCTGCGGCGCGTGGAGCCGGCGGCGAGCGCGCGCGACATCGAGGTCCGTGTCGAGCGCGAGGTCGAGACCGGCGAATTCGAGACGGTGGGGTAGGGCCGTGGAGATCGCCCAACTCGATGACCTCAAGTCCTTCGTCACCCTCGACGGTTCGAGTATCCGCGAGCTCGCGGGGCCGGCGTGGACGCCCGTCCGCCACCAGAGCCTGGCCGAGGCGACGCTTCCGCCCGGAGGGGAGACGGCCGAGCACTACCACCCGAAGTCCGAGGAGATCTACTACTTCACCTCCGGCTCGGGCACCATGCGCCTGGGCGAGGACGAGGCCGAGATAACGGCCGGCGACTGCGTGGTGATCCCGCCCGGGACCCCGCACAAGCTCTTCAACCGCGGAGCCGGCCCGCTTGTCCTGCTGTGTTGCTGCGCGCCGGCGTACTCGGACGCAGACACCGTGATGACGGGTCACTAGACGTTGGGCCTGACCCGAGTCGAGCGGCTGGCGCTCTGCGGTATCGCCGTCGTCACCGCCGCCGCGGGGGTATGCCGGTACGCCGGCGGCGTACCCAATGGGGTCACGTTCGCCTTGGCGACCGTCGCCCTCGTCGGCCTGGCGTGGCTCGTGAGCTTCTCCGTCGAGCACGTCGGTCAGCACTTCGGCTCCTCGATCACCGGCGTCCTCCAAGCGACCCTCGGCAACCTGCCCGAGTTCTTCGTCGTCCTCTTCGCGCTCCAGGCCGGCCAGCTCGTGATCGCACAGACGGCGATCCTCGGGTCGATCCTCGTCAACGCGCTGCTCGTGCTCGGGCTCGTCATCGTCGTCGGCGCGCGCCGCGCCGGTGACGGGATCATGCGCTTCGGGTCGCGGTTGCCCAACGACACGGCGACGCTGC
>DASZKU010000146.1:0-5109 GCA_035552815.1 Solirubrobacteraceae bacterium | reverse complement strand
AGTTCGTGCCGTACGTCACGTCGGCGGCGTAGGCCTCGCGCTTCTCCTCGTAGGGCTGCATGTTCTGGAGCACGCCCACCGTCACGCCGAGCGCGTCGTAGATCGGCTTCATCCACATCGCGTCGCGACGCGCCAGGTAGTCGTTGACCGTGACCACGTGCACGCCCCGTCCCGCCAGCGAGTTGAGGACGACCGACAGGGTCGCCGTCAGGGTCTTTCCCTCGCCGGTCTTCATCTCGGCGATGGCGCCGTCGTGGAGGACCATGCCGCCGATGAGCTGGACGTCGAAGTGGCGCATCCCCATCGAGCGCTTGCCCGCCTCGCGCACGAGCGCGAAGCATTCGAAGAGCAGGTCGTCGAGCTTCTCGCCGTCACGCGCGCGCTCGCGCAGCTCGTCGGCCGCCTCGCGCAGCTCCTCGTCGCTGTAGTGCTCGACCTCGGCCTCGTAGGAGTTGATGCGGCCGACTCGCTGCTCGTAGGTCTTGAACTTCTTGGCTTCGCCCATGCGAAGCGCGCGGTCCAGAAAGGACATGGGATTCAGCGTAGCAGTGGGTCGCTCACCAGAGGCGTTATCGGCGCCCTTTTAGGAGCCCTTGAACTGGTCTCTGGAGCCGACTGAGTACGCCGTCTGAGCCCCGGCGCGGGCGCCCGCCTCTACGCCGCCGGGGAGACGTCTCCGGGCAGCGGCGCTTTGCTCACCGCGCGCGCCTCGCGCCCCTCGCGCCCCTCGCGGCGCTTGCGGCGCTTGTCGCGGTGGCGCTTGACCTGGACCGAGAGCTCCTCGGCGCAGAGATTGATCGAGTGGACGAGGTCGGGCGAGGCGTCGCGGGAGCGCAGGGTGACGCCCTTGAGGTGCAGGGTCGCCTCGGCGACCTGGGAATCCGCGATCGCGGGGTTCCTCTCCTCGAACACCTCCACCTCGAGCTCCGCGAGCTCGGAGACCTGGCGCGAGACCTTCCGGAAGCGCTTGGTCACATGCTCCCTCAGGTCGTCGGAAACGGGCACATTTCGGCCCTTGACCTCGATTCGCATGACCTACCCCCTTCAGACAAGTGGGTGTGAATGAGCCTCCCTTAGCCTAGACCTAGCGAGAGCGTTTGTCGATTGCCAGAATGGCCAGGTGGCTCCGCAGATCGTGTGGCCGTTCGAGCCAACCGTCCTCGTCGCCGTGGCGGCCCTGGCGACGCTCTACGTCAAGGGCTGGCGCCGTGCACGGCGGCCCCGGATGCCCCACCCGCCGGGCTACGGCCGGCTGACGCTGTTCATGCTCGGGCTCCTCGTCATCTACGCGGCCCTGGCCTCCCCGATCGACGGACTCGCCGACGACCTCCTGGTCATGCACATGCTCCAGCACGTGCTCCTCCTCGACATCGCCCCCATCCTCCTCATCCTCGGGCTCACCAAGGGCCTTCTGCGTCCGATCACCCGGCGCATCCGCACCGTCGAGGAGCGCGCCGGCTACCTCGCCCACCCCGCCTTCGCGGTCGCCCTCTATGCCGGGTCGATGTGGCTGTGGCACATCCCCGCCATGTACGACCTCGCCCTCCGCCACTCGGAGATCCACTTCCTCGAGCATCTCACCTTCATGCTCGCGGGCTCGCTCTACTGGTGGTACCTGATCTCCCCGATCCGCAGCCGCATGCGCCGCGGCGGAGCGGGCCCGATCACCTACATGGTGAGCACCAAGCTCCTGGTCGGCGTGCTCGGGGTCGTGCTCGCCTTCGCCCCCAGCGCCTTCTACTCCTTCTACGAGCACCGGCCGCGCTACTGGGGGCTGAGCGCCGCCGAGGACCAGTCGCTGGCCGGGCTCTTGATGGCCCTCGAGCAGTCGATCGTCATGGGCATCGCCCTCGTCGCCCTGTTCTTCCAGATGATCAGCGAGTCAGAGCGCCAATCGCTGCGCGCGGAGCGGCTCGAGCTCGCCGAGGAGGAGTCCGCGGCTGCTTGACGTGAAATCGGCACGGACGCCGATTTCACAACCACGACTCGCGGTAGTCGGCCTGCTCGGGGGTGGGCTCGTCGATCCTCACGCCGAGGGCGGCGAGCTTGAGGCGGGCGACCTCGTCGTCGATCGCCGGCGGGACGGGATGCACTCCGGGCCCGAGCTCGGCGTGGTGGCGCACGAGCTCCTCGATGCACAGGGCCTGGAGGGCGAAGGAGACGTCCATCACCGCCGCCGGGTGTCCCTCGGCGGCGGCGAGGTTGACCACCCGGCCGTGGGCGAGGAGGTTGAGCCGCCGCCCCGGGAGGTGGTACTGCTCGACGAGCGGGCGCACCTCGCGCACGCCGCCGGTGGCGCGACCGCGGAGCTCGTCGAGGTCGATCTCGACGTCGAAGTGCCCGGCGTTGGCGAGCACGGCCCCGTCCTTCATGCGCTCGAAGTGCTCGCCGCGGAGGACGCGGCGAGAGCCGGTGACGGTGAGGAAGATGTCGCCGCGTTCGGCCGCCTCGAGCGCGGGCATCACCTCGTAGCCGGCCATCCGCGCCTCGAGCGCGCGGAGGGGATCGACCTCGCACACGATCACCGCCGCCCCGGCGCCGCGGGCGCGCTCGGCCACCCCCTGGCCCGCCCACCCGTAGCCGATGACCACCAGGGTGTGGCCGGCGAGGAGGACGTTGCTCGCGCGTACGATCCCGTCGAGGGCCGACTGCCCGGTGCCGTGGCGGTCGTTCAGCGCCCGCTCGGTCCGCGCCTCGTTGACCGCGAGGACGGGGCACGCGAGCTCGCCGGCATCCTGCAGGCGGCGCAGGCGCACGAGGCCCGTCGTCGTCTCCTCGGTCCCGCCGATGAGGGCGCTCAGCGCCTCGCCGCCGGTGAGGTGGGCGGTGACGAGCAGGTCGGCGCCGTCGTCGACGGTGATCTGCGGGGTCTCGGCGAGCAGGGCGCGCACGTGCTCGACGTAGGCGTCGAGATCCTCGCCGCGGATCGCCCTGACCTCGATCCCGTGATCGAGGACGAGCGCCGCCGCCACGTCATCCTGGGTGGAGAGCGGGTTGGCCGAGCACAGGGCGACGCCGGCGCCGCCGGACTGCAGAGCCCGGAGGAGGTTGGCCGTCTCGGCCGTCACGTGCAGGCACGCGGCCACGCGGATGCCGTCGAGCGGGCGCTCGCGCGCGAAGCGCTCGCGGATCTGGCGCAGCACCGGCATCTGGGCGTCGGCCCATTCGATCCGCGCCTGGCCGGCGGGCGCGAGCCCGAGATCGGCGAGCTCGTGCTCGGGTGGGCTCCGGCGCGCCCGGGTGCGCGCGCCGGAGGATCCGGAGGCCATCTAGTAGCGGTAGTGATCTGACTTGTAGGGGCCCTCGAGCGGCACGCCGAGGTACTCGGCCTGGAGCGGCGTGAGCTCGGTGAGCCTGGCCCCGAGCGCGTCGAGGTGAAGGCGCGCGACCTTCTCGTCGAGATGCTTGGGCAGGGTGTAGACGCGCTTCTCGTAGACGTCGGTGTGACCGAAGAGCTCGATCTGCGCGATCACCTGGTTGGTGAACGAGTTCGACATCACGAAGCTCGGGTGACCGGTGGCATTGCCGAGGTTGAGGAGCCGGCCCTCGGAGAGGACGATGATCGTGTGGCCGTCGGAGAACAGCCACTCGTCGACCTGGGGCTTGATGTTGATGCGCTCGATGCCCTCGAGCTTGGCCAGGCCGGCCATGTCGATCTCGTTGTCGAAATGGCCGATGTTGCCGACGATGGCCTGGTGCTTCATCCGCGCCATCTGGTCGGCGGTGATCACGTCCTTGTTGCCCGTCGAGGTGATGAAGATGTCGGCCGTGCCCAGCACGTCCTCGAGCGTCGCCACCTGGTAGCCGTCCATCGCCGCCTGGAGGGCGCAGATGGGATCGATCTCGGTGATGATCACCCGGGCGCCCTGGCCGCGGAGCGACTCGGCGCATCCCTTGCCCACGTCGCCGTAGCCGCACACGACGGCGACCTTGCCGCCGATGAGGACGTCGGTGGCGCGGTTGATGCCGTCGATGAGCGAGTGGCGGCAGCCGTACTTGTTGTCGAACTTCGACTTCGTCACGGCATCGTTGACGTTGATGGCCGGGAAGAGCAGGTGACCCTGCTCGGCGAACTGGTACAGGCGGTGCACGCCCGTCGTCGTCTCCTCGGTCACGCCCTTGATCTGGGCTGCCACCTTCGTCCACCGCTCGGGATCCTCGGCGAGCGAGCGCTGCAGGGTGGCGAGGACGATCTCGAACTCCTCGGACTCGGCGCTGGCGGGATCGGGCACGGCGCCCGCGCGCTCGTACTCGACGCCCTTGTGGACGAGCAGGGTGGCGTCACCGCCGTCGTCGAGGATCATGTTCGGACCCTCGCCCCCCGGCCACAGGAGCGCCTGCTCGGCGCACCACCAGTACTCCTCGAGCGTCTCCCCCTTCCACGCGTACACGGGTACGCCGCGCGGATCCTCGGGGGTTCCCTCGGGGCCGACGGCGACGGCGGCCGCCGCGTGATCCTGGGTGGAGAAGATGTTGCAGCTCGCCCACCTGACCTCGGCGCCGAGCGCGACCAGCGTCTCGATGAGCACGGCGGTCTGGATCGTCATGTGCAGCGAGCCGGTGATGCGCGCGCCCTTGAGCGGCTGGCGCTCGGCGTACTCCGCCCGCGTCGACATCAAGCCGGGCATCTCGTGCTCGGCGAGCTGGATCTCCTTGCGACCGAAGCCGGCCAGGCTGAGATCGGCCACCTTGAAGTCGTGGGCGGTTGTGATTCCTTCGACAGTCGTGCTCATCGCCTCTCCATCAGTTCGAGTTCGTTCGAGCGCTGGCCCGCGGCGGCCAGCAGCCTCTCGTGCTTGTCCTGCTCGAATCGCAGCCAGTCGTCCGCGCTCACGTTCTCAGGCTTGCTCGCCGCCGCCGACAGCCATTCCTGCACTGCCTCGCGGAGGTCCTCGCCGCTCGCCATCCGAGCGGCGAAGGCCACGTCGGAGAGGGCGAGATCGAACTGCTCCAGCAGCTCGGCGAGCGTGCGCAGGCGCTGGAGCTCAGCGGGACCGTAGAGCCGGTAGCCGGCTTGGGACCGGGCCGGTGTCACCAGTCCCGACGCTTCGATGTAGCGAAGCATCCGCGGGGACCATCCGGTCGTCTCGGCGGCCTCGTGGATCGTAA
>DASZKU010000145.1:0-17814 GCA_035552815.1 Solirubrobacteraceae bacterium | reverse complement strand
CGACGCCCGGGTGGTGTCCGAGGGCGTGGTGGACGCGGTGTGGAGGACCCACCCCTGGGGCTTCGGCGAGGGCGGCGAGCCCAACGCCCGCTACGAGCACCCCGGACACGCGGCGAGCGCCCTCGCGCCCGTCCTGCGACCCGTGCTCGCCCTCGAGCCCCTCGCCGTCAGCGGGGACGCCGGGGCCTTCCGGGATCGCCTCGCTGCCGCGATGATCGCCCGCGCCGTCCCCCAGTCCGGCGTCGTCAACATGCTCATCGCGTCCACCGAGGTCTTCGACAACGCCGCAGAGCACGGCGGGGGGCCGACGTGGGGAAGAGCAGGACTGGTTGACGGACGCTTCGTGTGCGAGATATCGGACTCGGGTCCCGGGCTCGAGGACCCGATCGCGGGGTATTACCCACCCGGGTCCGACCGTTCGCCGGGCACGGGCCTGTGGGTGGCACGACAGCTCGTTTTCCGTGTCGAGGTGCTGCCCTCGGCGCCGGGAACCACGGTCAGGCTCTGGCTCTAACAACTCGCCTCCTGATGGCCGACCGTCCCGACTCGAGCACCACCGCGCCGATCGCCGAGCACTTCGCCGCCGGTCTCCCCGCGGGCGAGCGGATCCGCCGGCTCCTCGATGCCAACCCCTTGCACATGGATCGCCCGGGAGTGCTCGCAGACTGACGTGCACCGGGCGGCACGGTCGGCCCGAAATTTGACACTTTGCGGGTTTCCAGGTAGAACAGGTGCTCTACGAGGATCCGGAAGGTCCTCGCCAGCGTCCAACTTAAAAAACCGGTAACCGCCGACCGTGGGGCGGTACCGCCGATGCTCGCAGGTACAAGAACGTTCGCACGAGCGTGGGGAGCTTGGCATACCGCGGACTAAGCATCCTCTAATAAACCCTTTTTACCTGCTATGACCCATGACTCGAGTCCGCTATGCCCCGATGTGGGGATACCGATATGCGGCTGCCGAGTCGATACTTGACGCGTTACTCCGTCCTGACATGAGAGTGGGATCCCAACCCATGCGTTTTCACATTGGGGACCGCCGGGTTACCAGACAGTCGCTGCGCTCGGAGGTGTGATGAGCAAGCTGACCTTGCCCGACCTCCGGACCGGTATTAGCGTGCTCGGTTCCCGGGTCACGCGGCGCCCGGAGAGCGAGGAGAAAGCGCCTTCCCGAGGCGAGGATCCCCGCCTGCGTGACGCCCTCACCGGCCTGGGAAACCGCGTCCGCCTGGCCGAGATCGGCGAGGAGAGCTCGACGTCAGACCGAGTGCTCGTCGTCGTCGACCTCGACGACTTCAAGGGCATCAACGACACCTATGGCCACAGCACCGGTGACGTGGTGCTCCAGGCGGTGGCCAACCTCCTGCGCGCGGCGGCCGGCCCTGAGGACGCCCTGCTCCGCCTCGGCGACGATGAATTCGGCGCCCTGCTCAGCGACGCCGGCGACGCGGCGGGCCGGGAGCTCGCGGGACGCTTTCTCGCCTCGCTCGAGGAGGGCGTCGAGGTCAACGGACACATGATCTTCGTCGGCGCCAGCGTGGCGATCGCCCCGGTCGCGCGCGGCGAGCCGCTCGCGTGGGCGATGCGCCAGGCGGACGCAACGATGTACCACGCCAAGAGCACGAGCAACCGGGAGAAGGTCGCGGTCTTCGACCCGGTGCGGGACCGCCGCGTCCTTGACGACTTCGCGCTCCGCAGCGAGCTCCGCGGGGCCCTCGGGCGTGACGAGTTCATCCTCCACTACCAGCCGATCATCGACATGGGAACGCGGCGCACGGTCGGCTTCGAGGCGCTCTGCCGCTGGCAGCGCCCGGGTCTCGGACTGGTAAGTCCGACGACGTTCATACCCCTCGCCGAGCAGGGCGGTCTCATGCCCGAACTCGGGCAATGGGTACTCGAGCAGGCCTGCCGTGAAGCCAACACCTGGTATGCCCGCAACGGCACCATCCCCTACGTGAGCGTGAACCTCTCGGTCCATCAGCTCCAGGACCCCGACTTCGCCGCTCGCTTCCGCTCCGCCCTCGAGACCACCGGCCTTGCGCCCGAACGGCTCATCGTCGAGGTCACCGAGACCGTCATGGCAAGCGAGTCCGACGCCCTCGCGGAACCGCTCGAGGCGCTGCGGCGGCTCGGCGTGCGCGTCTACGTCGACGACTTCGGCACCGGCTACTCCTCGCTCGGTTACATCCGCGATCTGCCGCTCGACGGCGTCAAGCTCGACCGCTCGTTCGCGCGCGACCTCACCACCTCCGCCGATGCCTGGGCCTTGGCGCGCGCCATCGTCGCGCTATTCCACGAGCTGAAGCTGGCGGTCACCGCCGAGGGTATCGAGTCCGCGGCGCAGCTCGCGCAGCTCCGCTCGCTGGGGTGCGTCCACGCCCAGGGCTTCTACTTCGCTCGCCCTGGGCCTGCCCACGCGACCTGCGACGTGTCTGCCGCCGGCGCCTTGCGATGAGCGCAGGTAGTCCGGCTCGCGGCGCTGAGTCGCCGGCGCCGGTGCTCGTGCTCGAGGACGACCGCACCACCGCCGCGCTCATCGCCCAGGTCCTCGTCGCCACCAACATGGCCAACCCGGTGGAGGTCTTCGCCAGCGGCCGGGAAGCACTCGACTACCTCGAGCGGGTGCCCGCGGCCGCGCTCGCCCCGGTGCTCCTCGTTCTCGATCTCTCGCTCCCGGACGTCTCGGGGCTCGACGTCCTGCGGCGCGTGAGGGCGCGCCCGGAGCTCGACCCCGTCGCGGTGGTGATGCTGAGCGGATCCGGGGACGACGCGGACATCGAGCGCGCCTACGAGATCGGCATCGACGCCTATCTGGTCAAGCCGGCGGGGATCCACGGGCTCCCCGACGTGGTCAGGGGCCTGGGCTTGCCCTACGTGCTGCTCGCGAGGACGAGGTGAGCGACCCCTTCCGCAGCCTGTTCATGGCCAACCCGGTTCCGACCTCGGTCACGCGCGCGGCCGACGGCACCGTCCTTTACGCGAACCCCGCCTGCCTCGAGCTCCTCGGCTGGGAAGAGAGCGAGTTCGTCGGCCGCACCGTCCACGAGCTCGGCCTGTGGGCGAGGCCCGAGCGCCGCCCGGCGATCATGGAGGAGCTGCGGCGGACCGGGCGGATCGACGATCTCGAAGAGGAGCTGAGCACCAAGGACGGCGAGACGGTCAGCGTCCTCATGTCCATCTCCTCGCTCGACCTCGACGGTGAGCGCTGCGTGCAGGGGGCGTACTACGACATCGACGAGCGCCGTCGCCGCGAGGGCCGGATCGCCGAGAGCGAGGAGAACTTCCGCCAGGTGCTCGACACCGTGCAGCAGGGGTTCGTGCTCCGCGACTTCGACCCGCCCGCCGTGCTCTATGCCAGCCCCGGGGTGGCGCAGATCTTCGGGATCGAGCTCGCCGAGGTGTACGGAGACCCGGGGGTGCTCGAGCGCATGATCCACCCGGACGATCTCGAGGCGGTGACGACGCGGCGCGACGCGATGACGGGCCCGAGCGACTTCGAGTTCCGGATCGTGCGTCCGAGCGGTGAACGGCGCTGGGTGCGCACCCGGGCGCAACCGGTCAACGTCGAGGCCGGTCAGGTCGCGCGCGTGGCCGCGGTCGTCGACGACGTCACCGAGGAGCGCGCTCTCCACGACGCGCTGAGCGCCAGCGAGGAGCGCTTCCGCCTGCTCGTCTCGAGCGTCACCGACTACGCCATCATCATGCTCGATCCCGTCGGCCGGGTCACCGGGTGGAACCCGGGGGCCGAGCGCATCAAGGGCTACAGCGCCGAAGAGATCGTCGGCAGGCACTTCTCGGTGTTCTACCCGCCCGAGCTCGTCGCGAGCGGCCATCCCGAGCGCGAGCTCGAGGCGGCGCTGGCCGTCGGTCGCTACCAGGAGGAGGGCGAGCGGGTGCGCAAGGACGGAAGCCGCTACTGGGCCGATGTGATTCTCACGACGGTCTACGACGACGGCGGCGAGCTGCGCGGGTTCGTCAAGGTCATGCGCGACGTCACGGCCGGGCGGGCGGCGGAGGGGGCACTGCGGGAGAGCGAAGAGCGCTTCCGCATCCTCGCCGAGAACTCGACCGACGTGATCACCCGTGCCTCGCCCGAGGAGACGCTGCTCTATGTCTCGCCCTCGAGCCGTGCCCTGTACGGCTACGGCCCCGAAGAGCTCACCGGCCGTTCCTTTCTCGCCGACATCCACCCCGCCGACCGCGCCGAGCTGCGCGAGGAGCTCGCCGACGAAGATGGCCGTGACGAGCACACGCTCGAGTACCGCATCAGGCGCAAGGACGGCAGCTTCACGTGGGTGGAGACCAAGACCCGCACCCTGCGCGACGGCGACGGGGGGGTGGCCGAGTACCAGAGCTCGACCCGCGACATCAGCGCGCGCCGGGCCGCTGAAGCGGCTGCGCGCCGAGCACAGACGCAGGCCGAGCAGGCCAACAGCGCCAAGAGCGAGTTCCTCTCGCGCATGAGCCACGAGTTGCGCACCCCCCTGCACGCCATCCTCGGCTTCGGAGAGCTCCTCGCCCGTGACGAGCTCATGACCGGGCAGCGCGACAAGCTCGGGCAGCTGACCAAGGCCGCCCACCACCTGCTCGACCTCATCAACGAGGTGCTCGACCTCTCGCGCATCGAGCGCGGCGAGCTCCGGCTCTCGCTCGAGCCCGTCCACCTCGGGGACGTGATCAGGGAGACCCTGGGCATGGTCCTGCCCATCGCCGCCGCGGCCTCGGTGACCGTGGCCGCACCCCCCGACGAGGACGTCGAGATCCACGTTCTCGCCGATCGCCAGCGACTCAAGCAGGTTCTTCTCAACCTGTGCTCGAACGCGGTCAAGTACAACCGGCCCGGGGGAGCGGTGACCATCCGCTGCGCCCAGTCCGGCACTCCCAAGGCGCGCATCGCGGTCCTCGACACTGGCATCGGAATCGCCCCCGCCAATCTCGCGCGCGTCTTCGAGCCCTTCGACCGGCTCGGCGCCGAGACCACCGATATCGAGGGGACGGGCCTGGGCCTGGCGCTGAGCCAGCGCCTGATCGAGGCCATGGGCGGGACGGTCGGCGTCGAGAGCACGGTCGGCGTGGGCACGACCTTCACCGTCGAGCTTCCCCTCGTCCCGGCGCCGGCGGCGCCGCGGCAATCGCCCGGCGTCGAGGTACACGCTGCCCCGGAGCGCTCGCCCGGACGTGCGCGCACCGTGCTCTATGTCGAGGACAACCCCTCGAACATCAAGCTCGTGGAGTCGATCCTCACCGTGCGACCGGAGGTGACGCTGATCGTCTCCACCCAGGGCGGTCTGGCCCTCGAGCTCGCGCGCGAGCATCGCCCCGCGCTCGTCCTCCTCGACCTCAATCTCCCCGACATCTCAGGCGAGGAGGTTCTGCGCCGGCTGCGCGGCGACGCGCGCACCGCCGACACCCCGGTGGTGATCACCAGCGCGGATGCCACCCCGGGTCACATCGACCACCTCCGGCGCGCCGGAGCCAACGACTATCTGACCAAGCCCTTCAGCATCGAGCGCTTCCTCTCGGTGATCGATCGCTCGCCCTCGGCCGGGATGCAAGAGGTCGCGGTGGAGAGCGAGCCCGCCGGCCCCGCGCAGGTTCTCGACCCGGCCGCCATCCAGTCGCTCCACGAGCTCGCCGCCAAGCCCAACGTGGGAGCGGGGGCGATCACCCAGCTCCTGAACACCTACCTCGCCGACGCGCTCGAGCGCTGCGCCGGCATCGAGGTGGCGATCCTCGAGCGGGACCTCGCCGAGGTCAAGCGCCAGGCCCACGCGCTCGGCGGGGCAAGCGGCTGGGCGGGCGCCACCGACGCCCTGCGCCGGTGCCGCAAGCTCGAGGCGACGGCCGAGCAGGGCGATGAAGAAGGGGCGCGCTCAGCCGCCGCCGGTCTCCGTCACGCCCTCCTCGAGGCGCACTCGGCCCTCGAGGAGGAGTTCGGCCCGCTCGACCCGAGCCAGGCGCAGCTCTGAGCGAGCGCTCACGGCGCCGGGCTCGGGGCCGTCAGAGCGCGCTCAGGACGAAGGCACTCCGGCGGTCGCCGCCTCGCGCGCTTGCGGGGTCGCCGTCGCGCTGCCGGTGAGCGCGGCCTGGATCTGAGCCTCCGCGTCCTTGGAGAGCGAGGTCTTGAGCACGCGGCCGCCGAACTTGCTCAGCGCCTCGATCGCCCTGTCGGGCGTGACCTTGTCGACGATGAGGAACAGCGCCGAGGTGCCGGGCTGGACCATGTCGCGCACGCGCTGCTGGAAGGTCTTCTCGACGCCAACCTTCTCCAGCACGCCGAACAGGGCGCCGAAGAGGCCGCCCACGGCCCAGCCGATGAAGGGGACGAAGAAGAGCAGCCCGAACAGGGCACCCCAGAGCATTCCCCATGCCGTTCCCTCGGCCACCGGGTGATGGTTGGTCGTCACCTTGTACTTGCCGTCCTTGTCGCGCACGATTACCGCCACGGCCTCGGGCTCGATGACGAGCTCGTCGGCGAGGCGGTAGACCTCCTCGGCGGCCCGCTCTGCGGTCTCCTCGTCGTCGTAACCAATGGCAATGAGATCAGCCACGTCAAACTCCTCTCGAGTGGATTTCGGGCACCCGCCGAAACGCCGGGCTCCTACGACGCCGGCACGATTCGGGCACGGGACGGAGCCTCTGAGGTCATTGGTAGGACCCCGCCGGCCCGCTTCAAGGCCTGCCCCCAGGCTTTACAGGCCGCTGAGAATGGGGATCCGGCCGGCGTCGGCGGCGCGCCGGAGCGCCTGGTAGTCGCGCTCGTTCTGGTCGGCGTAGCGCTCGGCGAAGTCCGACATGGCGCGGTCGAAGACCTCGCCGGATCCGAGATAGCCGGCGATCTGGATCGGATCCCCGGAGCGGGCATGGCCGCGGGCGAGCGCCCAGCCGCAGAGCTCGCCGTAGCTCCTGAGCATGGTGGCGTCCATCACGTCGACGGGCGCCGACCCCTTGCCGTCCCAGAGCTGGCGTACGTAGAAATCGCGATCGACGCCGTCGATCCATTCGGTGGTGCGGACCCAGCCGAGGAGGATGTCGCTGGTGGCCTGCATCAGGCGCTGGCCCTCGACGACGCGGCGGCCGTGATGGGCGAACTTGCTCCTGCCCAGGAAGGGCTCGAGCACCGAGCCCTCGGCCTCCTTCATCTGCAGGAACAGGGGATCGCCCTCGTCGCGACCGAGGAGGAGGACGATCCACGCGCGTGTGCCCACGCTGCCCACGCCCACCACCTTGCGCGCCGCGTGGACGTAGCGGTAGCGCTCGAGCAGGCGGCGCCGGTCCGGGGTCAGCGAGCTGCGGTAGGAGCGGACGATCTCGTGTACGGCCGCTTCGAGCCGCTCGGGGTCCTCGGAGGAAGTCAGATCCTCGATCGGGACGATCAAAGGCGGGTCGGCGGCAATCCGCGGCTGTCCGTCGACGCGCCGTGTGAGCTTGGCGAACGCCCGCAGGCTGTCCTTGGCCCGGGCCTTGGCGACGTTGCCCTCGAAGCGCTTGAGGAGCTTGGGGCTGAGGCGGGCGGCCCACTCGGAGACGATCGCCTCGAGATCGCGATCGATGTTCAGGTACCAGAGCTCGAGCGTGCGCAGCTCGGCCAACTGCCGCATCGCCTCGCGGTAGGCACGGCCGACGGCGAGATTGATGGGCTCGCGTTGCTCGGCGGTGAACGCGTGGTCGCGGCCCGCCACCGCGAAGCTCGCCACCAGGCGCTTGACATCCCACTCGAACGGCCCGGGCAGCGTCTCGTCGAAATCGTTGACGCTGAAGACGAGGCGGCGGTCGGGGCCCGCGTAGGTGCCGAAATTCGAGAGGTGCGCGTCGCCGCAGAGCTGGACCTCGAGCCCCGATCTCTGGACATCCCGGAGGTCGCAGGCCATCACGTACGCCGCCCCGCGAAAGAACGTGAAGGGCGAGACGAGCATGCGGCCGTAACGGATGGGGACGAGCTCGGGGACCCGCGTGCGCGCCTGCTCCTCGAGGAGCTCGACGGGATCCCGCCGGTCGGCGGCGGGCTCCCAGTCCCCGTGGGCCGAGCGCGGCGCGCGCCCGCGCGCGAGCTTGCCCAGCGCGCCCCGCTCTTGCGGGCTCGCCGTCTCGCCCGCCGTCGCGCGCGCCGGCGTCACCCGCAGCGGGCGTGCTCGGGCGCGCCGTCGCAGGCCGCGCTCAGCTTGCCTAGCGCCGCCTGCTCGATCTGCCGCACCCGCTCTGAGCTCACGCGCAGCTCCGGGGCAAGCTCCGCCAGCGTCCGCGCCTGGCAGTCGATTCCGTACCGCGCCCTGATGACCCGCCGTTCCCGTTCACTGAGATGGTCAAGCATACGGGGCAGCTGGGCCGCGGCCAACCGCCAGAGGGCGGCCTCGTAGGCGTCCTCGCCCCTGGGGTCGACGAGGGTGTCTCCCGCCGTGGGGCCGTCTCCGTCAGCTGCGGCGGTGCTCAGGGTGTGGGCGTCGCGGTCGGCGGCGATCAGGGATTCGACCTGGGCGCTCGGGAGCCCGCAGGCGTCGGCCAGGTCGCTTGCCCGCGGGCCGTGACCCTGAGCCTGCTCGTACGCGCGCCGGGCCCGCTTGACGCGCACGAGCTGGCGCACGGCTCGGTCGGAGAGCACGACGGGACCCGAGAGCTCGGAGACGAGCTGCTGAATGGCTCGGCACACCCACCAGCGCGCATAGGCGCCGAAGGGGACGCCGAGGCTCGGGTCGTAGTGGCGGAGCGCCTGTAGGAGCCCGACGCAGCCCTCCTGCGTGAGCTCGTTGGTGTCGATGCCCGGCGTCTCGCGGTAGCTCCGGGCCATGCACGCGATCAGGGGACGGAAGTCCTGGATGAGCTGCTGTCGCTCCCGTACCCCACCACGCTGGGCTGCCTCGACGAGGTCGCGCTCGGCCTGTACCGGCACCGTGCGCCGCTGACGCCCGCGCCTGCCGGGTGACGATCGCGGCGGGGCGGGAAAGACTCGGGCTCCCGTTGCAGCATCCAACGCCATCGAAAACAGCTTGGCGTTCCGAGAACCGAGCCTCGATGGAGAGTGCCCAAGGCGCGGAGGGGGGAGACCCCACAGGGGACGGTGGGGTCGCCTCTCGGCGTGGGCGATGAGCCGACTAGGATCCTTTATGAGTTGCCCTCTGACACTCCCGTGCGCGTCGTCGTCGGCGAGGACCAGCCCATCGTGCGCGAGGGCATCATCTCCGTGCTGACCGACGGCGGGCTCGAGGTGGTGGCCAGTGCCGGAGACGCCGCCGACCTCGTCCGCAAGGCGCGCTCGCACGTGCCCGATGTCGTCGTCACCGACATCCAGATGCCCCCCGGAGCGGGCGCCGACGGGCTCATCGCGGCGGTCGAGATCCGCGCCACCCACCCCGAGGTCGGGGTGCTCGTCCTCTCGCAGTTCCTCGAGGACCGCTACGTGCGCGAGCTCGTGGGCGGGAGGCCCGAGGGGGTCGGCTACCTCCTCAAGGACCGCGTCGGGGACCTGCCGTCGTTCGTCGACGCGGTCCTCCGCGTGGCCGGAGGGGGCTGCGTGCTCGACACCGCGGTCGTCGCCAGACTGATCGGGCAGCGGCCCTCCACGAGCCCGATCGACCGCCTCACGCCCCGCGAGCACCAGGTTCTCGGCCTCGTCGCCGAGGGATGCTCAAACCGGGGGATCGCCAAGGCGCTCGTGGTCACCGTGCCCGCCATCGAGCGCCACATCACGAGCATCTTCGACAAGCTCGAGCTCCGTCAGAGCACCGACGGCCATCGCCGGGTGCTCGCCGTCCTCGAGTACCTCCGGAGCTGATCCGCCGGCTTGGCGTGAAGGCTTAGGCTAGGCGGCCGCCTCGACGAGCTCGGGGTTCTCGGCCTCCCCGGGCGCCTGGCGCCAGCGCACGACGGGCTCCTCGCCGTCGGCGTCGACGACGATCGTCGCCCCCTCGCCGATGTCGCCGGCGATCAGGGCGCGACCGATCCGGGTTTCGATCTCGCGCTGGATGTAGCGGCGCAGGGGCCGTGCCCCGTACACCGGATCATAGCCCCGGCGGGCGATGAGCTCGCGGGCCGCCTCGGTGACCTCGAGCGCGACGCGCCGGCCCACCAGGCGGGCGCGGACGTCGTCGAACTGGAGCTCGACGATGCGCTCGATCTCCGACAGCGTGAGCGGCTTGAACATGATGATCTCGTCGACCCGGTTGAGGAACTCGGGGCGGAAATGCTCGCGCAGTTCGGTCATCACCCGGTCGCGGGCGTCCTCGCGGATCTCTCCGTCCGCGGTCACCCCGTCGAGGAGGTAGAGCGAGCCGATGTTCGAGGTCATGATGATGACGGTGTTGCGGAAGTTGACGGTGCGGCCCTGGGCATCGGTGAGGCGGCCGTCGTCGAGGATCTGCAGGAGCGCGTTGAAGACGTCGGGATGAGCCTTCTCGACCTCGTCGAAGAGAACCACCGAGTAGGGCTTGCGGCGCACCGCCTCGGTGAGCTGACCGCCCTCCTCGTAGCCGACGTACCCGGGGGGCGCCCCCATCAGGCGGCTCACCGTGTGGCGCTCCTGATACTCGGACATGTCGAGGCGGACCATGTTCTCCTCGGAGTCGAAGAGAGCCTCGGCGAGCGCACGCGAGAGCTCGGTCTTGCCCACCCCGGTGGGCCCGAGGAAGATGAAGGAGCCGATCGGGCGCTTGGGGTCCTTGATCCCGGCACGGGCGCGGATGACGGCGTCGGCGACGAGGCCGACGGCCTCGTCCTGGCCGATGACCCGCTCGTGGAGGACCTCGTCGAGGCGCAGGAGCTTGTCGCGCTCGCCTTCGAGCAGGCGGGATACGGGGATCCCCGTCCACCGTGCCACCACCTCGGCGATCTCGTCCTCGGTGACCTCCTCGCGGAGCAGGCGCGTGCCCCCCTGCTTCTCGTTCAGACGCTCCTCCTCGGCCCGGAGGCGACGGTCGAGCTCGGGGAGACGGCCGTGGCGGAGCTCGGCGGCCTTGTTGAGGTCGTAGCTGCGCTCGGCCTCCTCGATCTCCCGGCGCACCTGCTCGAGCTCCTCGCGCAGGGCCTGGAGCCGTCGGATGGCCTGGCGCTCGGCCTCCCATTGCGCGGTCATCGCGTCGGCTTGGGCGCGGAGGTCGGCGAGCTCCTTGCGCAGCGCCTCCAGGCGCTCCTTGCTCGCGGTGTCCTTTTCCTTCTTCAGCGCCGCCTCCTCGATCTCGAGCTGCATCACCCGCCGGGTGATGGCGTCGAGCTCCTGGGGCATCGAGTCGATCTCGGTGCGGATCACCGCACACGCCTCGTCGACGAGGTCGATCGCCTTGTCGGGGAGGAAGCGGTCGGCGATGTAGCGGTCGGCGAGCACGGCGGCGGCGACGAGGGAGGCGTCCTGGATGCGCACGCCGTGGTGGACCTCGAAGCGCTCGCGCAGCCCGCGGAGAATGGAGATGGTGTCCTCGACGGTTGGCTCGTCGACCATCACCGGCTGCAGGCGCCGCTCGAGCGCGGCGTCCTTCTCGATGTGGCGGCGGTACTCATCGAGGGTGGTGGCGCCGATGCAGTGGAGCTCGCCGCGAGCGAGCATGGGCTTGAGCATGTTGCCCGCGTCCATCGCCCCCTCGGCGGCGCCCGCGCCCACCACCGTGTGGATCTCGTCGATGAAGAGGAGGATCCGTCCCTCGGCGGCCTTGACCTCCTGGAGCACGGCGCGCAGGCGCTCCTCGAACTCTCCCCGGTACTTGGCGCCGGCGAGCAGCGAGCCCATGTCGAGCGAGAAGATCGTCTTGTCCTTGAGCCCTTCGGGGATGTCCCCGCGCACGATCCGCTGCGCCAGGCCTTCGACGATCGCCGTCTTTCCCACACCGGGGTCGCCGACGAGCACGGGGTTGTTCTTCGTCTTTCGCGAGAGGATCTGGATCACCCGCCGGATCTCCCCGTCGCGCCCGATCACCGGGTCGAGCTTGCCGGTGCGGGCCGCGACGACGAGGTCGATGCCGTACTTCTCGAGCGCCTCGTAGGCCGACTCGGGGGTGGCGCTGGTGACCCGCTGGCTGCCGCGGACCTCGGTGAGGATCTCGAGGAAGCGCTCGCGGCTGACCCCGTGGTCGCGCAGGAGGCGGCCGACCGCGGCCTGGGTCCCGCTCGCGATCATCGCCAGGAAGACGTGCTCGACGGATACGTACTCGTCCTTGAGGCGCTTGGCCTCGTCCTCGGCCTTGTCGAGGATCTGGCTGAGGGCCCGGGACACGTAGACCTGGCCGGCGCCGGCGCCCGAGCCGCTGACGCGGGGGAGCGCTTCGATGGCGCGCTCGACGGCGGCGTGGAGCGAGCCGGTGTCGACATCGGCGCGCACGAGGAGGCGGGGGATGAGCCCCTCGGGCTGATCGAGGAGAGCGAGGAGCAGGTGCTCGGGCTCGACCTCGGTCTGCCCGTGGCGCAGCGCTTTCGTCTGCGCGTCGTGCAGGGCTTCCTGGGACTTCTGGGTCAGACGGTTCGGGTCCACGTGATCACCTCGGCGTGTCGTCGTTGCGAAGGCTGGGTGCGCCGCGGTACGGGCGAGGGCAGCGGCGGCTCGTAGCGGCGCAGCCGCTCCTCCAAGTCATCGATTCGGGCCAGGAGCTCGCAGGCGAGGACGGCGCCCGCGAAATTGAGCCCGAGGTCGCGGCGCAGGCGCAGGACCCGGGCCAGGCGGGGGGCGGCGGCGGGGTCGAACATCGGCGCCGTGCGGGTGCCGCCTGCGGGTTCGATCACCCCCAGGCGCACGAGCCGCGCGACGAGCTCGGGATGCAGGCCGGTCTCCCGGGCCAGCACCTCGATTCCCACGAGCGTCGGTCGCATGTGCACGAGGCTGGCGCCGGTGCGGGCGTTGGCCGAACTCGCCATCAGGGCCCCTTCCGGGGGTCGAACTTCGAGGCCTTGCGCAGCCGCTCGAAGCCCTCGCGCTCGGCCTTGGTGAGCTTCTTGGGCACCTGGATCTGGATCGCCGCGTAGAGGTTGCCCGCGGCGGAGCCCTCTCCCGCCGGGAGGCCCTGGCCGCGCAGGCGCAGGCGCCGTCCGCACGACGAGCCCGCCGGCACCGTGACCTTGGCCTCCCCGTCCAGGGTGGGGACGGGGACGGTGGCGCCGAGGGCGGCCTCCCACGGGGCCACGGGGAGATCGACGTAGAGGTCTCGGCCCTCGACGCGGAAGCGCGGATGCGGGCGCAGGCGGACACGGAGGAGGAGGTCGCCGGCGGTGCCCGCGCCGGCGGTGTCCCCGCCAGCGGTGCCCCCGCCGATCCCGGGGCTCCCCTGGCCGGCGAGGCGGATGACCTGACCGTCGCGCACGCCGCGAGGGATCTCGACCTCGAAGGAGCGCCCGTCGCCGAAGCTGAGCATTCGCCTCCCACCCCGGGCGGCCTCCTCGAGTGAGAGCTCGAGCACCGCCTCCTGATCGGAGCCGCGCATCGAGAAGTCCGCGTCGCCTCCCCGGCGCCCGCCGCGGGAGAAGAAGGAGTCGAAGATGTCGCCGAAGTCGCCGGCCTCGAAGTCGCGCCCGCCGAAGTCGACGCGGACATTGCTGAAGCCGCCGCCGCCCCCATTGCGGGCGCGTCCCTGGCCACCCCGGGGACCCTGCCCGGCAGCCCTCCAATCCGCCCCCAGGCGGTCGTACTGGCGCCGCTTCTCCTCGTCGCGGAGGACGTCGTAGGCCTCGGAGATCTGCTTGAAGCGGTCCTCGGCCCCGGACTCCTTGTTGACGTCGGGGTGGTATTCACGAGCGAGCCGGCGGTAGGCGCGGCGGATGTCCTCGGCGCTCGCGTCGCGCGAGACCCCGAGGGCTTCGTAGTAGTCCTGCGAGCCGACCGCCATCAGCCCGTGCGCTCGGGCGCGCGGGTCACCACGACCTGCGCAGGCCGGATCACCCGGTCACCGACGGCGAACCCCGACCGCTCCACCGAGCTGATCGTGCGGCTGGGAACCCGGTCGGTGACCTCGACCCCGATCGCCTCGTGGCGCTCGGGGTCGAACTGCTCGCCCGGCCTCGCCACGCGCTCGACGCCGCGTCGGGCAAGGATGGCGTTCATCTGGTCGAGGATCGCCTGCATGCCCTCCCGGCACGGGCCATCCGAGTCCATGGCCAGGGCCAGCTCGACGCTGTCGAGGGCCGCCAGCCAGTCGCGCAGACTTGCGTCCGACGCGTCGGTCACGCGGCGATCGAGCTCGCGAGCGCTGCGCTTACGGTAGTTGTCGAGGTCGGCGAGGGCGCGCTTGTAGCGATCCTCGATGCGCGCGAGCTCGGCGGCCGGGTCGGGGGGCTCGCGTGGACTCTCGGCCGTGCCCGTGCTCGACGCCGCGTCGGGCTCGCCGTGATCGCCGGCGCTCCAGGGCTCGTGCCCCGTCTCACTCTCGCGTGAATTCGGCATCGACGACCTCCTCGTCGCTTTCGGCTCCGTCGCGGGGCGCGCCATTGCCCGCCCCGTTGCCCGCCGACGCGCCCGCACCGGCCGGCGCCGACGCGCTCGCGGGGAGGCTCACGGCGACCTGCTGAAGGTCGGAGATGAGCGGCCTGACGCGGTCGAGCCCGGCCTGCTCGGAGATCGCCTGCCGGGCATCGACCACGAGCTGCTCAGCGCGCGCCTTCTCGTTCACCGGCAGCCGATCCCCGAGGTCGGAGAGCAACTGCTCGACGCGGTAGGCGACAGCGTCGAGCTCGTTGCGGGCGTCGATCTCCTCGCGGCGGTGGCGATCCTCCTCGGCATGCGCGTCGGCGTCGCGGACCATGCGCTCGACGTCGCTCTTGTCGAGATTGGTGCTCTCGGAGATCGTCACCTTCTGCTCCTTGCCGGTGGCGAGGTCCTTGGCGGAGACGTTGAGGATGCCGTTGGCATCGAGGTCGAAGGTGACCTCGACCTGCGGGGTGCCGCGGGGGGCGGGCCTGATCCCCTCGAGGCGGAAGCGCGCGAGCTGGCGGTTATCGGCGGCGAGCTCGCGCTCGCCCTGGAGGACGACGACGTCGACGGCGGTCTGGTTGTCCTCGGCCGTCGAGAAGGTCTCGGTGCGCCGGGCCGGGATCGTCGTGTTGCGCTCGATGACCTTGGTCATCACCCCGCCCAGGGTCTCGAGCCCCAGCGACAGGGGGGTAACGTCGAGGAGGACGACGTCCTCGACCTCGCCCTTGAGCACGCCCGCCTGGATCGCGGCACCGAGCGCCACCACCTCATCGGGGTTGACGGTCATGTTCGGGTCCTTGCCACCGGTGAGCCGGCGCACGAGCTCCTGGACGGCCGGGATGCGCGTCGACCCACCCACGAGGATGACCTCGTCGATGTCGTCGGCGGTGACCTTGGCGTCGGAGAGCGCCTGCTCGACGGGTCCGCGGGTGCGCTCGACGAGGTCCTTGGTGAGCTGCTCGAACTTGGCGCGGGTGAGCGAGGTGTTGAGGTGCTTGGGGCCGCTCGCGTCGGCGGTGATGAAGGGGAGGTTGATCTGGGTCTGCGTTGTGCTCGAGAGCTCGACCTTGGCGCGCTCGGCGGCCTCGTAGAGGCGCTGAAGGGCCTGGGGATCCTGGCGCAGGTCGATCCCGTTGTCGCGCTTGAACTCGTCGGCGAGCGAGTCGACGACGCGCTTGTCGAAGTCGTCGCCGCCCAGGTGGCCGTCGCCGCTCGTCGCGCGCACTTCGATCACCCCGTCGCCCACGTCGAGCAGGGAGACGTCGAAGGTGCCGCCGCCGAGGTCGAAGACGAGCACCGTCTCCTGCTCCTTCTTGTCGATCCCGTAGGCGAGCGCGGCGGCGGTGGGCTCGTTGATGATGCGCAGCACCTCGAGGCCGGCGATCCGCCCCGCGTCCCTGGTCGCCGTGCGCTGGGCGTCGTTGAAGTAGGCGGGTACGGTGATGACGGCCTCGGTGACGCGCTCGCCCAGGAACCTGGCGGCGTCCTCGGCGAGCTTGCGCAGGACGAGCGCGGAGATCTCCTCGGGCGCGTACTGCTTGCCACGGATCTCGAAGCGGACAGCGTCGTCGGGACCCTTGACGACCCGATAGGAAACGATCTTGGCCTCCTCCTCGACCTCCTCCCAGCGGCGGCCGATGAAGCGCTTGGCCGAGTAGATGGTGGCCTCGGGGTTGAGGATCGCCTGGCGCTTGGCGACCTGGCCGACGAGGCGCTGGCTATCTTCGGTGAAGGCGACCACCGATGGGGTTACCCGCGCGCCCTCGGCATTGGGGATTACCTCGGCGACCCCGCCCTCCATCGTGGCGGCGACTACCGAGTTCGTCGTTCCGAGATCGATCCCAACCGCCTTGGCCATGGCGCGCTCCTAACAGTCGTCGTGGGGACAGCTTCCCTCCCGTCCCTAGGGCATCGGCGACTGCGTTCAAGGGGCCGGCCGGGCTCGCGCCCCGCCGCCGCGCTCACATCTCGGGCGGCGGGCGGTAGCCGGGATCGCGCGGCGGGGCCACCGCGGTCGGGCGGCGCTCGGAGAAGAGCAGCGCGAGGCCGACGAGGAGCCCGACGATGCCGACGACCATGAGAACGACTCCCGCGACGTGCAGGTCGATGCCCGCCACCGTCCAGGTCACCGCGAACTTGAGGATGGCACCGGCAGCGATCAGGAACAGGCTCGTGCCGAGGGTCATCGCTTCGCCCGCTTCGTCGTCTGTTCTTGGTGTGTCAAGTCGGGATCCTCCGTTTCGCGTTCCGGCGAGGTCATGGCTTCATTCCTAGGCCGCCCGGGGCGCTCGGCAAACGCCTTGGGGCCGCCTTACCTCGGCCTAAGTCCATTCCCTGGTTCTTCCCGAAAACGACGTGTCCTAACGTCACGAAAGGAGTGGTCATGCCCCTTCCCATGCGCAGCCGCGAAGCCTCCGACACCCGGTCGATACGCCGCTGGGAGCCCTTCCGCGAGCTCGAGAATCTCCACAGCCAGATGGGCGAGCTCATGGACAGCGTGTGGGCGCCCATGGGCGTCGGCAACGGCGTGTGGGTGCCGACCGTCGACATCGAGGAAACCGAGGACGCCTGGATCGTCGAGGCCGAGCTCCCGGGCGTCGACGGCAAGGACGTCAACGTCGAGCTCCGCGACTCCGAGCTCGCCATCACCGGCGAGATCAAGGAGCGCCAGCGCACGGGGATCATCCGGCGCCGCACGCGCCGGACCGGTCGCTTCGACTTCCGGGTCACGCTGCCCGGCGAGGTCGACGCCGAGCACATCGACGCCAAGCTCAACGGGGGTGTGCTCACCGTGCGCGTCCCCAAGGACGAGCAGGCGCGGGCGCGCCGGATAGAGGTCACGGCGCAAGCGCAGTGAGCCTGCGCGTCGAGCAGACGACGCAGTCCGCCCATCCGGGCTGGCGCCTCGTCGGCGACACCCTCGTGCGCGAGTTCGCGTTTCGCGACTTCGACCAGGCGCTGGCCTTCGTCGACCGTGTCGGGGCCGCCGCTGCCGACCACCAGCGGCGGCCCGACATGTGCATCCTCGAGTTCAACCGCGTCCGCTTGACGATCCGCAACCCCCACCGCGCCGGCATCACCGAGGCCGAGCGGCGGCTCGCGGCCAAGGTCGACGCCGCCGTCGACGCACGCGAGGGGTAACTCACCAAGCGGCTCGGTGGCGGCGGATCCTGAGGTCGATGGCGCAGACGCCTCCGCACCGGGTGGTCTTGGGTGGTGAGCAGCGGCGCGAGTTTGAGCGGCGAGCGGCGGCGTACTCCGGGCCGGTACCGGGATGTGGTGCGCGCTCAGGCGATCTTGCTGGCGGGCGATGGGTTTCGTGCCCCGGAGCGCAGCGGTCGAGCCGACGGTTCCCGGTAGAGCGCCGGGGCCCCACGGCGGCGCTCGTGGCCGGACGTGTTGCCTGTTGACCACCGTATGGGTGGTTAACAGGCGTCA
>DASZKU010000144.1:0-24035 GCA_035552815.1 Solirubrobacteraceae bacterium | reverse complement strand
CGGGGGCCGGGGTGGGCGGCGGGGGCCGGGGTGGCCGCTGCGCGGAGGGCCGGTGCGCTATGCGGACGTATACCGTCCGCATAGAGCACCGCCCCCTCCCCTACCCTGCTGCACCCATGCCCGTGACCTGGGGAATCATCTCGACGGCGCGCATCAACCGCCTCTTCCTCGCCGGGGCGCGGCAGTCGCCCGACGTCGACGTCGCCGCCGTGGCCAGCCGCGACCGGCGGACGGCCAACCGCTATGCGCGAGCGCACGAGATCCCGCGCGCGCACGGGAGCTACCAGGCGCTCCTGGCCGACCCCGAGATCGAGGCCGTCTACATCTCGCTGCCCAACGCGCTGCACCTCGAATGGACGGTGCGGGCGCTCGAGGCGGGCAAGCACGTCCTGTGCGAGAAGCCCCTCGGGCGGCGCGGCGCGCAGGTCGAGGCCGCCTTCGAGATCGCCGAGCGCGAGGGCCGGCTCCTGATGGAAGCGTTCATGTACCGACACAATCCGCAGACGGCGCGGCTCACCGAGCTCGTCTCGGCGGGCGCGGTCGGCCGCGTGAGACTCGTGCGCGCCGCCTTCAGCTTCCGCGCCGGCGACGTGGGGAACATCCGCCTGCGTACGGCGCTCGACGGCGGTGCCCTCATGGATGTGGGCTGCTACTGCGTGAGCGGGGCGCGGCTCATCGCCGGCGAGCCCGAGCGGGTCGCGGCCGAGCAGGGGCTGGGAGGCGATGGCGTCGACGTGACCTTCGCGGGGACGATGCGCTTCCCCGGCGAGGTCATCGCCGTCTTCGATGCCGGGCTCGCGCTCGACGCGCGCGACGAGCTCGAGGTCGTCGGCGAGGAGGGGTCGCTGTTCCTCGACGACCCGTGGCATTGCCGCGAGCCGGTCATCGAGCTCAGGCGCGGCGAGCGCCGGGAGCGGATCGAGATCCCCGTCGTCGACTCCTACCGCCTCGAGGCCGAGAACATGGGGGCGGCGATCCGGGGCGAGGCGCCGCTGCACCTGGGGCGGGAGGACGCGGTGGGCCAGGCGCGGGCGATCGAGGCGCTCTACGCCGCGGCGCAGGCGGGACAGACGGTCGAGCTGTAAGGGCCCCCGCCCCTGGAATACTCACCCCATGCCCTTCAATAACGACCTCGCGCCCACCCGCTACCTCGCCGCCCCCGACCGCTACGACAAGCTGCGCTACCGCCGCTGCGGGCGGAGCGGGATCGCGCTTCCCGCCATCTCGCTGGGGCTGTGGCAGAACTTCGGCGACGACCGGCCGCTGGCCACGAGCCGGGCGATCGTGCGCCGGGCCTTCGACCTCGGCATCACCCACTTCGATCTCGCCAACAACTATGGCCCGCCCTACGGCTCGGCGGAGATCAACTTCGGCCGCCTGCTCGCCGAGGACCTGCGGCCCTACCGCGACGAGCTGGTGATCTCGACCAAGGCCGGGTATGACATGTGGCCGGGTCCCTACGGGGAGTGGGGGTCACGCAAGTACCTGCTCGCCTCGCTCGATCAGAGCCTGCACCGCATGGGCCTCGACTACGTCGACATCTTCTACTCGCACCGCTTCGATCCGGAAACGCCGCTCGAGGAGACGATGGGGGCGCTGGCCACCGCCATCCACCAGGGCAAGGCGCTCTATGTCGGGATCTCCTCCTACTCGCCCGAGCACACCGAGGAGGCGTCGCGGATCCTCCGCGAGCTCGGCACCCCGTTGCTCATCCACCAGCCCTCCTACTCGATGTTCAACCGGTGGATCGAGGAGGGGCTGCTCGACGTGCTCGAGCGCGAGGGCGTGGGGGCGATCGTCTTCTCCCCCCTGGCCCAGGGGATGCTCACCGACAAGTACCTGACGGGCATCCCCGAGGACTCGCGCGTCACCCGCGGCAACTATCTCGCCAAGGAGATGATCAGCGAGGAGGCCATCGCCCGGGCCCGGGCGCTGGCGGAGATCGCCGAGCGCCGCGGGCAGACGCTCGCTCAGCTCGCGATCGCGTGGGCGCTGCGCGACGAGCGCGTGACCTCAGCGCTCATCGGCGCGAGCAGCGTCGCGCAGCTCGAGCAGAACGTCGCCGCCCTGGAGCGGCTCGCCTTCGAACCCGGAGAGCTCGAGGAGATCGAGCAGTACGCCCAGGAGGCGGGCATCAACCTATGGGCCGCGTCGAGCAGCGCCTGAGCGCGTAGTGGTCGCTCTCCTTAGACGAGGTCGTGCTCGCGCGCGTAGCTGACGAGCTCGGCGCGGGTGGTCCGGCGCGTCTTCTGCTGGATGTGGGCGCGGTGGGACTCGATGGTGCGCACGCTGAGGTAGAGGGAGGCGGCGATCTCGGTGTTGCTGTGACCGCCGGCGATGAGCTTCAACACCTCGACCTCGCGCTCGCTGAGGCCGTCGGGCGGCCCACTCGGGACCGCCGGGCTGGCGGCGATCTTGGCGCCGAGCTCGGGATTCAGGTAGGTGCGGCCGTCGGCGGCGAGGCGGATGGCCTGGACGAGCTCGCTGTCGGCCGCCTCCTTGAGCACGTAGCCGAGGGCCCCTAGCCGCAATGCCTCGCGGGCGAACTCGGGCTCCTCGGTCATGGTGAGCACGACGATCGCAGTATCCGGCGCCGACTCGCGGATGCGGGGAATGGCCGGGAGGCTCTCCTCCCCGGGCATATTGAGGTCGAGGACGAGCACCGAGGGCCGGTATCCGAGCACCCGGCGCACGGTCGTCTCCACATCGCCCGCTTCGGCGACGACCTCGATGCCGTCCTCGGAGTCGAGGAGCATGCGCAGGCCGGCCCGGACCACTCGATGGTCGTCGGCAAGTACCACCGTGGTCACGCCCGGCTCCGTTGGCTCGGCGCTCACGGGGCTACGATAACCGCCCTCGGGGTGGGTGTGAACGTTCACAGTTCGAGCGTCGAGGGTTGCCGCCCGCGCAGTCCGCGAGCACGTGCGGGTCATAGCCCCCTCGATGTGGGCGACGCCGACTGACGTCGCGGCGCGACACACCGGTTGTCGGCTCCAGGCGTCCGAGACCGTAGAAACCGCTGTAGGGAGGGTGGTGCCCGCGCCGATAAAAGACTCGTGATGAGCGGACCGCTCCCCGAGCCCACCCCCGCTGCCGAGCGCAGCGGCTGTCCCGTCGCCAGCGTCACCACCCTGAAGCTCGAGGACGGGCGCGCCCTGTGCGTACGGCGCTGGCCGGGAACCGGAGACCCGGTCGTGCTCCTCCACGGTCTGCTCGACTCCTCTGAGGGATGGAACCATCTGTCCGAGCTCCCTCGCGAGCGGATCGCCTTCGATCTCCCGGGCTTCGGCCACTCCGACGCGCCGGCGCGAGGCTCCCTGGCCGGCTACGCCCGCGACATCCTCGCCGGCCTCGACATGCTCGGCGTCGAGCGCTTCAACCTCGTCGGACATTCGCTGGGCGGCGGCATCGCCGCGGCGCTGGCCGAGATGGTGCCCGACCGGGTGGGCGCCGTCGTCCTCCTCGCCCCCGTCGGCTTCGGCCGCATCCACCTCGCCGAGGCCGTCTCCCTGCCGGGGGTGCGGCACCTGATCCAGAGTGCGCTGCCCCTAGCCCTCTCGAGCCGCCTCGCCGTCACCGCCGCCTACCTGACGGTGGTGTCCAACGGATTGCTCCCCGAGCGCGCGATCGTCGACCGGGTCACCGGCCGCGGTGGCAAGCTCGTCGCCGGCGCCCGCGAGGGCACCCGAGCCGCCGCCGAAGCGGGCCGGTCGCAGGACGCCTTCCATCGACGCGGCATCGCCTACGACGGGCCGGTGTTCGCGATCTGGGGCGATCAGGATCGCCTGGTCCCGAGCTCGCACCGCGCCGGCGTCAAGGCAGCGCTGCCCCAGGCCCATGTGGATGTGTGGAGCGGGATGGGCCACCACCCGATCCGCGAGCGCTTCGAGGATCTCATCGCCATCATCGAGCGAGCCGCCGGCGCCGCCGACCGGCGCGCCCAGCGCCGCCTGCTCCCGCGCGTCGCCTGACGCGGCGCTCAGTCCCTGGCCGGGGGCCCGTCGACGGCGAGGCGCTGGTTCTTATAGGCATCGTCGTCGGTGACCTCCTCGCCGAACCAGGGAGGAGAGACGAATCGGTCGGCCGCCTCGGCGCAGGGAAATTCCACCTCGGCGGTGGTGAGACCAGAGAGAGGCCCGCGGTAGACATCCACCTCGATGGTGAGCCCGGCTTCGGCCGGAAGCTCGTAGCGTGTCTTCTCCAGGCGGCGGCCGGCGGTGAGCTCCCACAGCCGCGCGAAGCGCGACGGCGAGATCTCGAGCTCCTCCTCGGCGCGTGTGCGGCCACGACCGCCCTTGACGGTGAGGGTCGTCTCGCCGGCCCGCCGTCGCACCCTGACCTCGGTCCCCGCCGGGTCGATGGCCACGTAGCCCTGCTCGACCTGCGAGCTCGGAAAGCGAGCGAGATCCTCGGGTGGGTCGGGGATGAGAAACTTGCGCTCGATCTCCATCTCCGTATACACATAGCGCAGTGCGAGCGATGGTGTTCGAAGAGGTGGGCCGGCCGCTCGAGCTCGTCGAGCTGCCCGTCCCCACGCCCGAGCCCGGGCAGCTGCTCCTGCGCGTGCTCGCGTGCGGGATCTGCCGCACCGACCTGCACCTGCTCGACGGAGAGGTCGACGTCCCCCACCCTCCCCGCGTGCTCGGTCACCAGATCGTCGGCGAGCTCGAGCCCGGGGGACGCCGGGTCGGGGTGCCGTGGCTCGGCTGGACGTGCGGCGTGTGCCGCTACTGCCGGTCGGGCCTGGAGAACCTGTGCGAGCGCGCCCGGTTCACGGGCCGCGACGTCGACGGCGGGTTCGCGGAGTACGCGGTGGCCGACGAGCGCTTCTGCTTCCCCATCCCCGAGGGGTTTCCCGACAGCCAGGCCGCACCACTGCTGTGCGCCGGGCTCATCGGCTACCGGTCGCTGCGCATGTGCGGCGAGGCGCGGCGGCTCGGGTTCTACGGCTTTGGGGCGTCCGCGCACATCCTCGTGCAGGTGGCCGACCGGCAGGGCCGCGAGGTCTTCGCCTTCACCCGTCCGGGCGACGAGGCCGGGCAGGCGTTCGCGCGCGAGATGGGCGCGGCGTGGGCGGGGGGCTCGGATGACGCCCCGCCCGAGCCCCTCGACGCGGCGATCATCTTCGCGCCCGACGGGGAGCTCGTGCCCGCGGCGCTCCGCGCCGTGCGCCCGGCCGGCGTCGTCGTGTGCGGCGGCATCCACATGAGCGACATCCCCTCCTTCCCCTACGACATCCTCTGGGGCGAGCGTACCCTTCGCTCGGTGGCGAACCTGACGCGCCACGACGGGACCGAGTTCCTCGCGCTCGCGCCCGAGATCCCCGTCCACACCCGCGTCACCGAGTACCCCCTCGAGGACACCGGTCGCGCCCTCGAGGACCTGCGCCACGGCCGGTTCCGAGGCGCGGCCGTGATCGTTCCCTGACCCGGATCCGCAGCAACTACGGACGATGAGTGGTGTGGTCCCCGGATGGCGGGGCCGACGCCGAGGGCTAACTTGAGCAGTGCAGTCAGAGCTGGCTCGAGGGCCAGCTCGTTGGGACCAACAGGGGGCGCACCCGGACGGCATCCGACGAGCCTGCCGTCTAGCCCGCTTCCCCCCAGCCGGCCCGCCGCGCCTCCCTGACGTGGCGGGTCGGTTCCTAACCGCCCCACCGGGACGCGCGCCACCGGGCCGCGCCCCACCGCGGGCCGAGCCGAGCGCCGCTCCGCCCCCCCGGCGGCGCCGGCCCGAGGCCGGGCTCGACATCGCGCCCGAGTCCGAGCAGGTCGGCGACGGTGTTGGCGGCATCGACCATCTCGTCGAGCTCGGCGACGAGCACGGGATCCCCGGCGCCCGCGCCGTCTACGAGCTCCCGATGAAGCTGGCGCAGGGGCGGGAGCGCCACCCGCGCCGCTACCCCGCTCGCCAGCGTGTCGGTGATCACCGCCAGGGTCCAGTCCAGAGCGCCCGCCAGGGGCCGCACCTCGGGGACGGGCGGGGCGCCGGCGCGGGCGCCGAGCTCGAGCCTGATCACGTGGGCGGCCTGGATCAGGCGCCGCAGGCCGGTCATCACCCGGCGCGCCTGCTCGACGTCGATGCGCCGCGCCGATGGCTCGCTGAGGGCCTGCTCGACGGTGGCTTCGGCGCTCGTCCACGCCAGCCGGGCGCGCCGGGCGAGCGAGCGAAGCTCCTCCTCCTCGCCGCGCCGGCCCTCGGCGACGGCGTCGAGGATGGCGCGGATGTACGCCCGCTGGGCGGTGAGGAGGTCGGCCAGGGCCTGGCGCGCCGAGGTGCTCGACCACGTGGGCCAGAGCACGTAGGCGAGCAACCCGATCACCCCGCCGATGATGGTGTCGATGCCCCGGTCGCTCGCCACCGTGAGCGTGCTCGGCGACACCGCCTCGAGGAGGAAGACGATCATCGCGGTGAGGAAGGCGATGCCGGCGGCGAAGCTGGCCGGGAAGACCGTGTATGCGGCCCAGGCGAGGATCCCCACGAGCGCCACCGTCGCCCACCCGGCGGGATGCAGGGCGACGGCGACGAAGCCGGCGAGGACGACGCCGAGCAGGGTGCCCACCATGCGCTGGACTCCGCGCGTGATCGTGCCCCCGAAGTCGGGCCGCATGACGGTGGCGGCGGCGACCACTACCCAGTACCCGCGCTGAAGCGGCAGGTGCTGGGCGAGGAGCTCGGTGGCGGGGACGACGACCGCGAGCCGCACGGCGTGGCGTCCCGCCGGTGACTGCAGCGACAGGTTGGCGCGCACCTGCTCGAGGTCGGCAACGAACTGCTGCCACGGGCTCGTCGAGCCCAGGCGCGGATGCACGACGAGGCGTCCGCGCTGCTGCTGGACACCGGCCGCCAGCCCCGCCGCCGCGCGGATCTGTCCCGCCAGCGCGGCCGCGTGCTGCTCGATGCGCTCGGCGAGATGGCGGCCGAGCGAGTGCCCGGCGGACGCCGGCGAGCCCACGGCCGGGGCCACCTGCTCGGCGGCCATCTGCTCGGCGGCCACGTCCTCGGCGGCCGCCTCGAGGGCGCGCAACGATGCTTCCGGCTCCTCAGGTGGCGCCGCGCCTTCGATCACCGCCGCGATGCAGCGCAGCGCCTGGGCCGCCGAGCCCCGCATGCGCTCAAGCGCCCTACCCAGGGCGGGGTCGCGGGCGTGCTCGCGCTCGTACTGGTCGCGCAGGAGCGTGAGCGCCGCGAACTCCAGACGCATGCGCCGGCCCTCCTGCACGAGGGCCGAGAGGGGCAGGGTCCCCGGGGCGCCGAGGAGGGTGGGCGAGGCGAGCTGAAGCTCCGCCTCGTCGAGCGCGGCCGCGGCCACGCCGGTGGGCAGGTTGGGATCGGCGGCGATCCTCGCCAGGCTGCGGAAGGCGTCGGCGACGGCGGAGCGCTGGACGCGCAGGGCGGTGGGCGCCCCGAAGAGGGCCGAGCACAGGACCTGGACGACCCCGCCGGCGAGGACAAGGCCGGCCAGCCCGGCGGCCTCGGGGACGGGCTGGCTGAAACGCCCGAAGACGACGAAGGCGATGATCGCCTGGGTGCCCACCACCGCGGTGCGGCGCCCGACGGCGACGATCAGGCCGGCCGCGAAGGCCCAGACCACGAGGAGGGCGAGATGGAGCCACGGGACGCGCCCGCTCGCCGAGCCCGCGAAGGTCGACAGCCCCATCGCGGCGGTGTCGGTGACCATCGTCGCCACCGGCGGCCTGCCACCACCGACACGCCAGGCGATGCCCACGAGCATGGCCCCCGCACCCATGGTGACGGCGGCGACGGTATCGCCGGCGAGGGTACCCGCGGCGAGGACGCCGACGACGGGAACGGCGGCGACCAGGCCCGCTCGCACAGACACGGCCGAGCGGTCGAAGCGCGCCGCCTGACGTAGGGCGAGGGCGAGGGCTGGCATATCGCTCTCTTCTCTCCGTTGGGGGGGACGGTTACGCTACCGCGGTCCGTTTAGCCCGAGTGACCCGAGCTGCGCCGGAAGGAGGAGCCAATGGTCAGCGCGATCGTGGTACGCGATGACGAGCAGGCAATCGCCTTCTCGTTCGAAGACATGATGCGTTATCACGGACCGGGCTCGCCGGGGGGCGTGGCGCACGCCTTCAAGGTGCTCGAGCGCGCCCTGCCCCTCCTCGAGCCCGACGATGCTCCCCAGCGCCGTGAGATCACCGTGCACACCGCGTTCGGCGGCCCGGGGGCGCGCGACGCGTTCGAGCTCGTGACCCGGGCGGTTACCGAGGACCGCTACGTCCTCGACCCCGAGCTCGAGCGCGCAGAGCGCGGGCGGGCGCTCGCGCGCTTCGTGTTCCGCCTCGGCTACCGCGATCATGAGGTGACACTGATGGTCAGAGAGGGCTACGTGACCGACGAGTTCATCGATCTCGCCCGCATGGCGGACCGTACTTCCGAGCAGGAGGCCCGTCTCACCGAGCTCAAGCGCGCGATGGCCGACCGCGTGATGTCGGTTCCCGCCGCCGAGGTTTACGAAGTGGTCCGCGGGTAGCTTTCCCGCCGAGATGGCCGACCAGCAGGACATCGACTTCAGCTACACGCTCACCGATCGGGTGATCCGGCTCGCGCTGGGCGAGCTCGCGGACTTCAGCGGCGCCAAGTACGACGGCGACTACACGCTCACGCTCGAGCAGGCCCAGCGCCGCAAGCACGACTACGTGGCCGAGCAGATCGGGATCGGGCCGGGCCGGCGGGTGATCGACCTCGGCTGCGGCTGGGGAGGCCTGCTCAATTACCTGCGCGGGCGCGGCGCCATCGGCGTCGGCGTGTCGCTGTCCTCGGCGCAGGTCGCCGCCTGCCGCCGCCACGGTCTCGACGTCCACCTCCAGGACGCCCGGGAGGTGACCCCCGAGCAGTTCGGCGCCTTCGACGGCGCCGCTAGCCTCGGCGCCTTCGAGCACTTCGCCTCGCTCGAGGACTACCGTGCCGGCCGCCAGGACGGCGTGTACCGGGGCTTCTTCGAGCGGGTGGCGAGCCTCCTCCCTCCCGGCGGGCGGCTGTACCTGCAGACGATGGTCTTCGGACGCAACATGATCCCCGTCGACGAGGTCGACCGCCACGCCCCCCGCGACTCCGACGCGTGGTATCTGGCGATGATGCAGGCGGCGTTCCCCGGCTCCTTCCTTCCCTTCGGGCAGGAGCAGGTAATCCGGTGCGCCGAGCCGGACTTTCGCCTCGTCTCGAGTATCAGCGGCCGCATCGACTACATCGAGACGATCCATCAATGGGACCTGAGGACGGAGGCGTGGAATCCGCGAATGGCGCTGCTCAAGCTCCGGCTGCTCCCCCGCTGGCTCACCAGCCCCGAGTTCCGCTTTGCCTTCACCTCGGGGGCGAGCTCCAACAAGATCTGCTTCGAGCGTGAGCTGATGGACCATTACCGGCTTGTCTTCGAGCGCGCGTGACCGGCGGTGGTGCTCGGCGACACGCTCAGGCGGCGGCGCTGGCTCGCCAAGATCCGCCGAGGCGGCGAGGCGAGGGGCCCGTGGTACACCGAGGTCCTCGCCGGCGTGGCCCTGAGCTACCCGGACTGCTGCTACGTCGAGATCGGCGTCGAGCACGGCGTCTCCATGACCGTCGTCGCCCCCTGCTGTCGCGAGGTCCACGGGTGCGACATCGCCGATCGCTCGCGCTCGATGCCCCGCGGCGCGCGCTTCTGGCACATGCCCTCGGACGAGTTCTTCGCGCGCTACGACGGGTCGCCCCCCTCGCTCGTCTTCATCGACGGCGGCCACAGCTACGAACAGGCCAAGCGCGACTACGAGAACGCGCGGCGCATCCTCGCCCCGGGCGGCGTCATCGCCGTGCACGACACCTGGCCCGGAGACGAGGCCAACGCCACCCCCGAGCGGTGCGGCGAGGTATGGCAGCTGGAGCGCGAGCTCACCGGCGATAAATTCACCTTCGCCGTCTTCCCGGGACTCACGCTGGTCCGGCCCCAGGCGCGCTGACCGAGGCTCGGCGCACAGCCGACGGGCCGTGCGGTGACGATAGGCTGCGCGGTTCCCGTGAAGCTCATCTACACGCTCACCGACGAGGCGCCGGCCCTGGCGACCAAGTCGCTGCTCCCCATCCTCAAGGCCTTCGCCGCGGCCGCCGAGGTCGAGGTCGAGGTCCGCGACATCTCGCTCGCGGGCCGGATCCTCGCTCAGTTCCCCGAGCGCCTCGCCCCCGAGCAGCGGGTCGCCGATGCCCTGAGCGAACTCGGCTCGCTCGCCAAGACGCCCGAGGCGAACATCGTCAAGCTCCCCAACATCAGCGCCTCGGTGCCCCAGCTCAAGGCGGCGATCGCCGAGCTCCAGGGCAAGGGCTTCGACGTCCCCGACTACCCCGACGAGCCGGCGGACGAGGAGCAGCGCGCGGTCCGAGCGCGCTACGACAAGGTCAAGGGAAGCGCTGTGAACCCGGTGCTCCGCGAAGGCAACTCCGATCGCCGGGCGCCCGCGTCGGTCAAGGCCTTCGCCCGCCGGCACCCGCACTCGATGGGCGCGTGGTCGCCCGATTCGCGCTCACAGGTCTCGACGATGAGCGACGGCGACTTCCGCTCGACCGAGCGGTCGGTCACCGTGGCGCAAGCGGGCGCGCTGCGGATCGAGCACGTGAGCGGCGAAGGGACGGTGACCGTCCTCACCGACGACGTCGCCGTCACCGCCGGCGCCGTCGTCGACGCCGCGGTGATGCGCGCGCGGGCGCTCGACGACTTCCTGGCCGCTGAGATCGCGCAGGCCAAGGAGGAGGGCGTGCTCTTCTCCGTCCACCTGAAGGCGACGATGATGAAGGTGTCCGATCCGATCATCTTCGGCCACGCCGTGCGCGCCTATTTCGCCGAGGTCTTCGCCGACCACGGCAACGCGCTCGCTGCGGTGGGGGTCAACGCCAACGACGGCATGGCGGCGCTCCTCACCGCGATCGAAAAGCTTCCCGAGGATGAGCGCGAGGCCATCGGCGCGGCCATCGACGCCGCCTACGCGGATGGCCCGGGGCTGGCGATGGTCGACTCCGACCGTGGGATCACCAACCTCCACGCTCCCAGCGACGTGATCATCGACGCGTCGATGCCCGCCGCCATCCGCGCCTCGGGGCAGATGTGGAACGCCGAGGGCGAGCTCGAGGACACCAAGTTCACCATCCCCGACCACTCATACGCCGCCCTCTACGCCGAGACCGTCGAGCACTGCCGCGAGCACGGCGCCTTCGATCCCGCCACCATGGGTACCACCCCCAACGTGGGGCTGATGGCGCAGGCCGCCGAGGAGTACGGCTCGCACGACACCACCTTCGAGACGACGGCCGCGGGCACGGTGCGCGTCCTCGACGCCGAGGGCACGATCCTGCTCGAGCACGCCGTCGAGACCGGAGACATCTGGCGCATGTGCCGGACGAGCGCGGCGGCGATCGAGGACTGGACGCGCCTCGCGGTGGCACGGGCCCGGGCCACCGGCGCCCCCGCCGTGTTCTGGCTCGACGAGACCCGCGCCCACGACGCCGAGCTTCTCGGCAAGGTTCAACCCGCGCTCGCCGAGGCCAAGACCAGCGGCGTGGGGATCGAGATCATGGACGTGGCCGCGGCCACCCGCTTCACCCTCGAACGCGCCCGGCGCGGGGAGGACACGATCTCGGTGACGGGGAACGTGCTCCGCGACTATCTCACCGACCTCTTCCCCATCCTCGAGCTCGGAACCAGCGCCAAGGTGCTCTCGATCGTGCCCCTGATGGACGGGGGCGGGCTCTTCGAGACGGGCGCGGGGGGCTCAGCCCCGCGGCACGTCCAGCAGTTCCTCAGGGAGAACCATCTGCGCTGGGACTCGCTCGGGGAGTTCCTCGCCCTCGTCCCCGCGCTCGAGCTCCTGGCCGAGAAGACCGCCAACGCGCGCGCCCAGCTCCTGGCCGCCACCCTCGACCGCGCCACCGGCCGGGTGCTCGAGGAGAACCGGTCCGCCTCGCGCCGGGCCGGAGAGCTCGACAATCGCGGCAGCCACTTCTACCTCGCCCTGTACTGGGCGCGGGAGCTCGCCGAGCAGCGCGAGGACGCGAGCCTGGGCGAGCGCTTCGCGCCCCTGGCCGAGCGCCTGGGCGCCGAGGAGGCCAAGATCGTCGGCGAGCTCGCCGCCGTGCAGGGGTCGGCGGTTGACATCGGCGGCTACTACCGCCCCGACGCGGACCGCGTGACCGAGGCGATGCGCCCGAGCCCGACCTTGAACGAGGCGCTGGCGAGCCTTTAGCCGGTCGCCGGTCGTGATGGGGGGATGGCGGGGGCGTATAGGTTGCGTCGTGTTAGCCGGCAACTCGATCGAAGGAGTTCCCCGTGCGTGTCCCCCTCGTGGCCGCGGTGGCCGCCGTCTCGCTCATCCTCGCCCCGGCGGCGCTCGCCGATGCCACCACCCCGTCGACCCTGAGCGTCGACGGCTCCGGATCGGTGATGGTAACGCCGGACGTGGCGTCGCTCTCGCTCATCGTCATTCGCTCGGCGCCCGCCTCCCGCGCCGCCCTCGGCGCCGCCAACGCCCGGGTTGACGCCATCGTCGCCGCCGTCAAGGCCGCGGGCGTACCGGCCTCGGGGATCCAGACGGACTCGATCGACGTCTCGCCCGGCACCGTCCGCGTCGGGCCCCGCAGGCACCAGCACCGGGTGAGGCGCTATGTCGCCACCGAGTCGCTCTCGATCACCACGACCTCGGCCCTCGTCGGCCACGTCGTCGACGTCGCCGTCGCCGCCGGTGCCACCAGCATCAACGGCCCGAGCTTCTCCTTCTCGGACCCGAGCGCGGGAACGGTGGCGGCCACCAACGCGGCGCTCGCCGACGCCCGGCGGCGCGCCGACGCCGCCGCGGCCACGCTGGGCTACACGGTGACCGGCGTCCAGTCCGTCAACCTCGATCCCCAGTCGGGCATCGCCACCCCGAGCAGCGGCGCCACCTCGGCCCCGGCGGGCCCGTCGACCAAGGCGCCTGTGCCGACGACGGTCCACCCCGGCACCCAGGAGGTCGACGCCAGCGTCGCCGCCGTCTACACGATCGCGCCGGTGTGAGCGCTCGCCTGACACCGGTATCTCGGCTACCCTTGACGAGCGTCGCGGCGCCCGTCCTCAAGTACCGCCCCAAGCTGCCGATGCATACCCAGTGAGTCCTTCGGTACCACCTCCCGGCACGCCCGAACCGGTGGCCGGCGAGCCGCCGCCGGCGCCTGCCTCGCGAGGATCGCGCGTCAAGGTGCTCGCTTCGGTGGCGCTCATCGCCGTGATCGCCGTCATCGCCGTCATCGCCTTGGGCGCGTCGGGCAACGCCGGCGTTGACCCGGTGGCCCAGGCCGCCACTGTGTCCTCGAGCGCGCCCGGCTACCGGATGCACATGGCGATGCAGATCTCCGGGCTTCCCACCGCGATCACCGCCACCGGAGACGGGACCTTCGACGTCCCCAACCACTCGGGGACGATGACCCTGGCCATGAACTTCGGCAACGATCCGCAGATCGTCCAGAGCCTGGGGAGTAACACCCTGCGGATCGAGGAGATCGTCAACGGCACCACCGTCTACATGAAGCTCCCCGCCACTCTCACCAGCGGGCTGCGCCTGTTGGGCAAGCAATGGATCGCCGTCAACCTCGCCAAGGCGACGGGCATCCCCGGGCTCTCCTCGCTGCAGAGCAACCCGGTCTCCAGTGACCCCAGCGAGATGCTCCAGTACCTGAGGGCGCAGTCGGACAGCATCGTCAACGCCGGCCACGAGGTGCTCGACGGGCTGCCGACCACTCATTACCGTGCCCAGCTCAGCCTCGACCGCGTCGCCGCCGCCGTGCCCGCCGCCGATCGTCCGGCGGCTCAGCAGGCACTTTCCCAGCTCGAGCAGGTCACCCAGATCCACACCCTCCCCGTCGACGTGTGGGTCGACGCCGACCACCGGGTGCGCCGGATCGAGACGACGGTCTCCCCCAGCCTCCCCGGCGGGCAGACGCTGAACGAGAGCATCACCATCGACATCTCGCACTACGGGCCCGAGCCCCAGCCGGCGATCCCGCCGGCCGGCGAAGTCGCCAACGTCGGCGGCTGAGGAGCGCTACGCGGCCACCGCGGGGGAGCGATCCCGGGCGGTATCCACGGGCTGCCCGGCGAGCTGACCGCCGGCGCAGCCCGCGGAGGAGACGGCGCGCCGGTGGTTGTGGATTCCGGCCAGGCCGAGCACGCCGCCGAGGGCGACGAGCAGCGCGGAGATGAGGATGCCGACGTGGAAGGCGTGGACCGAGGCCGACTGGACGGCGTGGGCCACGGGCGCGCCGACGGTCGCGGGGTCGACGCGGGCGAGGGTCTGACTGCGCGCGGCGGCGAGCACCGCGCGGGCCACGGGCGTGAGCTTGAGGTGGTCGAGGCGCTGGCTCAGGGTCGCGTTGAACTGGGCCGAGATCACCGCCCCCACGGCGGCGATGGCGAGCAGGCTGGCGATGCGGGCGATGGCGTTGTTGATGCCCGAGGCGATGCCGGCGTTGGACTCGTCGGCGTCGGAGAGCACGGCCGTGGTGAGCGGGGCCACGGTGGCTGAGAGCCCGAGCGAGAAGATGAGGAGCGCAGGGAGCAGGTCGGTGAAGTAGTTCACGTGGGGCCCGAGGCGAAGCATGAGCGCAAGGCCCCCGGCGGCGACCAGGGGTCCGACGCCCATGAACAGCCGAGGTCCGAGGCGATCGGCGAGCTTGCCCATGCGCTTGGAGAGGGTGAACATGACGATCGTCGAGGGCATGAGCGCGAAGCCGGCCGTGAGCGCCCGGTAGCCGGCGACCTCCTGGAGGAAGAGCACGAGGAGGAAGAAGGTGATGCCCAGGCCGCCGTACATGGCGAAGGTCTCGATATTCCCGATCGCGAAGTTGCGGCGCTTGAACAGGCGCAAGGGGAGCATCGGGTCCGGGGTGCGGCGCTCGTGGACGACGAACATTGCGAGGAGCGCGAGCCCGCCCAGGCCCGAGCCCCACACCTGCACGCTGCCCCAGCCGACCACCGGCTGGCGGATGAGCGCGAGAACCGGTCCCGCGAGCCCGAGGAAGGTGAGGGCGGCGCCGAGCCAGTCGACGCGAGCGTGCGCTGTGCCCCGCTCGCGGGCGGGAACGGCGAGGGAGACGAGCACCAGGGTCGCGAGCACGAAGGGGATGTTCACTGCGAAGATCAGCCGCCACGACACCGCGTCGACGAGGAACCCTCCCGCCAGCGGCCCGGCGACGGCGGCGATACCCGACCATGCCGTCCACGAGCCGATGGCGGCCCCGCGCTCCTCGGGCCGGAAGCTCGCCACGATCACCGCCAGGGCGCTGGGGGTGAGGAGGGCCCCGAAGGCCCCCTGCAGGGCCCGGCAGGCGATGAGGACGGTGATGGTGGGAGCGATCGCGCACAGCAGCGAGACGATCCCGAAGCCGGCGACGCCGATCGAGAACACCCGCCGCTCGCCGTACACGTCGCCGAGCGACCCGCCGACGAGGATGAGCGAGCCCAGGGCGAGCAGGTAGGCGTTGGACACCCACTGCTGCCCGGCGAGCCCGCCGCCGAGATCGGCACGGATGGCGGGGAGCGCCACGTTGACGGCGGTGGCGTCGAGCCCGGCCACGAACGAGCCCATGATCGCCGCGAGGAGCGCCAAGCGCTTGCGGCGATCCGCCATGTCCCTCCCCTCAGGTCGTCTTGATGAGCCCGCCGCCGATCACGTACTTCGCGCCGGTGATGTTGGCCACACGCTCAGATGCCAGCATCGTAATCAATGCCGGCTGCTCCCCCACCGAGACGCTCGAGGCGCTCACGGGTGAGCTCAGGGTCACGGGGCTAGGGCGAGCGCGTCGGCGGCGGGCGTGCTTCGTCCCGGGTGTGCTCATGTCGGCGCCCTCGAGAGCGCCGAACGCGGCGTCGAGGGCAGCGCTTGACATGGCAGCGAAGATGTTCGCATCCCATGAGCTACGCCAGAGACATGCTCGATTCCACACCCGGCGGCACCGACCTGGGAGCCGACGAAGTGGTGGCGGCGATCGAAGCGTGCCTGAACTGCGGGCAGGCGTGCACGGCGTGCTCGAACGCGTGCCTGGCCGAGGACGACGTCGCGGCCATGCGGGAGTGCATCGCCCTCGACGACAGCTGCGCCGACCTCTGCTCGGTCACCGCGCGCGCGCTCTCACGACCGGTATACGCCGATCAGGCGCTGCTTTGGCCGTTGCTCCAGGCCTGCGTGGGCGCGTGCGCGAGCTGCGCCGAGGAATGCGCCCGTCACGGCGAGCACCATCGCCACTGCGCGATCTGCGCCCAGGCCTGTCGGGCGTGTGCCAAGGCGTGCACCGCCCTGCTCGAGGCCGAGGCGTTCGCGGAGCTGAGGAATCTCGCGGGCGGGTAGTCGGGCCGCGCGCGGCCGCGGCCACGCGGCCACGCGGCGACGCGGCCACGGCTTGAAGGCAACGTTTCGACCGCTATCCGGCAAGAACGTTGCCTGCAGCGTAGCTAGATTATGCCTAGGCTATTTATCTAGTCTGCTCTTGACTAGCCGCACTCCGAGGTTTCAGGATCGCCGCCGTCCCGGACGTAGGCGGGGTCCAAAAGGCAGAGGAGATCGCTGTCGACCCTCTGCGCCACGAGGTCGACCGCTGACAACCCGCACGCCCTCGCCGTCGATCCCTTCACCCACAGTGTCTACATCGCCAACTATTGCGAGCCGTCGTGCATGCAGGCCAGCGTGTCGGTGATGGATGAAGGCAGCAACGCGATCACCGCGACCATCCCCGTCGGTCCCCAGCCTCAGGACGTGGTCGTCGACCCTGTCCGCGGCAGGGCGTTCGTCACCAACTACGGCAGCGAGTACCCCGGCGGCGGCACCGTGAGCGTCATCAGCACGAGGACGAATACCGTCATCGCCACCGTGCCCGTGGGCGTCTATCCATGGGGCGAGAGCGTCGATCCCGTCAGCGGCAAGGTCTACGTCGCCAACGTATTCGGCGACAGCATGTCGGAGCACCGTGGACGTCGTGAGCGAGAAATCCGATGCCGTCACCGGAACCATCACCGTGCCCTCGGTGGGCGAGGGTGCCGTCGATCCGCTGCGGGGTCTGCTCTACCTCGACAGCCGCGGCGCCGCTCCCGCCAGTGTGGCCAACGTGACGGTGATCCGGACAGGCTGGAGGCGGCGGTAGCCGCGCTTGCGGGCGACGTTACGCCCGCTATCCGGCAACAACGTCGCCCTCAACCGAGCTGGAGGTGCCCGAGCGCCGACGGCCACCACACCCGCCGGTCGAGCTCGATGACGAGGGCGGGCACGAGGATGGTGCGCACCAGGAAGGTGTCGAGGAGGACGCCGAAGGCGATCACGAAGCCGAGCTCGGTGAAGCCGATCAGGGGCAGTGAGGCGAGGCCGGAGAAGGTGCCGGCGAGGACGATGCCCGCCGAGGTGATCACCGGCCCGGTCAACGCCAGCGCTCGCCGCACCCCCGCGCGGGTGCCGTGGCGGAGGGTTTCCTCGCGGACGCGGGCCATGAGGAAGATGTTGTAGTCGACCCCGAGGGCGACGAGGAAAAGGAAGGTGAAGAGGACGAGCGAGGGGTCCTCGCCGGGATAGCCGAAGACGTGGGAGAAGAGGAACGTCCCGGTGCCGAGCGCCGCCCCGTAGGAGAGGAGCACGGTGACGATGAGCAGGGCGGGGGCGAGGAGGGAGCGCAGGAGGAGGGCGAGGATGAGGAAGACGACGACGAGGATCATGGGGACGATGACCTCGGTGTCGTGCGTCGCCGCCGCGCGCTGGTCGAACTCCTGGGCGGTCGGGCCGCCGAGGAGGGCGGCGCTGCCCCCCGCGGCCTTGGCGGCGGCGCGCAGGGGCGCTACGAGGTCGAAGGCGCGCCGGCTCGAGGGGTTGGCGGCCAGGGTGAGGGTGAAGAACGAGTCGCCGGCGCGGGTCGCCGGGGCGCCGAGCGCCAGTGGTCCCGCGGCCACTCCCGGCGCGTGGGCAAGGGCGGCGCGCACGGCCGCCACCCGGCTCGGATCGGGGACGACGACCTCGGCGGGCGCGCTCATCCCCGCCGGGTAGTGGGCGGCGAGGAGCGCCTGCCCGCGCGTCGACTCGACGCGGTCACGGAACGAGCTGCCGCTCGTCAGGCCGGAGTTCAGGGAGAGCACGCCGAGGCACAGGACCGCGAGGACCGCGGTGACGGCGAGGGCGATGGGGCGGTGGCCGCGATCGATGCGCGCGGCGATCGCCCGCCAGGCGCCGCGCTCGGCGGGGCGGACCGAGGCGCCCCCCTCCCCCACCCGGGGGACGAAGGGCCAGAACGCCCTGCGCCCCGCGATCACGAGCAGGGCGGGGAGCAGGGTCAGGCCGCTGAGCATGGCCACGGCGACGCCCATGGCCGCGACCGGGCCGAGGCCACGGGTGCCGTTGACCTGGGCGGCGAGGAGGCAGAGGAGGGCGAGGACGACGGTGGTGGCGCTGGCGAGGATCACCGGTCCGGCCCGGCCGAGCGCCTCGCGCATGGCGTCGTGGCGATCCTCGCGGCGGTGGAGCTCCTCGCGGTAGCGGGCGACGAGGAGGAGGGCGTAGTCGGTTCCGGCGCCGAAGACGAGGACGGTGAGGATGGCGGCCGACTCGCCGTTGACGGTGACGCCGGCGCGGGTGAGGAGGTAGCCGAGACCCTCGGCGGTGACCTCGGCGAAGCCCACCGCGATCAAGGGGATGAGCCAGAAGATGGGGCTGCGGTAGATGAGGACGAGGAGGACGAAGATGAGGGCGACGGTGACGAGGAGCAGGGTCCCGTTGATGGCGCCGAACACGCGGCCGGCGTCGTAGGAGGAACCGGCCGGGCCCGTCACCGCGACCACGAGGCCGCGCGGGGACCGGTACACGACGTCCTGAATCGCCTCCACCTGCCCCGCCAGCGCACTCGCGCTGTCGTGGAGGCGCAGGCCGAAGACGAGCACATCGGCCTCCCCGTCGCGCGAGCGAACGCCGGCGGGCGAGGGCACGCCGTGGCGCGGCAGGGTCGTGTCGAGGGACACACGGTCGCCGGCGATCACCCCGAGGTCGGCGCGGGTGAGGCCGCCGCGCCGCGAGAAGACGACGACCGCCGAGGTGACCGGGTCGCCGCCGGAGATGCGCCTGACCGCGGCCAGGGCCTGGGAGGACTCCGCGCTCCCCGGCAGGTAGGTGGAGGGATCGTTGTTCTCGGCGTGCGCGAACTTCCCCGCCCCGGCCGAGGCCAGCGCGGCGACGGCGATCCAGGCGGCGGCGACGATCCACTTGGCGCGCGGCCCGGCGACCATCGCGGGGATCCGGCCCGTCATGCGCAGCCGAGACCGGCGAGGAGGAAGGGCCAGGAGCGGTCGAGCTCGCGGCGCCAGGTCGGCCATTCGTGCGCCCCGTCGCCGCGGCTGATCGTGAAGGGAATGCCGAGCGCGGCGAGGCGGGCGGCGAAGCTCTCGGTGGTGGGGGTGACCCAGCGCTCGAGCAGGCCGGTGCCCGGCGGCACGTGGTCCTCGGGCCGGGGCGTTCCGTCGGCGCGCGAGAGGTAGAGGGCGGTACCGCGCAGGCGCTCGGCGAGGTGGCAGGGATCGTTGGCCAGCCACGTGGCCCGGTCGCGCCGCGGCGAGCCCCACAGGGCATGGGGATGCTCGCGCTCGCGCAGGAGCATGCCGGCGATGAAGGGCGCCATTCCCCGCCGGGTGAGATCGAGCAGCCCGCTGTAGGACGCGGCGGCCGCGAAGGTGCCCGGCCGCTTGGCGGCGTAGGCGATCGACCCGTAGCCCCCCATGGAGACGCCGGCCACCACGCGGCGCGTGCCCGCCCGGTAGCGCGACTGCACCACGGACAGGACCTCGTCGAGGTGAAAGCCCTCCCAGCGGGGTGCGTGGCCGCTGCGGTCCGGGCGGCGCCAGTCGGTGTAGAAGCCGACGGGACCGGCCTCGGGGAGGACGACGAGGGCGTCCAGGGTGGCGGTGCGCTCGACGACGGCGGCCTCGCGCGTCCACGAGCTCGGGCCGTCGTCGGCGCCGTGGAGGAGCACGAGCACGGGCCAGCGCCGCGGTGCGTCCTCGGAGTAACCGGGCGGGGTGAGGAGGAGGAAGGAGGCGGGGCGGGCCAGGGCGGCCGAGCGGATGGTGACCTCGCGCAGGCGCTCGCCCTGACGCATGTCGCCGAGAACCTCCACATTTTCTCGCGCCGCGAGCGCGCCCCCGGTGGTCATCTACCGTCAGCCCGAGACATCGCCGTCGAGTTGACCTCACTCCACGATCGCCCGACCGGCGATCCCGTCCACAGCGCGAGCGCCGGTGCCGCGAGGCCGTGGCTGGCCCTGGCCGCCGTGTGCCTGGGGGGCATCATCGTCGCCCTCGACGGCTCCGCGGTCACCGTCGCCGCCCCCCGCATCGCGCGCTCGGTGCATGCCTCGCTCGGGGACCTCGAGCTCATCGCCAACGTGTACCTGGTCGTCCTCGCGGTGGGGATCCTCCCCGCCGGACGCCTCGCCGACCGCGTCGGCCGGCGCGCCACCTTCATCGCCGGAGCGCTGGGGTTCGGGGCGTGCTCGCTGGCCATCAGCCTCTCCCACAGCGTGGGCGAGCTCGTCGTCTTCCGCGCCGGGCAGGGACTGTTCGGCGCCCTCCTGCAGCCCGCCGCCCTCGCCCTCCTCAGCGTGTCGTTTCCGCGCGAGCGGATCGGCGCCGTGCTCGGCATCTGGGGGGCGGCCAACGCGCTGGCGATCGGCGTCGGCCCGGTGATCGCGGGGCTCATCGTGCAAGGGCTGGGCTGGCCCGCCGTGTTCCTGGTGAACCTCCCCGTCGCCGCCGTCGCCGTCGTCCTCATCCTCTCGGCGGTGAGCGAATCGCGCGGGGGCGCGGGGGCGCGGCCCCTGCGCGCCGTGCTCGCCGAGCGCCCCGTGCGTTGCGCAGCCGTGCTCGTGGCCATGAGCTCGCTGGCGGTGTTCGGCCTGCTCTTCCTCCTCACCCTGTTTCTCCAGAACGTCCACGGCCTGGCGCCGAGCGCCACCGGCGCGTGGCTGCTCGCGCCCACGCTCGCGGTGGTGGTGGGCGCGCTCGCCGGAGGCGCGCTCGTCGAGCGCATCGGCCCTCGCGCGCCCGTGCTCGGCGGCATGCTCGCGGTCGCCGCCGGCCTCGTGGGCCTCGCCCAGGTCCCCGTCGACGCCGCCTTCTGGCAGGTCGCCGCCCCCGCCGTGGTCATCGGCTTCGGCACCGGGGCGTGGGTGATCGCCGCCACCCAGACCATCGTCACCGGGTCGGCGGAGGACCTCGTGGGCACCGCCTCGGCGCTCCAGCAGGGCTCGAGCCAGATGGGCGGCGTGCTCGGCATCGTCATCTTCGGGGCGGTGATGTCGATTCGCGTCGGCGCGGCGCTGCCTCCCCGCCTGCGGGAGGCCGGGGTCCCGAGAGCGCTGGCCGGCGCCGTGGCGCGGGGGCGTGGCCTCGTCGTCGAGGGTCGGGTACCGCTGCCTGGAGGGCACGGGCCGGCGCTCGACCACGCGGTGCGCACGGCTAGCCACCTCGCCTTCACCGCGGGCATGGACACGGCCTTTCTCCTGTGCGCCGCCTTGGTCCTGCTCGCCTCGCCACTCGGGTTCCTCCTCGGCCCCAGGAGCGGAGGATCGCGCTCCCATCGTGCTCGGTGAGCACGAGCGGCCCGGCGATCGTCGCCAGCGCGGCCGCGTACCCGAGGCCGGGATCGAGGTCGTAGAGATGGATGGAGGCGGCCGGCCGCCCCGGTCCGGTCCAGCGCGTGAGGGCGGGCGCTGCGGTGGGCGCGCTCACGCCGATGAGCTTCGGTGAGACGGCGAGGCCGTGGCCGGTGGCCTTGAGCACCGCCTCCTTGCGCGTCCAGTAGCGGGCGAGGGCCCACGGGCGGGTGGGCGGATCGAGGCTCGCCAGCGCGGCCCGCTCGGCGCGATCGAGCGCCGATTCCACGAGCCCGTCCTCGCCCCCCGCCCCGACGCGCTCGACGTCGACTCCGAGGGCGACGCCGCGGCTCAGAGCGACGACGGCACGCCGGCCCGAGTGGGAGATCGAGAGCTCGAGGCCGGCGGCGGCTCCGGCGAGCCCGGGCTTGGCGCCCGGCGTCCCCGGGCCGAGGAGGACCATCGGCGGCGCGGCGCCGGCGTGGTGGGCGACGACGATCCGGGCGAGGGCATGGGAGACGAGGAAGAGCGCACGGTCCTGGGCGCGCAGGAAGCCCGCGTGGCGACCGCGCTCGTCGTCGGCGAGGAGGGCGAGGAGAGGGTCGGCGGCGGCGCTCGCGTGCGCCCACCAGATCTGGCAGAGCCCCACCGCGAGCGCGGGAATCGCGGCGTTGGCCATCGGGTGGCTACGCCGCCGCGCGGGAGAGCTCGCCGAGCACCTGGTCGAGGTGGGCGGCGATGGTCTCGACGTGCGGGGGATCGAGGAGCGAGAGGTGGTGTCCGGGGACGCTCACCACGTCGACGTGGGCGCCGCACACGGCCTCCCATCCCCGCGAGGGGTCGCGGCGGTCGAAGCGGGGATCGCGGATGCCGTCCACCTGGATGTCCCGCGCGCTGTAGAAGACGACGGGGCCGTCGTGGCGGGCCGGGCGGTAGCGCTCGAGCGCGCGGACGTCGAGGTAGGAGGTGCGCTGGTGGCGGATGATCGCCGCGCTCGCGTGCGCGTCGATCAGGCCCGCGCCGACGATCGCCTCGATCATCGCCTCGGTCTGGGCCTCGTCGTCGAGGCGGGCCATCCGCTCGTAGGGGAGCGACACGGGCTTGCCGTAGCTGTCTTCGAGGAAGCGGGCGAAGCGCTGAAAGCGGAGCTCGAGGATCTTCGCGTCCGAGAGCCCGGGCGGGTCGGGGAGGGGGAGGATGGTGTCGATCATCGCCACGAGCTCGACGCGCTCACCGGCGGCGTGGAGGCGCAGCGCCGTCTCGTAGGCCAGCGCCCCCCCGAACGACCAGCCGGCGAGCAGATAGGGACCCGACGGCTGCTTGGCGGTGAGGAACTCGAGGTAGCGCTCGGCGCGCTCTTCCACGGTGAGCACGCCGTCGAGGCGCTCGAAGCCCCATACCGTCAGGCGCGGGTCGAGGTGATCGACGAGCTGGCGATAGACGAGCGTGTCGCCGCCCCCGGGATGGAAGAAGAACAGCGGCCGGGGTCGCTCACCGGCGCGGAGCAGGCGCACCGGGCTGAGGAGGGCGGATTCCGGCTCGCGCACGACCGCGGCCTGGCGCTCGACGGTGGGCGCGACGAAGAGCTCACCGACCTCCACGCGGGATCCCGTGCGCGCGGAGATGAGCTCGGCCGCGCGCTGCGCCGCGCGCTCGTCGCCGCCGAGCTCGTAGAAGCTCTCGGTGACTCCGAAGTCGGAACGGCCGAGCACCTCCTCCCACACCGCCGAGACCAAGCGCTCACCGGCGTCGCGCGGAGCCACGCAGACGCGCATGACCGGCGAGGAGGGACGAGCGTCGGGGAGGTGCAAGACCTGATCGAGCCAGGCGAGCACGTCGTCGATACTCGCCCCGCGCAGGAGCAGGGCGGGTGGGAGGAGGACGTCGAGGTCGTGCTGCAGGGCGTTGCGTATGCGCACCGCCAGGAGCGAGTCGAGGCCGAGGGTCCTGAGGGGCGCGCCGGCGTCGAGGCGCCCGGGCTCGGCCCCGAGGACGGCGGCGATCCGCTCCCGCACGCGCGCGGCGATGCGCTCGCGCGCCTGCTCGGGATCGAGCGCCGCCACCCCGGGCCACGGCGCCTGCAGCGAGTCCGTGGCGGCCGCGTCGAGGAGGCCCGAGAACAGGGGTATGCCGGCGAGCTCGGGATAGGAGCCGGCGAGGGCGGTGGGGTCGAGCTTGAGCACTCCGGCGGCGGGAACCTCGGCGAGGAGAAGCGCCTCGAGGGCCTCGAGCCCCTCGCGCGGGGTGATGGCGGTGACCGCGTCGACCCGGCGGGTGGCCGCCGCGCCGACCTGCGACCACGTGCCCCAGTTGATCGTCGTCGCGGGGAGGCCCCGACCGCGCCGCCAGGCCACGACGGCGTCGAGGAAGGCGTTGGCGGCGGCGTAGGCGGCCTGGCCCGGAGAGCCGAT
>DASZKU010000143.1:0-9093 GCA_035552815.1 Solirubrobacteraceae bacterium | reverse complement strand
CGGGGGCCGTCCTCGACGCCCTCGGCTACGCCCCGCGCACTCTGCGCCACGTCGTCTCGCGTGCCCTCGCGAGCCCGCAGGTCTCCAACCTCACGATCTCCAACATCCCCGGCCCCCAGATCCCCCTGTACCTGATGGGCTGCGAGGTCACGCGCGCCTACCCCGCCGTGCCCCTCTCCGACGGCCACGGGATCTCCATCGGCATGACCACCGTCGGCGGCCAGGCGTGCTTCGGCGTCTACGCCCAGGCCGAGCTCGCCGACGACGCCGAGCTCATCGCCCGCGGCATCGACGTGGGGATCGACGAGCTCCTCACGCGCTGCCGCTGAACCTGCGCTCACTTCAGTCGGCGCGGATGCGGTCGCGACCGGTGGCCCGAAACGCGGCTGATCCGCCTAGCGCACGATCCGGGGCTCGTACCCCGACTCGCGGATGGCGCTCAGGACCTCCTCGGCATGGGCGTCGCCGCGGGTCTCGAGCACGGTCTGGACGGCGGTCTCGCGCACGTGGAGATCGAAGCCCTCGCGCACGTGCTGGACGTCGAGCAGGTTGGCCCCCGCCGCTCCGATGAGCGAGAGGAGGCTGGCGAGCGCCCCCGGGCGGTCGGGAATTCGCGTGAGGATCACCACCCGCCTTCCCGCCTGGGTCTCGTGGCGCCTGGCCACCTGGGCGAGAAGGCCGGCGTCGACGTTACCGCCCGAGAGGATCACCGCCGTGGTGCCGGACGGCGCTCCGGGCACGCGGCCGCTGAGCAGGGCGGCGACCCCGACGGCGCCCGCCCCTTCGACGACGAGCTTGGCGCGCTCGAGGAGGAACACCATCGCCTCGGCCACCTCCTCCTCGGTGACGACGACGACATCGTCGACCCAGCGCGCGAGGAGCGCCAGGGTGAGCTCGCCCGGGCGCTTGACGGCGATCCCGTCGGCGATGGTCACCGCCGAGCTCACGTCCACCGGCCGGCCCGCCTCGAGCGAGGCGGGAAAGGGCGCGCACGACTCGACCTGCACTCCCACGACGCGGACGTCCGGCCGCTCTGACTTGCAGGCGATGGCGACTCCGCTGGCCAGGCCGCCCCCGCCCACGGGGACGATGATCAGCGACAGGTCATCGACCTGGCCGAGGAGCTCGAGGCCGAGCGTCCCCTGGCCGGCGATGACGTCGGGGTCGTCGAAGGGGTGCACGAAGGCGAGCGCGCTCTCGGCGGCGCGCTCGCGCGCCGCCGCCAGGCACTCTTCCACCGACACGCCGGCGAAGCTCACCCGCGCCCCGAGCTGGGCCGCCGCCTCGATCTTGGCGATCGGCGCCGTCTCGGGCATGAACACCTCGCAGGGCACGACGCGGGCTCGAGCGGCGTAGGCGACGGCCTGGGCGTGGTTGCCCGCGCTGCCCGTCACCACTCCGGCCGCGCACGCGTCGCCGAGGGCGGCGATCTTGGCGAGCGCGCCCCGGAGCTTGAACGAGCCCGTGCGCTGGAGGTTCTCCGCCTTGAGCGCGACGGTGGCGCCACACCGTTCGCCGAGGGTGCGCGAGCTCAGCACCGGCGTCTCGCGGATGACCCCGGCGTTCTCCGACGCCGCCCGCCGGATGTCGGCCGGCGACGGTCCGGAGCGCTCAGACGCCAAGCGCCACCACCGCGTCGATCTCGACCTGGGCTCCGCGCGGCAGGGCGGCGACGCCGATCGCCACCCGCGCCGGAGGATCGGTCTCGAAGAACGACGCGTAGACCTCGTTGACCTCCGCGAAGGCCCGCATGTCGGTCAGGTACACCGTCACCCGTACCGCGTCCCCGAGCCGCGCGCCGGCCGCCCCGCACACGGCGGCAAGGTTCTCCAGGCACCGGCCCGCCTGTTCGGCCGGACCTCCGGGCACCAGCTCTCCGGTGCGCGGGTCGAGCGGGATCTGGCCCGAGCAGAAGAGCAGGCCGCCCGCGCGCATGGCATGGACGTAGGGACCGATGGCGGCGGGCGCATCTGGGGCGGTGACTGGCTCACGCTGGTCGGACAAGGTTGTCTCCTTCGCGGCTGTTCTCGGCCGGCGTCGAGGCGTTGATCGGACTACCGCTTCGCGGCGGGTCGCGGTCCCCGACCGCCGGGTAGCCTCCAGAGCATGCCAAACCAGCTCGCCAACGAGACCTCCCCTTACCTCCTTCAGCACCAGAACAACCCCGTGGACTGGCACCCGTGGGGGGAGGAGGCGCTCGGGCGCGCCCGGGCCGAGGACCGGCCGCTGCTCGTGTCGATCGGATATTCGGCCTGCCACTGGTGTCACGTGATGGAGCGCGAATCGTTCGAGGACCCCGAGATCGCGGCCCTGATGAACGAGCACTTCGTGTGCATCAAGGTCGACCGCGAGGAGCGCCCCGACGTAGACGCCATCTACATGGACGCCGTCCAGTCGATGACCGGCCACGGCGGCTGGCCGCTCAACGCCTTCCTCACCCCCGAGCAGATCCCCTTCTACGCCGGGACCTATTTCCCGCCCGAGCAGCGCCAGGGCATGCCGAGCTGGCGCATGGTCCTCCTCGCCGTGGCCGACGCGTGGGAGAAGCGCCGCGAGGAGATCCGCGAGCAGAGCGCTCAGGTGGTGCGCTCGCTCGAGGCCACCGCGCGCCTGCAGCCCTCCGAGGACCCCGTCACCGAGGCCGGCCTCACCGCCGCTGTCGAGGCGCTGGGGCGCTCCTACGACCAGCGCCACGGCGGCTTCGGCGGAGCGCCGAAGTTCCCGCCGGCGTCGATCATCGAGCTCCTGCTCAGCCGCGGCGAGCGCGAGATGTCGCTCGAGACCCTGCGCCAGATGGCCGCCGGCGGCATCTACGACCAGGTCGGCGGCGGGTTCGCCCGCTACGCCGTCGACGCCACCTGGACGGTCCCCCACTTCGAGAAGATGCTCTACGACAACGCGCTGCTCGCGCGCGCGTACCTCCACGGCTGGCAGGTGTCGGGCGAGGAGCGTCTGCGCACCGTTTGCTCGGAGACCCTCGACTGGGCCCTGCGCGAGATGCGCGGACCCGAGGGAGGATTCTGCTCGGCCCACGACGCCGACTCCGAGGGGGTCGAGGGCAAGTTCTACGTGTGGACCCTCGAAGAGCTCCGCGAGGTGCTGGGACCCGAGCTCGCCGAGCCCGCCATCGCCTACTTCGGCGCCGGCGAGCGCGGCAACTTCGAGGGCGCGAACATCCTCGAGGCGCGCGGGCCGGCGCCCGAGACGCTCCCCGAGATCCGGCGCCGGCTCTACGCGGCCCGCGCCGAGCGCGTCCCCCCGGGCCTCGACGACAAGCGCCTGACGGCATGGAACGCGCTGATGCTCTCGGCCCTGGCCGACGCCGGCGCGGTGCTCGAGCGCGACGACTACGTGGAGGCGGCCGTCGCCTGCGCCGAGTTCATCCTCCGCGACCTGCGCGACGACGACGGTCGTCTCCTGCGCACCTGGAAGGACGGCCGCGGGCGCCTGCGCGCCTACCTCGAGGACCACGGCTTCCTGCTCGAGGCGCTCCTCACCCTCTACGAGGCGACGTTCGACGCGCGCTGGTACCGCGAGGCGGTCGCCGTCGCCGATGAGATCACCGCGCACTTCGCCGACGCCGAGCACGGCGGCTTCTTCACCACCGCCGACGACCACGAGCGCCTCGCCGCGCGTCGCAAGGACATCGACGACACGCCGATCCCCTCGGGGAACGCTGCCGCTGCCTTCGGCCTGCTCCGGCTCGCCCTGCTCTCGGGCGAGCACGAGTACGAGCGCCACGCCCTCGGGGTGCTCCGGCTCCTCTATCCGATCGCCGTCAAGCACCCCCACGGCTTCGGGCACGTGCTCCGCGCCGCCGACTTCTACCTTGCCCCGGTCAAGGAGGTGGCGATCGTCGGGCCGAGCGAGAGCGCCGGCGAGCTCGTACGCGTGGTGCGCGACTCCTTCCGGCCCTACCTGGTCCTCGCCGGGGGATCCGACGGGGTCCCTCTGCTCGAGGGCCGCGGGCCCGTCGAGGGCCGCGCCGCCGCCTACGTGTGCGAGCACTTCGTGTGCCAGGCGCCGGTGCTCAGCGCCGAGGGGCTCGCGGCGGCGCTGGGTTAGGTCGCCGGGCCTGCCGCGGTCGCCGCGCCTGCCGGGCCTGCCGCGGTCGCCGCGCCCGCCGGGCCTGCCGCGTGGCGCACGGTGCCGAGGGTCCACTGCACGCTCACGCCGCGGGCCGTCCCCGCTCCCGTTGACCTCAGGCCCGGGAGCACCTCGCCGAGCATGAGCTCGCGGATCAGTGCCTCCCGGACGGAGCGGTCGGCGATCTCCGGCAGGTACTCGGCCTGGTTGGCGGGCACGAGGAGGGTGTCGAGGACGTCGGTGACGAGGAGCTCGTGGGTCTCGAGCTTGAGCTCGGGAGCGCCGCGGAACTCGCTCGCGAGCGCGTCGACCACGGCCTGCGCGACGTTGGCCTCGGGGAGGACGCGACGGTTGGCCCGCGTCCGTGACTCGCGGCGGGCGGCCTCGCCGAGGCCGTCGCGGATCCGGCGCGTCGCCTCGCGCAGCGCGTGCCCGGCCTCGGAGTCGGCAGCGACGAGATCGTCCTGCGGCCGCTCGCCGTCGAGGAACTCGAGCCAGCGGCGGCGCAGAGCGCGGTTGGCGTCGTGGAAGAGCACGGCGTAGGGTCCCGCCGGGCCGATGTCGGGCGCGCTCCAGGACAGGCGGCCGCCGGGAAGGGTGACCTCGGCGAGCCCGGCGGCCATCGCCTCGAGCGCGCGCGGAGGGATCAGATGGAAGACCATGTTCGACATCACCGCGTCCATCTTCCTGCCCCCGGTGACCTCGAGCAGGGGCCGGAAGCGGCGACCCGGTCCCGAGAGCGAATGGAAGTGCGCGAACTCGCACTCGCGCAGGAGCCGGGCCCCGAAGGCGAACCAGCTCGAAGGCAGATCCACGAGATGGAGCTCGAGCCTCGCCTCCAGGCGCTCGAGGCGCTGCTCGATCCGGCGCTCGCGGCACGCCTTGAGGAACTCGATGCTCGCCAGGCCGGTGCCCGCTCCGTAGTCGAGCACGCGGATCACATCACCCGCGCGCGCGGTCGCGAGCCGCGCCTGCACCGCCGCCAGCGCCCCCGCCACCACGTACCCAGTCGGCGCCGAGCACCACGACCGCGGATGGCTGAGCTCGCCGTCGCAGAACAGGAGCTCGTGGAGGGCCTTCCCGTCGGAGAGATCGATGTCCGCCGGCGGCGTCCAGCTCCCGGCGGGGGGCGCGAGGCGACTCATTGCGGGAAGCAGCGACTCGGGCTCGGCGGCGAGGAGGCGGCTGAGGGTGACGGCCACGAAGGGCCGGCTCACCGGGTAGCGGCGCTCCCACTCGCTCACCGAACGCAGGCCCGCGCACCGGCAGCACTCGAGGAAGGCGGTGTGCTCGACCGGGTACTGGTGCGAGTAGCCGTGATAGGCGTCGAAGGCCACGCTGTGGGTGGCCCCGAGGTGCTCGCGGGCAATCGCCGGGTCCACGCAGTGGGCCTCGAGCACGACCATGCCGTGCTTGGCGACGTGCGGGGCCCAGCGGCGCAGGTGGGCGAGGAGATCGGCCTCGACGGCGGCGGGATCGAGGCAGCGGCCGCCGGGGCCGACGTAAGCTCCACTCGATACGCCGATGAGCTCGGGGATCGGCTCGGCGCCTCGATAGGCACGGTTGTGGTCGATGAAGGCGCGGATGTGGAGGCCGTCCTCCATCGCGAGCCCATGCTCGGCGAGGGTGGCGGCCACCGCGTCGGGGTCGCCGACGTCGCCTTGGATGAGCAGGGCGGGGATGCCGGCGGCCTCGAGGAGGAGGCGGGCCTGGTCCAGCGCGGCGAGGTTGTAGTCGATGCCGACCATGAGCAGTGGGCATTGGTCAAGGAGCTCTCCACGCACCGTGCCCGCGGTGATGAGCTCGTAGAGGTGGGCGAGCCAGCTGCCGTCCCCACACCCCATGTCAGCGATGTAGCGGGGCTGCTGGTGCACGGGCTCGCGGCCGAAGAGCTCGAGGAAGAGCTCGTCGGCGTCGGCGAAGTAGCGCCGGTGCGCGGTGGCGCTCGCGAGCACGTTCAGTCGCCGGTGGACGTGCCATTCGACCTCGTGCTCGCTCGTGTCGGGGTCGGGCGTCACCGAGGTCTGGCCACCGAAGAGCTCGGGGAGCCGCGCGAGCATGGGCAGGTAGGACCCCGCCATCCCGAAGTGGACCGACAGGGTGGCGGCCTCGCGACCCGCCTCCGTCCACTCGCCGCCTGCTTTGATCCATCCCAGGGTGTGCATGACGCCAGCCATCGCCTCGCCGAGCGCGTCGCCGGGAAGCCTCGGGGCCTCCGCGCCCAGGCGGCCGGTTTCCGAGAGCCATGTCATCGCGGGCACGACGAGGGTGGCATCGAGGTGGGTGGTGATGAGAGCGCGGGTCTCGGCGTCGAGCTCGGGCCCGAGGCGCCAGCGCTCCCGGGCGAGGTGTGAAAGCTCGACGAAAGCGCCGGCCTGCCGGCGCGTCCACGGGCGCGACCACACCTCGTCCTCGAGGCGGTCAAAGCGGGCCAGGAACCGTCCCGCCGCCACGTAGCGGTCGAGGTAGGGCGCCACCGAGCGCCCGCTGTCGCTCCAGCGCACCAGCGTCGTCGCGGGGTCGCCGGTGGGCGCGTCCTCGAGCCAGCCCTGGCTGGCCAGGCAGCGAAGGCCGACGCGCAGATACCCGAAGCCGCCCACGGTGAGGCCGGGACACAGGTCGGCGAGGGAGCGCTCGCCGGCCAGCGAGGCGTGGAGGACGCCGACCTCGGCGAGCGCGCGTACTGTCGCGCTCACGATGACGCCGTCCTGATGGACGAAGACGATCCACCGCCGGGAGTGCCGGCTGTCCCCTGCCGGTCCTACCCCCTGTGCCGATGGCGCGTCTTCGTCTAGAGCACGGGTAGGTACCGCTCCAGCTCCCACGGGGTGACCTGGACCCGGTAGTCGTCCCACTCTTGGCGCTTGATCTCGATGTAGCGGTTGAACATGTGCTCACCGAGCGTGCGGAGGGCGAGCTCAGACTCGGCCGTGAGCTCGATCGCCTCTCCGAGCGTCTCGGGGAGCTGCTCGATACCGAGCCGCTTGCGCTCGTCCGGCGAGAGGTGGTAGAGGTTCTTCTCCATCGCGTCGGGGAGCTCGTAGCCGTGCTCGATCCCCTCGAGTCCGGCCTGGAGGAGCACCGCGAAGGTGAGGTAAGGGTTGCAGGCGGGATCGGGGCAGCGGAGCTCCATCCGCGTCGCCTTCTCGCTGCCGGGGTGGTACATGGGGACGCGCACGAGCGCGGAGCGGTTGCGGCGCGACCATGCCACGTACACGGGCGCCTCGTAACCGGGCACGAGGCGCTTGTAGGAGTTGACCCACTGGGCGAAGATCGAAGAGATCTCGCGTGCGTGGCGGAGCTGGCCGGCGATGAAGGCCTTGCCCACGTCGGAGAGGAAGTACGTGTCGTCGGCGTCGAAGAAGGCATTGCGTCCGCCGGTGAAGAGCGACTGATGGGTGTGCATGCCCGAGCCGTTCTCGCCGAACAGGGGCTTGGGCATGAAGGTCGCGTGGTAGCCGTACTTGAGCGCGAACTCCTTGACCGTGATCCGGTAGGTCATGCAGTCATCGGCCATCTTCAGCGCGTCGGCGTAGCGCATGTCGATCTCGTGCTGGCTCGGGCCCACCTCGTGGTGGGTGTACTCGGTGTGGATGCCGAACTGCTCGAGGGCGATGACGGTCTCGCGGCGCAGGTCAGAGCCGGCGTCCAGCGTGGTGAGATCGAAGTAGCCGCCCTCGTCGAGGACCTCGGTGGACTTCGAGTCGCGGAAGTAGAAGTACTCGAGCTCGGGCCCGACGTAGAAGTGGTCGAAGCCCATCGCCGAGGCACGCTCGAGGGCGCGGCGCAGCACGTGCCGGGGATCGCCCTCGTACGGCGTGCGCTCGGGGGTGAGGATGTCGCAGAACATGCGGGCCACCCCGGCCTCGGACGGGCTCCAGGGCAGGCGGGAGAAGGTGCTCGCGTCGGGCATGGCGAGCATGTCCGACTCCTCGATGGCGTTGAAGCCGGTGATCGACGAGCCGTCGAAGCCCATCCCGCCCTCGAACGCGTCCGGAAGCTCGGTCGCGTTGATCGAGAACGACTTCAGCTGGCCGAGGATGTCCGTGAACCAGAGCCGGATGAAGCGGATCTCGTGCTCTTTGGCGAGGGCCATGACGTCATCGGGGGTGAGCGGGGCGTCTGCCATCCTGGAGGCTCCTGATCGGGGTCAGCTGGGTTGTTGCGAGCGCGGAACCTTACCGGCGCGCCGCCCCGGAGCTTGCGCCCGCCCGGGCAGAGCCCTACGGTGCGCACCGGCATGACTCGCGCGGGCAAGCTCATCTCCGCCTCCATGCTCGCGAGCTCGGCGCTCCTGGCGGTCGCGGTGTGGGCCTCGGCGGGCGCGCGCGCCACGCCGACGGCCGCCGCCCGCGCGGCGTGCCTGCCCCCGGGCGCGCGCACCCTCGCCTCCGACCACGTCGCCCAGGTGTTCTCGTGGCAGGGCTCGGTGTACGGCTGCGTCAGTGCCACCGGCACCCGCCACAAGCTCGGAGGCCTCGGGATCTGCAACGTGGCCCCCGGCCGCGCCGCCCCGGTCAAGCTCCTCGGAACGACGGTCGCCTATGGGCTCGAGCGCTGCGGGGTCGACACCGGCTCCTCGACTGTCGTCATCCGCGACCTGGCGAGCGCCAGGGAGCTCGCCGACATCGCCGCCGGCACCCTTCCTCTCGGCGCCGAGTCCTACGTGTCCGTCGCCTCGCTCGTGCTCGGGCATGGCAGCACCGTGGGATGGATCGCCACCGACACCTCGCTGGTGCGGAATCGAGGGCAGAGCTACGAGGTCCACGGTTTCACGGGCGCCAAGAGCTCGCTGCTCGACTCGGGCAAGGCCATCCGCCCGTCGTCGCTGCGCCTGGCCGGGTCGCGGATGACGTGGCGGGACGGCACGGCCACGCGCTCAGCCAAGCTGTGAGATGGGCGGGCCCTACAACTAGCGCAGCACTAGTGCAGCGTTCCGAAAGAACTTTGATGATCTGGCGAGTGGCTGGGCGTGCCTGGGCGTGTCCGCCGGCCTTCCTCGTACCG
>DASZKU010000142.1:0-7996 GCA_035552815.1 Solirubrobacteraceae bacterium | reverse complement strand
GCGCTCGTGCGCTGGCAGGACGAGCACGAGGGCAAGATCCGCATGGACGTCGACAAGAACCGCCGCGTCGGCGAGCAGGCTTCGGGCAAGGCGACGCTCTTCAACGGGCGCACCGGCGAGCCCTTCGTCGAGCAGGTGACGGTCGGCTACATGTACATCCTCAAGCTCCTGCACCTCGTCGACGACAAGATCCACGCGCGCTCGACCGGTCCCTACTCGCTCGTCACCCAGCAGCCGCTGGGGGGCAAGGCGCAGTTCGGCGGCCAGCGTTTCGGCGAGATGGAGGTATGGGCGCTCGAGGCGTACGGAGCCGCCTACACGCTCCAGGAGATGCTCACGATCAAGTCCGACGACACCGTCGGGCGCGTCAAGGCCTACGAGGCCATCGTCAAGGGCGAGAACATCGCCGAGCCGTCGATCCCCGAGTCGTTCAAGGTCCTGCTCAAGGAGATGCAGTCGCTGGCGCTCGACGTCAATGTTGTCTCCGAGGAGGGCGAGCGCGCGGAGATGCGCGAGGAGGACGACGACCTGCTGCGGGCTGCCGAGGAGCTCGGCATCGACCTCAGCGGGGTGCGCTCGAGCGACCCCGCGGCCGCCGACGAGTCGATCGAGGATGAGGGCGAGACGGCCGAGGCCACCGTCGACCCCGACCTCGAGTCCGGCGAGGAGCTCGCGGCCGGGGACTTCGGCGACGGCGACGGCGACGGCGACGGCGACGATTCGATGATCGACGCGAGCACCGCGCCGGACCTGGATGAGTCCGACGACGACAAGGACGACATGGAGCCGAGCGAAGCCGTCGCGCTCGAGGAGTCTGAGACGTAAGCCGCCAGGGCGGTCACGGCGATCGGTCGCCGTGACCCGCCCCGCCCCGCACGCACACCCGCCCCCCTTCGCCAAGCAAGGATTCGCATGATTGACATCAATAACTTCGACGCCATAGAAATCGGCCTCGCCTCCTCCAAGCAGATCCGCTCGTGGAGCTCGGGCGAGGTCACCAAGCCGGAAACCATCAACTACCGCACGCTCAAGCCCGAGAAGGACGGCCTCTTCTGCGAGCGCATCTTCGGTCCCACCAAGGACTGGGAGTGCTACTGCGGTAAGTACAAGCGCGTCCGCTACAAGGGCATCGTCTGCGAGCGCTGCGGCGTGGAGGTCACGCGCTCCAAGGTCCGCCGCGAGCGCATGGGCCACATCGACCTGGCCGCGCCGGTCTCGCACATCTGGTTCTTCAAGGGTGTCCCGAGCCGGATCGGCTACCTGCTCGACATGGCTCCCAAGGAGCTCGAGAAGGTTCTCTACTTCGCCGCCTCGATGGTCACGTGGGTGGACGACGAGGCGCGCGCGCGCGACGTCGACCGCCTCGCCGGCGAGGTCAACAAGGTCCTCGACGCTTACGCGGCCGAGAAGGAGGAGCGGATCCTCGAGCTGCGCGAGTCGCTCGCCCGTCGCGAGGAGTACCTCGAGACCGGGCGCACGAGCCGCCAGTTCTCCGACGAGGACCACCTGTGGGCCGAGAGCCTCGAGGTCAACGTCGCCAAGCTCTCCGACGAGGAGCGCGAGAAGATGCTCAAGGAGCTCCGCAAGAGCTTCCAGGCGGACATCGACGACACCGAGGTCTACATCGAGGACGCCGCCGAGCGCATGCGCCAGGTGTGGGAGCTCTTCCAGAGCATGAAGCCCAAGGACGTCGTCAACGACGAGACGACCTTCCGCGAGCTCAAGGACCGCTTCGGGTCCCCGTTCGGCTTCGGCGAGTACTTCCGCGGCGGCATGGGTGCCGAAGCGGTGCGCGACCTGCTCCAGCAGGTCAACCTCGACGACGAGTCCGAGGATCTCCAGGAGCAGGTCAAGACCGCCAAGGGCCAGAAGCAAGCCCGCGCAGTCAAGCGCCTGAAGGTCGTCTCGGCCTTCATCAACTCGGGCAACCGCCCGGAGATGATGATCCTCGAGGCCGTGCCGGTGATCCCGCCCGAGCTGCGCCCGATGGTCCAGCTCGACGGCGGCCGCTTCGCCACCTCGGACCTCAACGACCTCTACCGCCGCGTCATCAACCGCAACAACCGCCTCAAGCGGCTGCTCGACCTCGGCGCGCCGGAGATCATCGTCAACAACGAGAAGCGGATGCTCCAGGAGGCCGTCGACGCGCTGTTCGACAACGGCCGGCGCGGGCGTCCCGTCACCGGCCCGGGCAACCGGCCGCTGAAGTCGCTGAGCGACATGCTCAAGGGCAAGCAGGGCCGCTTCCGCCAGAACCTGCTCGGTAAGCGGGTCGACTACTCGGGACGCAGCGTGATCGTCTCCGGTCCGAGCCTGCGCCTGCACCAGTGCGGTCTGCCCAAGCTCATGGCGCTCGAGCTCTTCAAGCCGTTCATCATGGCGCGGCTCGTCGAGCGCAAGTCCGCGCAGAACATCAAGGCGGCCAAGAAGATGGTCGACTCGATGATCCCCGAGGTGTGGGACGTGCTCGAGGAGGTCATCCACGAGCATCCGGTGCTTCTCAACCGGGCGCCCACGCTCCACCGTCTCGGCATCCAGGCCTTCGAGCCCAAGCTCGTGGAAGGCAAGGCGATCCAGGTCCACCCGCTGGTGTGCCACGCCTTCAACGCCGACTTCGACGGCGACCAGATGGCCGTGCACCTGCCCCTGTCGGCAGAGGCGCAGGCCGAGGCGCGGATCCTCATGCTCTCGGCCAACAACATCCTCTCCCCCGCCCACGGGGCTCCGCTGGCCACCCCGACGCAGGACATGGTCCTCGGTGCCTACTACCTGACCTACGGCCCGGAGGAGTCCGAGCTCGCCAAGATCGACTCCTCGACGCACCAGCCGCGCCCGCACGTGTACCGCACCGCCCAGGAGGCGGAGTGGTCCTACGAGCACGGCGTGGTCAAGCTCCACGACCTCGCGGAGTTCCGCCAGGACGGGCGTGAGGGCGGGCACCTGCTGACCACCGTCGGCCGGATCATCTACAACGACAAGATCGAGCGCGCGCTCCAGGAGGCACTCGGCGACGAGTTCGACTCGAGCAAGTACTCGTTCATCAACCGCTCGATGAAGAAGAAGGACACGACCAAGCTGGTCGACGATCTCGTGCAGGCCTACGGGGCGCCGACGATCTCGCAGGTCCTCGACGCCTTCAAGGATGTCGGCTTCCACTACGCCACCCTGGCGGGAATCACGATCTCCAAGAACGACGTCCAGGTCCCGCCCTCGAAGCCGCAGATCCTCGAGCGCTTCGACGAGGAGCTCGCCGGCGTCGAGAGTCAGTACGACCTCGGGCTCATGAACCAGGAGGAGCGCCACGAGGCGGTCGTCGACCTGTGGGATCGCGCCACCACCGAGGTGGCGCAGGCGATGACCGAGAACCTCGAGGAGCTCAACCCCATCTTCATGATGGCGAACTCCGGAGCCCGCGGATCGGCCCAGCAGATCCGCCAGCTGGCGGGGATGCGCGGCCTCATGGCCAACCCGAAGGGCGAGATCATCGAGCGTCCGATCAAGGCCAACTTCATGGAGGGCCTGACCGTGCTCGAGTACTTCATCTCCACGCACGGGGCGCGCAAGGGCCTCGCCGACACGGCGCTGCGCACGGCGGACTCGGGCTACCTGACCCGCCGCCTGGTCGACGTCTCCCAGGACGTGATCATCCGCCAGGATGACTGCGGCACCACTGAGTACGTCCACCTGCCGCTGTTCCAGGACGGTGGCGAGCCCAACACCAACCTGATCGGCCGCGTGGCCGCTCAGGAGTTCGTGACCAAGCGCGGTCGCCAGCTCCTCGACAAGGGGCAGGAGATCGACCGGGCCGAGCTCGCCGACATGATCGAGTCCTACTCGCTCGAGCGCGAGAAGGGCGAGTACGTGGGCATCCCGGTGCGCTCGGTGCTGAAGTGCGAGGCGCCGACCGGGGTGTGCCAGGCGTGCTACGGCCGCTCGCTGGCCACGGGCAAGCTCGCCCAGATCGGCGACGCGGTGGGCATCATCGCCGCCCAGTCGATCGGCGAGCCCGGCACCCAGCTGACGATGCGGACCTTCCACCACGGCGGTATCGCCGGGGCGGACATCACCCACGGTCTCCCGCGCGTCGTCGAGCTCTTCGAAGCGCGCAAGCCCAAGGGCCTGGCGAAGATCGCCGACGTCGGCGGCAAGGTCAACCTCGAGGACACCGACAAGTCGCGGACCGTCGTCATCATCGACGACGCCGGCGAGGAGCACCGGTACACGTTCCCCCGCCGCACGCGCCTGTTCGTCGAAGAGGGCAAGCGCATCGAGGCCGGCTACCAGCTCAACGAGGGGTCCCTGTATCCCCACGAGCTGCTCGCCATCCGCGGCCGGACCGAGACCGAGCTCTACCTCGTCTCCGAGGTGCAGGCGGTCTACAAGTCCCAGGGCGTGGACATCAACGACAAGCACATCGAGCTCATCGTGCGCCAGATGATGAAGAAGGTCAGGGTCGACCAGAAGGGCGACACCGACCTCCTTCCCGGTCAGTTCGTCGACCGCTTCGACTACGCCCGCATCAACCAGGTGGTGATCGACGCACGGGGCGAGGCCGCCCAGGCCGAGGAGATCATCCTCGGGATCACCAAGGCATCGCTGAACACCGACTCGTTCCTGTCGGCGGCGTCCTTCCAGGAGACGACGAAGGTGCTCACCGACGCCGCGCTCGAGGGCAAGATCGACCGCCTCAACGGGCTCAAGGAGAACGTGATCATCGGCAAGCTGATCCCCGCCGCCACCGGCCTCAAGCGCTACCGGCGGATCGAGATCGAGCCCGCCGAGCCGCTCCCCCGCGGCATGGACGACGTCGGGCTGCTTGACCACGACGAGCTTGCGGCCGAACTCGGGCTCACCGACGGCGAATCCCTCTCGGGCTTCGTCGGCGGCCTCGAGGCCGACCTCTCCGACCTCGAGGACATCGGCACCGGAGGCTCGCACCTCGGGTTCGCCGAGGAGCTCGCCGACCTCGATCTCTCGGGCGACGAGCCGGCCCCGACCCGGGACGAGGAGTAGACGCATTAGCCACTGCCGCCGCGCACAGCGATGTGCGCGGCGGCGGCAGTACCCTTCGGCGTGATATGCGCACGCTGATCCTCGACCAAGCGTCCGCCGGATTCGATGAGCTGCTCGAGCGCCGCCGTCGCTGCGGCGCGGACCGCCACGACGAGGTGTGGGAGGGCGTCTATCACATGGTTCCGTCTCCGTCTGGTGCCCACGCGAATATCGAGTGGCAGCTTGCGCGGCTGCTCGGGCCGCTGGCCGACCGCGCCGGCCTGACGTCCACGGGCGCGATCAATCTCGGCGAGGGCGAGGATGACTTCCGTATCCCCGACGGGGCGCTGCATCGAGACCGCGCGACCGGCGTCTGGCACCCCACCGCCGCGCTCGTCATCGAGGTTGTCTCGCCTCACGACGAGTCCTGGGAGAAGCTCCCCTACTACGCGGCCCACGCGGTCGACGAGGTGCTGATCGTCGACCCCCAGGAGCGCTCGGTGAGCTGGCTGGCGCTGGCGGCGGGCGAGTATCGAGAGGCGGAGCACAGAGCGCTCATCAACCTCGCCGCCGGCGAGCTCTCAGGGCAGCTCGAGTGGCCGCCGATCGAGGCCGAGTCGGCCTGAGCGCCGAGCGCGTAGGCTCGCCGGCGCGCCGTCCCGTCGCTAGGATCGACACGGTGGCCACGCCGCCCGTCCGCCACCTCGACGCCGACGTCTACGCTCGGATGGTCGCGTCGGGCGCGCTGGAAGGCGGACCGGTCGAGTTGCTCGACGGCGTCCTCTGCGAGACGAGCCCGCACAGAGCCCGGCCCATGCCCTGATCGTCCAGAGGCTCACGCGGCACTTCGCACGGGCGGAGGCGTACTGGCTCATCGATCAGCCCGCGCGTTCGGTCGAGGTGCGGACCGCTCCTACCTCGGACGGCTACCGCGTGACCGAGGCTTACGGGCTCGGCGCCACGGTTCCGTCGCCCGCTGCGGGCGTCGGCGCGCTCGAGGTCGCTGCCCTGCTCGGATGAGGCTGATCAGGCGGCCGGCGCTTGGCTCTCGCCGAGCATCGCCGCGACGCCCAGACCCGTGGCGGCCATCGCGGTGCCAGTGACGAGCACCGTCGCCAGCTTGGGCAGATAGCCGCTCCGGCCCGCGAACACACTGGCAGCGACGTCGGCGAGGTCGCACGCCAGCCCGATGCGCAGCCATCGCGTTCGCTCCTCGCCACCACTCGCCGCCAGGCCGTAGGCGAGCGCGACATCGCGCGCGCCGAAGAGACGCCCGACGTAGGGAAGCTGGGGATTGGCCTTGGGGTCGAGGCCGAAGAGGCGGCCTCCGAGCCGCGGGGCCAGCCATACCCCGGCGCCGATGGCGGTGCGGGTGGCGATCAGGGCTTGCTCAGCCTGGTTCATGGCGGCAAGCCTATCCGCTAGGGCGCGGGCGCGGGGGCGAACGCGAAGGCAGCGAGAAAGGCGTCGAGCTGTTCTACGGGCCCGTCGACCGCCAGCCGGCCGTCGGCGATCGCCGTCTCGGCCGGGAGCGCGCCAGAGAGGATCTCGGCCAGGGTGCGAGGATCGGTGCGCAGAGTGCAGGCGGGATCGGTGGCCGGCCCGCGCCGGGTCTCAATCCATCCCGGATGCCCGACGACGGCGTAGGGCTCGCCGTCGAGCTCGAGCTGGTAGCCCGGCCCGGGATCGTCGCTCGCGTACTCGCCGCTGAAGCTGGCGCGGAGGAGGAGGACGAGGGCGTCGGCGTTGACGTCGTCCTCCGCCGCCGGCGATCCGAGCTGGCCCACGCCGAGCCGGGCGAGCGCAAGGACGACGGGGCCGAGCTGCCATCCGGCCTCCGTGAGCTCGTAGACGGCCACCGCGGCGGGGCGGGGGAGATGGCGGCGGCGAACGTACCCGGCCTCCTCGAGCGTGCGCAGCCGCGCGGTGAGCAGATCGGTGGCGATCCCGGGGAGGCCGTCGCGCAGGTCGGTGTAGCGCTGGGGGCCCATGAGCAGGCTCCGCACCACGAGCAGCGTCCAGCGCTCGCCCACGAGGTCGAGCGCGCGAGCGACGGCGCAGTACTGGGCATAGCGCTTCACCACCAGCAGTATAAGGAAACACATCGCTTCGAGCCAGATTTAGGTGTGTATGCTTGGAAATCATGGTACGCTGCGCCGGCGCTGCTCGTCCCCGAACAGAAAGGTGACTCCTGTCATGAACACCCACGTTCCTATCGGCCTCGGGATCGGCGTCATCGCGGCCGTGGCGCTCGTGTACTTATCGGTCACGGTCGGTCTGTGGCGGACGGGCACCGGTGAGGCACGAGGCCGCCTGCTCGCCGGACTGACCGCGTGGCTGGCCCTGGGCGTGCTCCTGGGCGCACTCGGCGCCTTCGCCACGACCTACCACCGCCCGGTCCCGGTCATCGCCTTCGGCATCGTCCTTCCCATCCCCATCGGCCTGCTCCTGCTCAGGCGCCCGAGCCCCCTGACCCGGCTCCTCGACTCGATTCCGCCCCGCGCGCTCGTCCGCGTCCAGCTCTACCGCGTGGCCGGCGTCGTCTTCATCGTCGGCTGGGCCGCAGGGCGCATCCCCGCCATCTTCGCCCTGCCCGCGGGGATCGGCGACATTGCCGTCGGACTGGCGGCCCCGTTCGTCGCGGCCCGGCTCGGCGACGGGAGCGAGCGCTCACGGAGGCTGGCCGTGTGGTGGAACATCGAGGGCATCGCCGACCTCGTCCTGGCCGTCGCGCTCGGCGCGTCAACCTCGCCCTCGCCGATCTGGCCGACCCTCCTCGGTCACCCCAACACGCTGATCAGCCGACTCCCGCTCGTGCTCATCCCCGTCTTCGCCGTGCCGCTCTCGGTGCTCCTCCATGTCGTGACGCTGCGGAGGCTGCGGGCGGCAGCTCGACAGCGGGTCTGGTTCCCGCTCGACGCGAGCACGCTGGCGACGAGGCAGGTGGAGCCGATCAGGTGGCGTGGGGCCGGCCTTCGCGCCGGCCCCCACGCGAGCTTGTCAG
>DASZKU010000141.1:0-3584 GCA_035552815.1 Solirubrobacteraceae bacterium | reverse complement strand
TCGAGCCCACAATCACGCCGCACAGCACTCCCACCGCCAGCGTCGCCGCCACCGCGATCCGCGGCGCCGGCCAGCGCCCGCCGCCGAGCCAACCCGGTCGCGCGCGCGACTTCTGGACCGGGCGGTCGGCCTCGGGCCCGGCCGCCCGGAGCAGCTCGGCCTCGGCCCGCACGATGCTCCGGATCCGCTGCCCGAGCTCGGGCGGCGCCGCGACCGTAGTTACCGCGGTGCCGAGGCCGTTGGCGGCCGCCGCGAGCTGATGGACGTCACGCTGGCACTGCGCACAGCTCGAGAGGTGGAGCTCGAAGGAGTAGGACTCGTCCTCGGGCAGGGCGCCGAGAAGGTAGGCACCGGCGGTGTCACCTTTCTCACAATACTTCGGTCCTAAGGCGCTCATATCGTCACTCCGGAGATCTCCATCCGCAGGCGGAGCTTCTCCAGCCCGAGCCGCATCCGTCCCTTGACGGTGCCGACAGGGATGGCGAGCATATCGGCAATCTCGGTGTGCGTAAAACCGGCGAAGTAGGCGAGCTCGATCACGCGACACTGGTCCGCGGGCAGGTCGTCGAGGAGGGTGCGCACCGTGCCTGCGTCCTGGCGCCGGCCCACCTCCTCGTCGGTGCGGTCAGGTGACACCAGGCGCTCGGCCAGCCCCTCGTCGCCGGCGCGACGGGATTCGTGCCGGACGGCCCGGCGCAGGGCGTCGATCGAGCGGTTGTGGACGATGCCGAGGATCCAATTGCGGACGCTGCCGCGGCCGGGTTCGTAGCGCTGGCCATTGCGCCACAGGGCCAGGAAGGCATCCTGGGCGACCTCCTCGGCCGCGCCCCGTGAGCCGCTGATGCGGTAGGCGAGGGAGAAAGCGGCATCGGCGTGGCGCTCGTAGATCAGGTCGAACGCGTCGGCGTCGCCGCGCGCGACGCGAACCATCAGCTCCTCGTCGGCGAGGCCGCGCAGGCGATGCTCACCGAGCGTGGCCAGGCGTCCCATGCGGCTCATGATCGGCGGCATCTTGGGTCAGTGTCCTCTGTGCGGGCCTCGAGGTGACTCTACGCGGGCTCGCCGGCGGCGACCGGAGTGCGGTCGTGGGTTAGCACCGTCGGGGCCTCAGACGCGGCGACGGCGGGGATCTGGGCCGGCTCCTCGGCGGGCGAGAGACCGCTGATCGAGTCCTTGAACTCACGCAGGCCATGACCGAGCGCCTTACCCGCCCCGGGGAGGCGCTTGGGTCCGAGCACAACCAGCGCTACGACCAACACGATGAGCAGATGCATCGGACTGAGGATTCCCGTCGGCATGGCGTTTTCTCCGTTTCCAGTGAGCAGATTTCTGCTCTCCCTACGCGCTGGAACCCCGGTCCGGATCACCCGAGATGGGCGCTGATCCGTCCCGTCCGCCACCCCGTACTGAACGATCAATCCCGGCGCCGAGGCGGCGACTGGGTCATCTACTTGTCGCCCACGCCACAGGCGTCCAGGCGCCTGACCGGAGGTTTGCTGATGCCCTCAGACCCTAGAGAGCAAGAAGAGCTGGCCCCGCAGCCGCGGGGAATCGTCGAGGAGCTCGTCCGCGACGATGTGGGCCGCAAGAAGTTCCTCAAGGCCGTGGGCGGCGCTGGAGCCGCGAGCTTCGGCGCCTTCGTCTTGGCCGCGTGCGGCTCGAGCTCGAGCCCGACCTCGACGTCGAGGAAGACCGCGACCTCGGCGGCCGGCGCCGCGGCCCCCGCCGCCGCGCCGTCGGTCCCCACTTCGTTCGGCGCCGGCGATATCGGGATCCTCAATTACGCCCTCACCCTCGAGTACCTCGAGGCCGAGTTCTACGCCAAGGTGGTCGCCGCCAAGCTCTTCAACGGGTCGGTCGGATCGCTCGTCGCCGAGTACGGACAGCAGGAGTCAGAGCACGTGGCCGCCATCCACGAGACGGTGATCAAGCTCGGCGGCACCCCCGCGCCGAAGCCCACGGGTAAGTTCCCGCTCACGAGCGCGGCCGCGGTGGCCAAGCTCGCCTACACGGTCGAGAACCTCGGCGCGTCGGCGTACTTGGGCCAGGCGGCGCACATCACGAGCCCGACCGTGCTCGCCGCCGCGCTCGCCATCCACACCGTCGAGGCCCGCCACGCCGCCACCCTCGCGACGCTCGTCCCCGGTGGTCACGTGACCCCGACGGGAGCGTTCGCGACCCCCGCCAACGCCGCGACGGTGCTGAACGCCGTCAAGCCCTTCATCGCTTAGCCCGTTACCGAGAGGACGACCTGCAGCCATGATCACCGACAGACTTGCCAACCCCGAGCTCGCCGAGGTCGAGGTGGGCGGCGTCACGCGCGCCAGCTTCCTCGTCCGCGGTGCCGTCGCCGCCGCCGCTGTCTACGGCACGGCCGCCGCCGCTCCCTTCGTCTCGAGCGCGCTCGGGGCGACCACCGACATCGACATCCTCAACTTCGCTCTCACGCTCGAGTATCTGGAGACCGACTTCTACCAGGTCAAGGCCAAGACGGTCGGCCTTGCCGGGCAGGCGGCGCACGACGTCTCCATCTTCGGCAAGGAGGAGGCCGCCCACGTCGCCGCGCTCAAGCAGGCGATCAAGCAGGCGGGCGGCACCCCGGTCGCGAAGCCGACGTTCTCCTTCCCGGTCACGAACGCCTCGTCGTTCATGAACTTGGCCTACACGGTCGAGAACCTCGGGGTCAGCGCCTATAACGGCGCCGGGCCGCTCCTCCAGAGCAAGGCCCTGCTCGCCGCAGCCGGGAGCATCGTCCAGACCGAGGCCCGGCACGCGGCCGCAATCGGGCTGCTGATCGGCAAGTCGCCGACGCCCTCGGGCGGCTTCGACACGCCGAAGACGATGGGCCAGGTCCTCGCGGTGGCGAAGCCGATGATCAAGTAGGGCTCGGGGGGCGCGGGGCGCGGGGGCGCTCCGGGGGGCGCGGGGGCGCGGGGGGCGGGGCGCGCCGGGCCTTCAGCGCCCCACGGCCGACATGTCCGGGTAGCGGTCCCCGGCGGCGGCGCCGACCGGCGCCGCCTCGTCGATGCGGGCGAGGTCCTCGGCGCTCAGCTCGATCTCCGCCGCCTCGACGTTCTGCTCGAGGTAGGAGCGGCGCTTGGTCCCCGGGATGGGGACGACGTCCTCGCCCCGGTGCATGACCCAGGCCAGGGCGAGCTGCCCGGGCGTGCAGTCGTGCTCGGTCGCGAGCTCCTTGACCCGGGCGAGAAGCTCGAGGTTGCGTTCGAAGTTCCCGGCGGCGAAGCGGGGATTGTGGCGGCGGAAGTCACCGGGCTCGAGGTCATCGACGCTTTGGAAGCGACCGGTCAGGAAGCCGCGCCCGAGGGGGCTGTAAGCCACGAGGCCGATGCCGAGCTCACGCGCGGTGGGGAGGATCTCCTCCTCGATGTCCCGGCTCCAGAGCGAGTACTCACTCTGGAGGGCGGTGATCGGGTGGACGGCGTTCGCGCGCCTGATCGTCTCCGGCCCCGCCTCGGAGAGGCCGAGGAAGCGCACCTTGCCCGCGTCGACGAGCTCGGCCATTGCCCCCACGGTCTCCTCGATCGGTACCGAGGGGTCGACGCGGTGCTGGTAGTAGAGGTCGA
>DASZKU010000140.1:0-1781 GCA_035552815.1 Solirubrobacteraceae bacterium | reverse complement strand
CCTGAGCGCCGCCGGGCCGGCGCCACCGTGGCAAGTCGACCGCCTCTTCCGCCATCTCCTGACTGACTTGACGGGTAACACCCACCGGGCCGAGTTCTGCATCGACAAGCTCTTCAATCCCGCCGGCGAGACCGGGCGCCTGGGTGTCCTCGAGCTGCGGGGCTTCGAGATGCCTCCCCATCCCCAGATGGCGCTCGTCCAGGCGCTGCTCGTGCGCGCGCTCGTGGCCTGGTTCTGGGCCGAGCCCTACGCAGCTCCGCTCGTGCGCTGGGGCACCGAGCTCCACGATCGCTTCCTGCTCCCCTGGTGGGTCGAGCTCGATATCCGCTCGGTGCTCGCCGACCTCCGCCGGCACGGCTTCGCCTTCGAGAACGCGTGGCTCGCGCCCTTCCTCGAGTTCCGCTTCCCGCTTCTGGGAACGATCGAGGTCGAGGGCATCGCGCTCGAGCTGCGCATGGCGATCGAGCCCTGGAACGTCCTCGGCGAGGAGGCGGCGGCGGGCACCTCGCGCTTCGTCGACTCATCGCTCGAGCGCCTCCAGGTGCGGCTCGACGGCGCGGCCGACACCCGCTACGCCGTGACCTGCAACGGCTTCGCCGTCCCCGTCCAGCCCACGGACACCCCAGGGACGTACGTGGGCGGGGTCCGCTACCGAGCCTGGCAGCCGCCCTCGACGCTGCACCCGACGATCGGGGTTCACACCCCGCTCGTGTTCGACGTCGTCGACCGCTGGAGCAGCCGCTCGGTGGGCGGCTGCACCTACCACGTCGTACATCCCGGAGGCCTGGCCTACGAGCGGCTCCCGGTCAACGCCAAGGACGCCGAGGCCCGTCGTGCCAGCCGCTTCGAGCCCATGGGCCACACCCCAGGGCGGATCGAGCTCGATGACATCCGCCGTGCCGGGGAATACCCTCGGACGCTCGATCTCCGTCGAGCCAGGGACCCCGTGACGGGGACGGACGCCGGCGCCGACAGCCCATGACGAGCGCCGCCCCGCCACCACTGCCCGCTTACCGGCCCCTGCCGGGCTGCTACGACGAGATGATCGACGGCGACGGAGCGCCGCGTCCCCACTGGGCCCACCTCGCCGAGGCGTTCGCGGAGCTCGGGGTCGGCGAGCTTCTGCGCCGCCAGGAGGAGGCGGCCCGGCTCCTCGATCAGGACGGCGTCGTCTACCACGCGTACCGCGAGTCTCCGCGCCCGGGCCGGCGCTGGCTCCTCGATCCCTTGCCCACGGTCGTGAGCAGCCGCGAGTGGGAGGGCATCGAGACCGGGGTGATCGAGCGCGCCGAGCTCTTGAACCTCGTGCTCGAGGACCTCTACGGACCGCGCGAGCTCCTGCGCCGGCGCGTGCTTCCCGCCGAGATCGTGTTCGGCCACCCCGGCTTCCTGCGCCAGTGCGACCAGATTCGCCTGCCCGGCACCCAGCAGCTCTTCACCTACGCCGCCGACCTCGGACGCGACGAGGACGGCCGCTGCCTGGTCATCGCCGACCGCGCCCAGGCGCCGTCAGGCTCGGGCTACGCGCTCGAGAACCGCACCGTCATCTCGCGCGTCCTCCCGAGCCTCTACCGCGATGCCCAAGTCCACCGGCTCGCGCCCTTCTTCCGCTCGCTCCGCGTCGCTCTCCAGGAGGTGGCGCCCCCGGGCGTCGAGGACCCGCGCATCGTCGTCCTGACCCCGGGGCCGTGGAACGAGACCGCCTTCGAGCACGCGGTGCTCGCCTCCTCGCTCGGCTACTCGCTCGTCGAGGGGTCCGACCTGACGGTCAAGGACGGCCG
>DASZKU010000139.1:0-7947 GCA_035552815.1 Solirubrobacteraceae bacterium | reverse complement strand
GACACCGCCTGGTAGGCGCCGATCGGCCGCCCGAACTGCTTGCGCTCCTTGGCGTAGGACACCGCCATCTCCATCGCGCGCTGGGCGACACCGACGTTCTCGGCGGCCAGCGCCGCCACGATCGTGTGATAGGCGTGGGCGATCCGCTCCGGCTCGAGCGCCAGCGGTTCGGCGGGAGCGTCCTCGAGCGTGACCGTGAAGAGCTTGCGGGTCGGGTCGAGCGCCTGCTCGGGCTCGATTCGCACGCCCGGGTCGCGGGCGGGCACGAGGTAGTGGCGGCGGTCGGCGCCGGCGATGATGAGGAAGTCGGCGGCAGCGGCGTCGGGCACGGCGATCTTCGTGGCGGTGAGCGTCCCGCCCGAGGCCTCGAGCTCGGAATGGTCGGGCGACCACCCTGCGTACTCGTCCCATACCGCGACCGTCCCCCGCGCCTCGCCCTGGGCGAGCGGCTCGAGCCAGCGCTCGCGCTGGGACGCGGTGCCGGCGGCGACGAGGAGGAGGGTGGCGGCCACGCTCGAGAAGAACGGGGTCGGCGCCAGCGCATAGCCGAGCTCCTCGTGGATGACCACGAGCTCGACGGCTCCGAGACCGAGGCCGCCGTCGTCCTCGGGCACGACGAGCCCGGTCCACCCGAGCTCGGCGAGGGCCTGCCACTGCTCGTCGGTGAAGCCCCGCTCGCCGGCCGCGAGCTCCCTGACCGTGGCGGCCGGGTAGCGGGCGGCGAGGAAGTCGTGCGCCGTGCCCTTGATCGCCCGCTGATCGTCGGTGAAGTCGAAGTTCATCGCATGCGCGGGAGGCCGAGAACGCGCTCGGCGACGATGTTCTTGAGGATCTCGGTGGTGCCGCCCTCGATCGAATTGGCGCGGGCGCGCAGGAAGCGGTACGTCCATTCGTCGTCGGCGAGCATGGCCCGCGGTCCAGCGATGTCCATCGCGAGCTCGGTGAGGGACTGATTGACGTCGGACCAGTGCCACTTCCCGAGCGATCCCTCGGGGCCGGGCACGCCGTCCCGCATGATCTTCGTCAACCCCCGGTAGGCGTTCAGGCGCAGCACCTCGGCCTCGATCAGGAGCTGGGCCAGACGCTGGCGGATCACCGGGTCCTCACTCGCGTGATGGCCGTTGGCGCGCGCCCCCTTGGCCTCCTCGATGAGCTCACGCAGGGCGATCTGGACCGAGACCTGAAGGCCGAAGGCGAGCGTCGCGCGCTCGTGCATGAGCGTGGTGATGGCCACCGCCCACCCGTTGCCCACTCCCCCGACGATGTTCTCGTCCGGGATCCGCGCCTCCTCGATGAAGAGCTCGTTGAACTCGGCCTCGCCGGTGATCTGCACGAGCGGCCTGACCTGCACCGCCTCCTGCTCCATGTCCATGAGAAAGTACGTAAGGCCCTGGTGCTTGGGGGCATCGGAGTCGCTGCGGGCGACGAGCATGCACCACTTGGCGTGATGGGCGAACGTCGTCCACACCTTCTGGCCCGTGACCACCCACTCGTCCCCGTGCCTCGTCGCCCGGGTCTTCACCGAGGCGAGGTCCGAGCCGGAATCGGGCTCCGAGAATCCCTGGCACCAGATCTCCTCCGCCGAGAGGATCGGCGGCAGGTAGCGCCGCCGCTGCTCCTCGGTCCCGTGGGCGATCACCGTCGGGCCGCCCATGGCCAAGCCGAGCACGTTGGCGGTCTGCGGGGCCTTGGCGCGCACGATCTCCTCGTTGTAGATCGCCTGCTCGACCAGCGTCGCCCCCCGTCCGCCGTACTCGCTCGGCCACGAGACGCCGGCCAGGCCCGCGGCGTTGAGCCGCTGCTGCCACACGCGGCGGAACGCGAACGCCGCCTCGTCCCCCGCCGGCTCACGGCCCGGGTGGTTCGCGGTCAGCCACGCCCGCAGCTCATCTCTGAAGGCAAGCTCGCTCGGGGACAGAGTCAGGTCCATCGCGGCGCGGATCCTAGTGGGCGAGGGTCCGGGGCGCGGCGGGTCGCGGGGGCGGGCGGGCCGGTCGCGGGGGCGGCGGGCCGGTCGCGTCGGCGGGCAGGCCGGTCGCGGGGGCGGCGGGCCGGTCGCGGGGGCGGGCGGGCCGGTCGCGGGGGCGGCAGGCCGGTCGCGGGGGCGGGCAGGCCGGTCGCGGGGGCGGGCGGGGCGGCGGGCCGCTGGGCGCCGGGCTGGCGCGGCTGCCGGGCTGGCGCGCGGCTGCCGGCCGGTCGCCGGGCGGCGGGCCGCCGGAGCTCACCGGGGAGGGTGTGCGCTATGCGGACGTCATCCGTCCGCATAGCGCACCGGCCCCGCCCGGCCCGCGCGTAACCGTCACGCGGACGTGACGGTTGTGACAATTCTGCGCCGATTACGCGCTCGCCCCGTGACAAACGCCCCGCACGCCGAACGGAAAGTTGCACGCGTCGGTGACGACCTCGAACTCGCACCCACGCGTCCCCAGCTCGGCGAACAGCGACTCGGGCTCGATGCACCGCTCCGGGGGGAGGACGCCCGTCGCCGTGAGCGCGCCGCGCGCGAGCAGGCGCACCGCGGCGGCGGCGGGGGCCGCGGTCGAGACGACAGACCCGCCGAGGCCGAAATGCGGGTGGCTGACCGCGCGCACGGTCACCGTGCGATCCCCGCCGCGGGCGATGACCATGTGCACGGAGACGGTCTGCGCCGATGGCGCCAGAGCCTCGCGGGTGGCCCGGGCGACCTCGTCCGGACTCGCGGAGGCGAGCTCGCGCAGGCGCGCGAGCAGGGCCGGGGCGAGCGAGAGGCGGAAGCTCGACTCCCGGCAGCCGAAGCTCTGAGCGAAGGTCGCGAGCTCGGAGTGCAGGGTGTAGATCGTCTCCACCTCGCCGATCGGCGGTCCGTAGTCGAGGCTTCCCCCGTCGCTCAGGGGCTCGATCTCGACGGGCTCGCCGTCGCGCAGGACGACGGGCGCGAGCGTGAGCTCGTCGATCAGCGTCTGCACGGCGTACGGCGGGCTGAACCCGCCCGAGCCCCCGCCCGAGCCCGAGCCCGAGCCCGAGCCCGACCCCCCGCCCGAGCCCGACCCCCCGACCGACCCCGACCCCGACCCCGAGGCACGCGGGTCGCGCCCCGCCGCCGCCACCAGGACCGAGTCGACCGGCCCGTCGAGCTCGCGGACCGCGCGCGCGCCCATCACGTTGGTCTTGCCCGGGCTCGAGCCGATCCCGAGGATGGCGAGCCGCCCGGCGCGGCGGAACTCCTCGTCGAGCGCGAGCTGGCGACCGGTCATCCAGTAGAGACCGCCGAGGTCCAGGTCGTGGCAGCCGGCGGCCAGGCACCCGTGCATGGCGTCGAGGTTGATCCGGTAGCTCGCCGAGTTGATGAGGACGTCGACGCCTTCGAGGGCGGCGGCGAGCGCGGCCGGATCGCGGGCGTCGGCGGCCCGGGCGCTCGCCTTGCCACCGCCGTGCTCGGCCGCGACGGCGCCGGCGCGATCGGCGTCGAGGTCGAGGAGAAGCATGCTCGCGGCCTCCTCGGAGGCGGCCAGGTCGCGGACGATCGCCGGGGCGATCGTCCCGGCGGCGCCGAGGACGGCGACACTGAGAGAGGCGGGAGAGGGCACGGCGGGACACGGTACCGCCAATTCCTCTGTCCACTTGGCGCTTGCGCTCGCGCCGGCGGCGCACGAGAATGGCCCGGCTGTCGGAGAGCCCTGGCCGTCCAAGGGACCGCCGCTCCCCGACCCGCAGTCCGGCGCGAACACCGAGAACAGAAGGGATCACTGTGGAGAGCGCATCGCTGGTAGAGCCGATCGTGGATGTCACCGTCGGCGACAAGGGCCTGAAGAAGAACGCCATCTCGTTCCTCTCCAATGTCGTCATCGGGGTGGCGTCGACGGCGCCGGCGTACAGCCTGGCGGCCACGCTCGGCTACATCGCTGCCGTCTCCACCCTCGGCACCCACTCGCCGGCGGTCATCCTCGTGTGCTTCTTCCCCATGGCGGCAATAGCCGCCGCCTACTACTACATGAACCGGGCCGACCCCGACTGCGGAACGACGTTCAGCTGGATGACGAGGGCAATGGGCCCTTGGGCGGGCTGGCAGGGCGGGTGGGCGATCGTCGTCGCCGACGTCCTCGTGATGCCCAGCCTCGCTTCGGTGGCGGGGATCTACACCTTCTCGCTCTTCGGCAACGGCTCTCCCAGCACCTTCGACGTCACCGTGGTGGGCATCGCCTGGATCGTGATCATGACGGCGATCTGTTACATCGGGATCGAGCTCTCCGCCCGCACCCAGCAGTTCCTGCTCGCCATGGAGTTCACGACGCTGGTCATCTTCGCCGTGGTCGCCCTCGTCAAGGTCTACACGAGCCATCCGGCCCACTCGATCCAGCCCGCCGCCAGCTGGTTCAACCCCTTCGACATCTCGAACCTCGGCGCCCTCAACGGCGGCATCCTCCTCGCCGTCTTCATCTACTGGGGCTGGGACTCGGGGGTGAGCGTCAACGAGGAGACCGAGGACTCGAGTACCGCCCCCGGCCGGGCGGCGATCGTCTCGACCTTCGTCCTCGTCGCCATCTATCTGCTCGTCTCGACCGCCGCCCAGTCCTTCGGCGGCGTCGCCTCGCTCGCCTCCCACCCGACCGATGTGCTTGCGCCGCTCGGCAAGGGGGTGCTCGGTTCGCCGCTCGACAAGCTGCTCGTCATCGCGGTCCTGTCCTCGGCCTCGGCCTCGACGCAGACGACAATCCTTCCCACCGCGCGCACCACGCTCTCGATGGCGCGGGCAAAGGCACTCCCCAAGCCGTTTGGCAACGTGCACCCGCGCTTCCTGAGCCCCGGCTTCTCGACGATCGCTATGGGGACGGCCTCGACGCTCGTATACGTCCTGCTCGCGGTCACGAGCCCCGCGAACCTGATCGGCGATGCCTTCACCTCGCTCGCTCTCACCATCGCCTTCTACTACGGGTTCACCGGCTTCGCGTGCGTGATCTTCTACCGGCGCGAGCTGTTCAAGAGCGTGAAGAACTTCGTCTACATCGGGCTGCTTCCTTTCTTCGGGGGCGCCGTGCTCACCTTCGTGCTCATCAAGGCCATCGTCACCTATTCCGCGCCCCACGCGGGCTTCGCCAAGCCATTCCTCGGCATCGGGTCACCGGTGGCCATCGCCCTGCTCACGATCATCATGGGGATCATCTTCATGTTCATCCAGCGCGTGACCATGCCCGAGTTCTTCAGACGCAAGCCTGAGGTCGCCGACCCCGCCCTGGTCGCCTCCTCACCGGCCGGTCGCTCTTCATGAGCGCGGGCATCGTCGTCGGCTACGACGGGTCGCAGGGCGCCAAGGAGGCGGTGCGCGTCGCCATCGAGGTGGGAAAGGCCTATGGCGAGCGGGTGGTCATCGCCTTCGCCTACGAGCTCAACCCGGTCGCCGGCGAGCTCCACGACTACCACGCGGCGCTCAAGGAGCTCGCGACCACGCGGCTGACCGAGGCGGTGGCCCTGGCCAGCGACGCCGGCGCGGGCACCGACATCGAGGCGGTGATCGTGGAGCAGGCGCCCGCGCTCGGCCTCGTCGACCTCGCCGAGGAACGCGACGCCCGCGTGATCGTCGTCGGCACCCGCGGCGAGTCCCCGCTCCGGGGCGCTCTGCTCGGGTCGACCCCCCACAAGCTCCTCCAGCTCTCAGACCGCCCCGTGCTCGTCGTGCCATCGCGCGAATAACGCGGCGCGCGGAGCAACGCGGCGCGCGGAGCAACGCGGCGCGCGGGGCACCTCGTACGCTAGGACGCGTGGAGACGCTCGCGACCGCGCTCGCCTTCGACCGGTCGCTGCGGACCCGCGCCGCGCTCCGCACCGTCGCCATCCCCGAGGGCGTGGTCATTCTCGAGGACGACATGCCCGACGTCTATCACCTGAATTCGGTGACGCTCGACGCGCCGCTGTCTGCGGCCCTCGAGGCGGAGGGCATCATCGCCCTCGCCGAGCGCTGGCTCGGCCATCTGCGCCATCGCCACGTCGTCCTCGATGACGCCGCCGGAGCCGAGACCGTCGCTCCCGCCCTCGCGCACGCCGGCTGGTCGCGCCAGCGCACGCTGTTCATGGCGCTCGGTGAGGAAGCCGACCGGTCCGCCCGCTCCGGGGTGGCCCGCGAGGTCGACGTGGCGACGCTGCGGGCGCTCGAGCTCCGGCTCGCCGAGGAGGACCCGCCCCTGGGCGCCGGCCCCGGCTTCGCGCCGCAGCTCGTGGCCGCCATGGACGTGCTCAGGTCGGCCACCCGCGCGCATGGCTTCGCGGCCGGGGAGGACGGCGAGCTCGCCTCGGCGTGCACGCTCTTCCTCGAGCGCGAACGCGGCGGGACCGCGCTGGTCGACAACGTGGGCACGCTCCGGACCCAGCGCCGGCGCGGCCTGGCCCGGGCGGCGGTGGCCGCGGCCGTCGAGCGCGCCCGAGCCCAGGGGTGCGATCCCATCGTCATCCCCGCCGACGTCGATGACTGGCCCAAGGACCTCTACGCGCGCATGGGCTTCGTCCCGCTCGGGATCCAGGTCTCCTTCACCCTGGCCCGCGCCGCTTAGCCTGAGCCGGCGGTCTCGAGCAGGGCGGCGAGATGGTCGAGGGCCATGCGCGTCCCCGTCTCGTTGTCGGCGAGGGACACTCCGGGTGGTAGTCCCTCGTGGACCACTTCGACCTCGGTCCCGCCCCCGGCATCGGCGAGCGTCGTCGTCATCGTCATCTCGCCGCCCAGGCGCGGATCGTCGGTCTCGAACTCGATCACCTCGACGACCTGCTCGCCGGGCACGAGCTTGGCGAAGTGCCCGTGATACGTGTCGGTGCGCCCGGCCGTCTTGCCCTCCGCGGCCGGATCGTCGTAGGACAGTGAGACGCGAAAGGAGCCGCCCTCGCGGGCCTCGAACTCGTGCACCACCGATGTCATGCCCTCGGGAACGCGCCACGCCGCGATCGCGTCGGGGTCGAGCAGAGCGCGGTAGACGGCGGCGCGGGGAGCGCGCAGGAGGCGGGCGATCCGGGTCGAGCTCACGCCGTCAGATTACGGCGCTCACGACACGCGGTGAACGCGGCCGCTCCCCGCCACCCCGGTCGGCGCTCAGAGCTCCTTCTTGACGAGGACGGCGGTGCCGTAGGCGCAGATCTCCGTCCACGTGCCGCCGAGCTCCGAGGTGTCGAAGCGGAAGGCGAGGACGGCGTTGGCACCCTTGTCCTGCGCCTCTTGGACGAGGCGTTCGGTGGCGTGCTGGCGCCCCTCGGCGAGCATCTTCGTCATGCCCTTGAGCTCGCCGCCGACGAGCGACTTGAATCCGGCGCCGAGCTGGGAGCCGAGGTTGCGCGAGCGCACGGTGAGCCCGAACACCTCGCCGAACACCTCCTCGATCCGGTAGCCGGGAAGGTCGTTCATCGTCGAGATGATCACGGCGGCAACGCTACCAGCCGGTAGTACGCTGGCGGCGTGGGCGCGCGCAGCGGTCGGCAAACCTCGAAATGGTCCCTGTGGTCGCAGGACTCACTGCTGTGCATCGGCTCGCGGGGCTCGGTGCTCGCGATCGGCTCGATCGGCTCGGCCCTCTCCGTCGGCTCGATCGGCTCGGCCCTGTCCGTCGCCTCGATCGGATCCGTCGCCTCGGCGTTCTCGATCTGCTCGGCGGCATCGCTGGCCTGCATCATGTCCTTCCGCAGCCGGCGGAGCGTGATGAAGAGCAGGGCCAGGTGACGCCGCTTCCCGAACACGTGCTCCGCAACCGTGCCGCCTGGGACGAATGGGCGCGCGAGTATGCCGAGCCCGGCCGGCGCAACTGGGCCCAGGAGGAGCCCACCTGGGGCGTGTGGAGCGTGCCGGAATCCGAGCTCCACGTCCTCCCCGACGACGTCGAGGGGCTCGACGTCATCGAGCTCGGCTGCGGGACGGGTTACGTGTCGTCGTGGCTGGCGCGTCGCGGCGCGCGACCGGTGGGGATCGACAACTCAGAAGCCCAGCTTGAGACGGCG
>DASZKU010000138.1:0-3402 GCA_035552815.1 Solirubrobacteraceae bacterium | reverse complement strand
AGCGCCTGGGTGGGATGGTTGGCGGTCAGGGCCGCGAGCGCCGCGGAGTCCGCGTTGGCCGAGCGCAGCGGCTGCCAGATCGTCCACGCGGACAGGAGCGCGATCGCGGCGATGGCCGCCGTCGCCGCCGTCTGTCCGGGAGCGGCCTGGAAGGCGCGGTAGGGGGCGGTGAGGATGGCCCTGGGGCCCGAGGCCGCCGCGCGCGCCGCGACCGCGCGCGCCGCGACCGCGCGCCCCGCGACCGCGCGCCCCGCCCCCGCGCGCGCCGCGACCGCGCGCCCCGCCGCCGCGCGCGCCCGCCCGACGGGCTCGGCGAGGGGACCGCGGCCGGCGAGCCAGCCGGCGCACACCAGGGCGGGCACCGCCAGCCCCGGGAAGAACCACGTCCAGTCGATCGCCGAATGGACGCCGAAGATCACCACTACGGCGAGCAGGGTGAGGAGTCCCGCACGCTCGGCGGCGCGCTCGGGCACGGGCTCCCCGGGGCTCGTGTATCCCCGGGTGCGCAGCCACTCGCCGGTCGGTTTTCGCGCCCCGACGGCCCGGGCGGCGGCCACCCCCCAGGCCACGAGCAGCGCCAGGGTGACGGCGACCCCGATGAGCCCGAAGTCGGCGAAGGTCTCGATCACGAAGCTGTGGGCGTTGGCGGCGGTCGCGTGCGCGGCGCTGTAGCGCAGGCTCGCGGTCCCGAATCCGAGCCCCCCCACGCCCTTGACCAAGGCGTGCTCGCCGACCTTCATCCCCTCGTTCCAGTAGCGCGCGTGCGAGTTGTCCTCGGCCAGGAGGCGAGCCGCCCCCGTTCCCCCCGACCCCACGGTGGAGCCCGTGAGCTTGCTCCACGCGTAGGAGATCTCGCCGGTGAAGCCCCGCGCCGAGGCCGAGAGCCCGATGACGGCGACCACGGGCACGCACGCCACCAGGGCGAGGAGGACCGCGGCGGCGCGGCGCCGGTCGCGCTCACCGAGCGGCGCGCGGTCGGCGAGGAAGGCGCCACCCAGCCCGACGAGGAGCGACACCACGACCATGACCACGAGCACGACGCCGAACACATGCCCGGCCGAGGTCTGCGCCGCCAGCGGCTGCCCGTCCTGGCTGAGCCCGGGGTGAGCGTTGGCCCATCCCATCACCGCGACGCCGGCGGCCACCCCGAGGGCGAGCACGCCGACGCCGCGCAGCCGCAAGGGCACGAAGGCAAACCAGCACGCGAGGCCCACCACGCCCGCGAGCAGGGCCCCGCGCGAGGTCGAGAGGAGAACGGTGGCCACGAGGACGCCGATGATGGGAATCGCGAGCGCGCGGAGCAGCGGCCGCCCCTCGCGCCGCGCTCCGAGCCACAGCGCGGCCGGGAGACCCAGGGCGGCGATGAGCCCGATCGCGTTCGGGTAGCCGAACGGGGCGCTCAAGCGGGAGCCGAGCAGCGCCTGACCGGTGGCCACGCTCGCCGGGAACACCTTGCCCAGGAGCGCGTATCCGCTCACCACCGTGGTGACCAGGATCACCGCGCCGACGATCGCCGCCCACCGCTCGGGTGCGAGCCGCGCCAGCGCCAGGGCGCCACCGAAGGCACCCAGATAGGCGAGCGTGAGGTTGGTGTCAAGCCACGTGTTGTCGGGCTGCACCGACCAGGAGATCGAGAGCAGCGTGAGCGCCGCCAGGGCCGCGAAGAGACCGAGGGCGACGGCACCCCAGGCGCGCCCGCGCGCGCCCACACGCACGGCGGCCACCCCGAGGCCGCAGGCGATCAGCACCGAGGCGATCTCGCCCCAGGTATTCGAGGCGAGGTCGGTGCCGCTCGTCGTGCCCCCGGTGGTGAAGAAGGCGAGCGCGCACAGCGCCGCGCCCAGGATCACCGCCAGAGCAAGATCGGCGCGGCTGGTGCGCTGCTCCTCTGCTCCGTCCCCTGCAGACGCGCTGCTGGGACGGAGCCGCAATCTCCTAGGTGCTGTGGCGAGCGTAGACACGGCGCCGGATCGCAACCGCTCCACCGCTCACGGCCGTGAGCGCGAGGAGGATGAGTACGACGAGGAGCGGTGCCGGCAGCGAGCTCGATCCCCCCGAGGAGCCGGGACGGACGCCCGTGCCCGTGAGGGCCACGGCGTTGACGCCGTTGCTGCCGGGGCTCGACCCTCCGCGCGTGCTCGTCGAGGAGCCCGACTTGCTCGCGTTGTGGCCGGACCCGGTCTTGCCCGAACCGCCGCCACCGTTGTGGTGGCTACCACCGGCTCCACCGGCGCGGGGGCCCTTGGAGGTAGAGCTGTGGGTGCCGGAATGCGAAGACGCGCGCACCAGCGCCTGGCGGATCACGTCCGCGCACGCGCTGTACTCGGACACCTGGGCGGGCAGCTGGTTGAGGGCGGCCTGGAGCTCCGCCTGCGAGTAATGCCCGGTGAGGGCACCGTTGTTCTCGCAGTCGCGGTACACGGCGCCAACGTTGTAGGCCGCCGCCGGGGCCACCGCCACGAGCCCGCCGATCGAGACGATCAGGGCCGAGAGAACCGAGATAGGAAGGTTTAGCCTGCGCATGATGTACCGGCGTGGACGCTTCCCCTTCCCGCCCAGCGGTGGAGAGTAGCAGTCCAGGGTGTTGGTACCGGGTAGAACGGAGCGGTGCGCGGGAAGTTTCGGGCTTGTCAATGTTGCCTCCTGTGCTGGCTTCTTAACGCAAGCAGCCGCAGTGGCAGAGGGGGGACCGGGTGCCTCTGCCACCTGCGGCTGCCGCCGCGCTGGAGGCGGGGGCCCGGGACCGGGGGAGGCCGCCCGCCGACCAGGACCAGCGCGGCATTGAGGTGTAAAAAGGCCCGAGGCGCACCAGGCCACGTTTTGAACACCTCGATTGGGTGATTCCCGGGTCCTCAGAGCTCTAAACCTCGCCTGTGATCGCGTCCCGGTATGCCGCCGCGGTCGCGCGTCCGCATCGCTCCCACGTGAACGCCCCCAGCACGGTCTCGCGCGCCTCACCGCCCACGGCCGCCCGCCGTCCGGGATCGCCGAGCAGCGCATCGATCTCCGCGGCCAGGGCCTCGACGTTTCTCGGGGGCACGAGGGCGATACCCCCGCCCGCGGCGGCAATCTCCTCGGGCCCGTCCTCCCCCCGGGACCCGATCGCCGGCACCCCCCCGCCCATCGCCTCGATATAGGCGACCCCGAAGGCCTCATCGACGCTGGGGAGGACGAAGAGGGTGGCCGCGCGGGCCTCGGCGAGCGCTCGCTCGGGGGGCAGCTGCCCGAGGAAATCGACGCGCCCTGCGACGTTCAGCGTCGTCGCGAGGGCGATCAGGTTGCCTCGCTCGGGTCCCTCGCCGACGATCACGTAGCGCAGGTCGGGGTGGCGCGGGGCGAGCCGGGCGAGGGCGGCGATGACGTCGGCGTGGCGCTTGCGGGGGACGAGGTGGCCGACGGTGA
>DASZKU010000137.1:0-3864 GCA_035552815.1 Solirubrobacteraceae bacterium | reverse complement strand
GTGGGACGCATCCGGACCACGGGGTCCCCGGTGACGCTGACCTTTAAGATGGCCAACCCGGGCGTGCTCGCCTCGACCACGCACTACTTCATTCCGCAGCCCATGACGGCCGTGGCGGCGACGCCCCCACGAACGGTGCCTCTGCACGCCGCCTGTGGGCGCTACGTCGACTGGTACGAGGTGACGTAGCGCGTGCGCGTCGCTCCAGCCGGGCGACGCTAGCGCAGAAGAGTGGGCCTACAACGCGGCCGCGGGCAGGAAGAGACGGGGGATCGTCTCGCGGTTAGCTGGTTCCCCGACCAGCCAGTCCATAAAGGCGGCGCTGTGCCTCCCGGGAACATCGGGGAAGGCGATGCGAAGATCGAACCGCTCGATGTGGACCCCAAGCAGGTACCGGGTCAACCCGGTGTCGTCCACGGGCTCGAGCAGCCAGTCGACGAATCGCGTCCCGTCGACGAAGGGGTTGGGCGGCTCCTCGCCGCCGGTGGCCTCGGCCTCGAGCACCGCTTCGCGGTAAAGCCGGCGCATCCGCGGCTCGATCGTCAGGCCGCCTGGCGCCACGCCGTAGCGGTACGGCGATTGCTTGGCTCGGTCGTAGCCCGAGTCGAGGAGCTTGGCCGCATAGGCTCGGCAAATCGCGGCGACGGCAGGATACTCGTCGAGCGATGGCCACGGCAGGCCCGGCATCGTCGCCAGCTTGTCGGGCCGGTGGGGGTCGAACCCGCCGCAGAAGTGAAAGAAGGTGACCGGCGGGACCTGGCGCTCATGGAGGTTCCAGCCCATCACGTTGTAGCTCGAGTCGCGAAGCACGTGGGCGCCGAATAACGACGGTGCGAGGTCGAGCCAGCGCTGCTCGTTGAAGTAGCCGTCCTCGGGCGCGTAGTGGCTGTGACGAGCCGTGCGCGCAGCCCACCAGTCGAGAAACGCTCTGCTTCTGCCATTCACGGCGATAAATCCTGCGTTGAACATTCCCGAACGCAGGAACCACGGCTCGAAGCGCTCGTCGGGGGTCGTCATGTGCGGGGTGAGCACGACACCGTGCTGAGCGGCAAGCGCGACGGAGAGGTCGAGGGGCGCGAACACTTCGACATCGGCGTCGAGCAAGATCACCGTGTCGGCCCCGGCATCGAGCAAGTGTCGGATGAGGTGAGGCTTCAGTGCACCCGCGAGCTCGCTTGCGCAGTACATCGCCGCGAGCCGCAACCGCTCGGGCCCGTCGAGACCGAGCGCGAGGATCCCATCCGAGTCGAGGTTGAGGACGAGGACGTCGTAGTCGGGATTGTGGTCGCGGACGGAGTGAGCGAGGACCTCGCCATTGGCGCGGTAGCCGTCGCTAACGATGCTGCAGACACAGGTGCGCGACACGCGCGACACGCTAACGCTTCGGAGGAGGGCGACGTGGTGCCGTAACCTCGCCGTCCCGATGCGCATCTGCCTCGTCTACGACTGCCTTTTCCCGCACACCGTCGGCGGCGCTGAACGTTGGTACCGCAATCTCGCCGAGAGGCTTGCTGCCGACGGGCACGAGGTCACTTATCTCACGCTGCGGCAGTGGGACAGGGGTGTCGATCCGGGCGTGCCGAGGGTGGACGTGCGCGTCGTGGGGCCTCGTATGGCCCTGTATGCGGGACCGGGCCGGCGGCGTGTGCTCCCGCCGCTCGTGTTCGGCGCCGGGGTGCTCTGGCACCTGCTGCGCCACGGCCGGGGCTACGACGTGGTTCACACGGCGTCATTTCCCTACTTCTCGCTTCTCGCCGCGGCGCTCGCCCGGCCGCTCGGCCGCTATCTCCTCGTGGTCGATTGGCATGAGGTGTGGACGCTCGCCTACTGGCGGGAGTACCTCGGGCCGGTCGCCGGCGCGATCGGCTGGATCGTGCAGCGCGCGTGCGCCCGCGTGCCCCAGCGTGCTTTCTGCTTCTCCCGGCTGCACGCCGCGCGACTGCGAGATGAGGGGATCAGGGGCGAGATCACGGCGCTTCCCGGCGAATACGACGGGCCCCTCGACGCACCCCGAGTGCGGGCCGCCGATCCTCTGGTGGTCTTCGCCGGCCGCCATATCCCTGAGAAGCGTGTGCCCTCGATCCTCCCGGCCCTAAAGCGGGCCCGCGCCGACATGCCGGAGCTGCGAGCCACGATCTTGGGCGATGGGCCGTCGCGGGCCGAGGTGCTCCGTCTGGTCGCCGAGCTCGGCCTCGCCGACGCCGTCGAGGTGCCCGGCTTCGTGTCCACGGAGATGGTCCAGGAGCTGCTGGCGCGCGCGCTCTGCATGCTCCTGCCCTCCCGGCGCGAAGGCTACGGTCTCGTGGTCATCGAGGCCGCCTCGCTCGGCACGCCGAGCATCGTCGTCGCCGACCCCGACAACGCAGCGGTCGAGCTCATCGCGCCGGGCGAGAACGGCTTCATCGCGCCCTCCGCCTCTCCCGAGGATCTGGCGGCGGCGATTCTCCGCGTGCACGCGGCGGGCGTGGATCTCCGCCGATCTACCGCTGCGTGGTTCGTGCGCAACGCTGGGCGCATGTCGCTCGCCCACTCGCTCGAGGTCGTCCTCGACACCTACGGCCACCTCTCGCAAAGAGTCACGACCTAGCACCGGCGGCGCAGATCCGCGTGACCTGTGGGCTGGTCACCTGTAGGTGCCAGGGGACCGTCGCCTCGTCGGGCTTTGGTCGGATGAGCAGCCGGGGTGAGCCCGTGGGCAGCGTGAGCGGGCTCGGGTCGAACCCGGTCGCGAAGCGCCGGGCGCGCAGAGTGGCGCGAGACGGCGCCGGAGCACGGACGATCAGGCCCGCCGGCGGGATGAGGATGTCGATGTGGTCGTCCGTGGCCGTCGGGGTGAAGATCACACAGCTGCGTCCGGCGGTGACCGTGCCCCCGAGATGGAGCTCGCCTCCGCGCACGAGGACGTCATCGGCGGCCAGGCGAACGGGCTCGGGGCGGGTGATGAGCTGGGCGGGGGTGTCCGTGGGGGCCGGTCCGAGGTCCCGAGCGGCGGCCTGGTAGGGGCCCGCGATGAGCTGCGGCGCGTAGTGGTAGTCCATGATCAGGCTCGGGGGAGCCGCGGGACCGAGCAGGCGCAGGGCACCGAGTTCGGCTCGCGCGTTGTCGGACGCCGTGCGCAGGTAGGCCTCCCCGCCGGTCAGGGCATGGATGTTGCCGATCAGGGCGATCAGGGCTAATCCGCCGAGCACGGGCCACATCGCCCGAGTCATTCGCGCAGCTCCGAGGCTCTCGGTGATGACGAGGACGAGGAGGATCGCGCCCGTGTACACGTAGAGCGAGGCCCGGGGATGGTTGAGCTGATCTCGCGTCACGGAGACCGAGAGCCAGAACGCCACCGCGGTCACGAGCAGTCCGATCAGCCTCGGGGTGAGCGCGCGGTGGCGGACGATCCGCCAGCCGACGAGCCCGAGGATGGCCAGGAGGATCAGCCGGCCCGGTTGGAGCCCTTGGCCGAACAGCCCTCCGGCCGCGCTGGCGACCATGTCGGCGGCGAACTTGGGGGCTCGGCCCCAGTCGTAACCGGACTGAATCTGAGTGTGGTAGGCCAGCCACCACGCTCTGTAGAGGACGAGGGGCACGAGCCAGAGCCACGCCCGCCGGAAGCTCCGATCCGCGATCAGCTGGCCGACGGCGATGCCGATCGCGAAGAGGACGGCGAGCTCGGAGAACAGGAGGCCGAGGGTGAGCAGAGCGCAGGCGAGAACATCGGCCCTACGTTTACCCATGTCGAGGGCCAGGAGCGCGCCGATACCGAGGGCGATCGACAGCGTGAAGCCGAAATTCACCCCCTCAAGCTCGTACTCCCAACCGGTGCCGGAGAAGGCGAGCGGGACTACGAGGGCCAAGGCCGCTAGGCCGATGCGC
>DASZKU010000136.1:0-5037 GCA_035552815.1 Solirubrobacteraceae bacterium | reverse complement strand
AGGCCGCCGCCCGCGAGGTCGAGCCGTGAACCGGCCGCCGCGGACGGCAACCGTTTTCACTCACCGCCGACCCGACGAGACCGGCCCGGCGCTCCAGTCTCTGATCGCCATCGCGCGGGGGGTCGGAGCCGTCCTTCGCCTCGATCGCGACGAGACGCGCAAGCACCAGCTCGAGCCCGGCGAGGGGCTGGTCCTCGACGCCCCCGTCGAGCGCGACGTCGACGTGTGCTTCGCACTGGGCGGCGACGGGACGATCCTCACCGGGCTGCGGACCTACGCCGGCACGGGAATCCCCGTGTTCGGGGTCAACTACGGCGAGATCGGGTTCCTCGCCACGATCGACCCCGACGAGGTCGAAACCGGGCTCAGGCGCGCCTTCGCCGGGGACTTCGAGGTTCTCTCGGTCCCCGGCATCGAGGTCAGGGACGCCGGCCACAGCTGGCTGGCGATAAACGATGTCTCCGTGCACCGGCAGGCGGGGAACCGGGTCGCCGATCTCGCGTACGCCGTGGGCAGGGACGAGATCGGCCGCGTGCGCTGTGATGGCCTCGTGGTCGCCACCCCGGCCGGTTCGACGGGCTACAACCTCGCGAACGGCGGTCCGGTGATGGCCTGGGGCGTGCACGGCTTCGCCGTCTCCTTCATCGCTCCCCACTCGCTCACGGCGCGCTCGCTCGTGGTCGCGCCCCGGGACATCCTCGTCGTCCACAACCGCTCGCGGGAAGAGCCGGTGGACGTGGCCGTGGATGGACGGCCGGTCGGCGCGCTGTCGCCGGGAGCGGCGATGGAGAGCCGCTTCCGCGACGATCAGTCCTCGCTCGCCCAGCTCCCCGGGACGACGTTCTATCACCGCCTGCGCCAGAAGTTCGGGCGTCTCGCCACGCAGCCTTAGTGGCCCGTTTCGCACTTAGCGGGCCGGGCGGGGCGGATCCGTCTTCGCCGGCTGGTACACCGTCGCCATGCTCCACGAGCTTCGCGTCGAGAATCTCCTCCTCCTCGAGCGGGCCGAGCTCCGCCTCGCGCCCGGCCTCAACGTCCTCACCGGCGAAACGGGCGCGGGCAAGACCATGCTCGCCCACGCCCTCGACCTCCTGCTCGGCGGCCGTGCCCGCAGCGGCATCGTCCGCCCCGGGGCGGCCGAGGCCTACGTCGAGGGAGTGTTCGAACGCCCGGCCTCATTGTCGGCCGAGCTCGCCGAGCGCCTCGGCCCCGACAGCGAGGAGATCGTCGTCGCCCGCCGTGTGTGGCCCGACGGCCGCACCCGCGCTTACCTGTGCGGGCGAAGCGCCAACGTCGGCGACCTGCGCGAGCTCGGGGGCGCGCTGCTCGCCTTCTACGGCCAGCACGAGCACCGCCGGCTCATGCTCGCCTCCGCGCAGCTCGAGATCCTCGACGGGCATTGCGGTCCCGACCACCTCGCGGTGCGGGCGGACGTCGCCGCCGGATACGCGCGCCTGCGTGAGCTCGAGGACCGCCTCGGGGAGCTGACCACCCTGGCGGGGGCCCGCGAGCGCGAGCTCGATCTCCTGAGCTTCGAGCTCGAGGAGATCGAGGCGGCGAACCCCAGCGAGGAGGAGCAGGCCGCGCTCGTGGCCGAGCGCGAGCGCCTGCGTCACGCTTCGACGATCACCGCGGGGACCGCCGCCGCCGCCGAGGCGCTGGCGCCCGAGGCGGGCGGGCCCGGGGCCGGTTTCCTCCTCGCCCAGGCCGTGAGGACGCTCGAGCCGCTCGCCGCGCTCGACCCCGAGCTCGCTTCGTACCTGCAGCGCCTGCAGACGGTGCTCTACGAGGCCGAGGACCTCGGCGCCGAGCTTCGACGCCGCACCTTCGAGAACGACGCCGCCCCCGGCCGCCTCGAGGAGGTCGAGGACCGGTTGGCTCTGCTCGCGCGCCTGGAACGCAAGCACGGGGGCTCGATCGCCGCCGTCCTCGAGCACGCCGAGCGCTGTGCCGCCCGCCGCGACGAGCTCACGGGTGCCGAGGTCGCGCTCGAGCACGTCCAGGCGGAGATCGTCGCCGCCCAGGCCGAGCTCTCAGGGCTCGCCGTCAAGCTCACCGAGGCGCGCCGCCGCGCGGCGCCCCGGCTCGCCAAGGCGGTGCGCAGCCGCCTCGCCGACCTGGCGATGGAGGGCGCGGAGTTCTCGGTGGAGCTCGTCGCCCGACCGGACGGCTGCGGCCCCACCGGCGCGGAGACCGTCGAGTTCATGATCGCCCCCAACCCCGGCGTCCCCGCGGGCCCCCTGCGCGAGATCGCCTCCGGCGGCGAGCTCTCGCGGGTCATGCTCGCCCTCCTGAGCGCCGCGCACGGCGGGGCGGGGCGGGGGGCGGCCGGGGTCGCCGGGGCGGCCGGGGTCGCCGGGGCGCGTGGGGCCGCCGGGCCGCCCGCGTCCGCCGGGGCGCCCGGGGTCGCCGGGGCGCGTGGGCCCGCCGGGCCGCCCGCGTCCGCCGGGGCGCCCGCGTCCGCCGGGGCGCCCGCGCCCCTGCTCGTGTTCGACGAGATCGACGCGGGCATCGGGGGCCACACCGCCCGCGCCGTCGGCGAGCACCTCCGCGCCCTCGCCGCCGGCCGCCAGGTGCTCTGCATCACCCACCTGCCCCAGGTCGCCTCGCTCGCCGAGCGCCACTTCCGGATCTCCAAGAGCGCCGTCGGCGCCACCGCGAGCACCGAGGTCCTCGAACTCGGCGGCGACGAGGTGGTGGCCGAGCTCGTACGCATGCTCGGGGCGGCGGAGGACGACCGTGCCGCCAGCCAGCACGCGCGGAAGCTCTTGCGCGCCGCATAGGGGAGGGGTGTCGCGCGGGTGTGGCGGGTCGCGCGGCGGGGGGCGGACGCGGTGCGCGTGGGCGGTTCACGGTTTCTCGCCAACTCCTCGGGGGCGAGCGTCCGCGTGGCAGATCTGACGCGCTCGGTGAGCAGAGTCGTGACTTCTGTTGCCGATTCGTGACGGGCGGTGGGAGGCTGGGCGGATAACGCTACCCACAGGGACGTTTCCCGCCCAGCCTCCCCGTCCGCTCCGGCCGCCGCGCGCTCCGGCCGCCGTCCGCTCCCGCCGCCGTCCGCTCCCGCCGCCGCGCGCTCCCGCCGCCGCCCGGAATTTCCGACCTGGACTCCGGTACCGCGTCCGACGGCCTCGCTACCGTCAACGACGAGACTAGACTGACTTAGAAGAACTTACGCAAGGATCTCTGGATGGCTCACAACCCCCGCCACGGCCAAACCGAATTCTCAGGCGAGACCTGCTTCATCTTCGTCACCGGCGGGGTCGTTTCCTCGCTGGGCAAGGGGATCGCGGCGTCATCGATCGGCCGCCTGCTCGTCGCGCGCGGACTCGATGTCCAGCTGCAGAAGTTCGATCCGTACATCAACGTCGACCCCGGCACCATGTCGCCCTACCAGCACGGCGAGGTGTTCGTGACTGAGGACGGCGCGGAGACCGACCTCGACCTCGGCCACTACGAGCGCTTCACCGACTCGAACACGAGCCGGGCCTCGAACGTCACCGCCGGGGGGATCTACAACGCCGTCATCCGCCGCGAGCGCCGCGGGGACTACCTCGGCGCCACCGTGCAGGTCGTCCCCCACATCACCGACGAGATCAAGCAGCGCATCCGCCTCATGGCCGACGCCAGCGACGTCGACTTCGTGGTCACGGAGATCGGCGGCACGGTGGGCGACATCGAGTCACTGCCCTTCCTCGAGGCCATCCGCCAGTTCCCCGTCGACGTCGGTCGGCGGCGGTGCATGTTCATCCACCTCACCCTGGTGCCCTACATCGGGCATGCCGGCGAGCTCAAGACCAAGCCGACCCAGCATTCGGTCAACGAGCTGAGGAGGATCGGAATCGCGCCGGACATGGTCGTGTGCCGCTCGGAATCGGCGCTCTCGCAGGAGATCCGGCGCAAGATCGCGCTGTTCGCGAGCCTCCCGATCGAGGCCGTCGTGTCCGCACGCGACGTGGAGGACATCTACCAGGTCCCGCTCGTGTTCGGAGACGACCACGTCGACGACTACATCCTCGAGCACTTCGGGGTATCGGCGCCGGAGCCCGACCTGACCGGTTGGCGGGCGATGACCCAGCGCGCCAAGGAGGCGACCCAGACGGTGCGGATCGCCCTGGTGGGCAAGTACGTCAAGCTCGAGGACGCCTATCTCTCCGTCGTGGAGGCGCTCCGCCACGCCGGCGTGCACCACGGGGTGCGGGTCGAGATCGACTGGGTCGACTCCGAGCGGGCGGCCGATCCGGACCTGCGACCGATGCTCGAGCGCGCCGACGGCATCCTCATCCCCGGCGGCTTCGGCGGCCGCGGGATCGAGGGCAAGATCCGCGCCGCCCAGGTGGCCCGCGAGCGGGGGATCCCCTATCTGGGGATCTGCCTGGGGATGCAGGTTGCCGTGTGCGAATACGCCCGCCAGGTGGTGGGGATGGCAGGCGCGAACTCAACCGAATTCGATCCCGAGACGCCGTTCCCGGTCATCGACCTCCTGCCCGAGCAGAAGGAGATCGCCGACATGGGGGGGACGATGCGCCTGGGCGCCGACCCGATCAAGCTCCACGACGGGACCCGGGTCCGCGAGCTCTACGGCGAGGCGGTGATCTACGAGCGCCACCGCCATCGCTATGAGGTGAACAACCATCTGCGCCGCCGGCTGGAGTCGGCTGGCCTGATCTTCTCGGGTACGTCTCCGGACGACCGGCTCGTCGAGGTCATCGAACTGCCCGCGGACTCCCACCCATTCTTCGTCGCCTCCCAGTACCATCCGGAGTTCAAGTCGCGGCCCGAGCGCCCGGCGCCGCTGTTCCGCGAGTTCGTGGGGGCGGCGCTGTCGCGGGCGCGGGGAGCGCAACCCGCCGCGGATGACCGCGCCGCCGCCGCCGATGACCGCCCCGCCGCCGACGACCGCGCCGCGGCCGATGACCGCCCCGCCGCCGCCGATGACCGCCCCGCGGCCGCGGATGACCGCCACGCCGCGGCGCCGGCCACCGAGTCGGCCACCTCGACCACGTCGTCGTGATCGGAGCGCCGTGAGGCGCGCGA
>DASZKU010000135.1:0-2493 GCA_035552815.1 Solirubrobacteraceae bacterium | reverse complement strand
AGATGGGGTGATGGCGATGTCGGCGGCGAGACGCCCGCCCGCTACGCCGGCCGCGGTCAGGTCGCGCGCTCACGAACAGGTCACCAAGCGCTATCCCCTGCTCGGTACGCAGCCCTTCATGCCCCTGCCCGCACCTCGCGGGCCGTGGCCGTACCGGCTCGAGCTCGCCGATGTCCTCCCCCCCGCGGCGCTCGCCGCGATCGAGCGCGCCGGGCACTTGCGCTTCCACAGCGTCGGGGACAGCGGCGGCGTCCCCGACCCGGCGCCGCAGTACGCGGTGGCGGCGGCGATGGCGGCCGAGCTCGGCGGCCCCGACCCCGCCCGCTTCTTCTACCACCTGGGCGACGTCGTCTACGACCGCGGTGAGGAGGCGGGATACCCGCCGCAGTTCCTCGCCCCCTACGCGCGCTACCACGCGCCGATCTTCGCGGTGGCGGGCAATCACGACGGCGAGCTCGCCGCAGACTCGGGCGTGCGCTCGCTCGAGGCCTTCGTCCACCATTTCTGCGCCCCCGGCGCCGTCGCGACCCCCTCGCGGCGGGAGATGTGCCAGCCCCACGTGCACTGGACGTTGCGCCACCGGTGGGCGACGATCGCCGGCCTGTACACGAACGTGCCCGACGGCGGCCGCCTGGGCGAGGACCAGATCGCCTGGCTGGTGGGAGAGCTCAGCGACGCCCCCCGGGACGCCGTGCTCATCCTCGCCCTGCACCACTGCCTGTACTCCACCGATGAGATCCACGGCTCGAACCTGGCGCTCGCCGACCTCCTCGACGGCGCCTTCGCCCGGGCGGGCCGGGCCCCCGACCTCGTCCTCTCCGGGCATGTGCACAGCTATCAGCGCTTCTCGCGCGTGTACGGCGGACGGGTCATCCCCCACGTGGTGGCGGGAACCGGCGGCGTCAACAACCTCCAGGAGATCGCCCCCGGCGTGCCCGTTCTCCCGGCCTCGTTCGAGGGTCTGCCCGGCGTCACCCTCGAGGCCTGTCAGGACACGAGCTGGGGGTACCTGACCGTGACCTGCGGTCCGGGCGGGGCCGAGGTGAGCTACCGCACCGTGGCCGGCGGGGTGGCGACGCTCTTCGACTCCTTCCCAGTCCGTCTGGCGTGAAGGCCTAACGCCCCGTGGGACGGTGGGCGGTGCCGCGCTTGAACCCCGACCGTCCCGGGGCGCCGGCACCGCCGCCCCGGGCCGCCCCGTGCACGGGCGCCGGGGTGCGGCGAATGAGCAGGCGCAGAGCGGCGTCGTGGCCGGCGTCCTCGGCGCGCTCGCTGAGCGCGCTCGGCGAGACGGTACGGAACATCGGGCCGCGGACGGGGTCGACGACGGCGACTACGACCTTGGAGCCACTGGGCGTGTCGAAGACGATCCCGTCGAGCTCGGGCCCGGGGCCCGCGACCTTGACGAGCGCGCCTGGGCTGGCTGACTCCATGGAGGAGAGCTTACTGCGCTCTTTTGCCCGCGCCTACTCGTCGTGGGCCGGGGCCTCGACGCCGGAGTGCTCCTGCTCGTGGTCGAGCTCGACCCCGTGGAGCCGCTCGAGGGTATGGGTGAGCCGGTCGATGGCGTCGGTCACGTCCTCGCGATCGGCCTTGTTCTCGAGCGCGAGGCGGATGCCCGCCATCTCCCGGGCGAGGAACTCGGTGTCGGCGAGCGAGCGCGAGTTCATCTCACGGTCGCGCTCGATCTCCTCGCGCTCGCGGTCGGACTGCCGGTTCTGGGCGAGGAGGATCATCGGCGCCGCGTAGGCGGCCTGGGTCGAGAAGGCGAGGTTGAGGAGGATGAACGGGTAGGGGTCCCAGCGCCCCACCGCGGCGGTGATGTTGAAGACGATCCACAGGAAGACGAGGACCGTCTGGGCCGCCAGGTAGCGACCCGTCCCCAGGAAGCGCGCCATCCGCTCGGCGTAGCGGGCGAAGGCGTCGGGATCGTAGGAGGGCCCACCGGGGGTGCCCCGGGGCTTACCGAGGTCGTCGTGACGAGGCATCAGCGGGAGAGGCGCGCGACGCGCCAGTTGGAGGGGAGGACGCGGTCGAGCACGTCGTCGATGGTCACCGCGCCGACCAGGCGCTTGGCCGAGTCGGTCACCGGGATGGCCACCACGTCGTAGGCGGCGAGGCGCTCGGCCACCTCGCGATCGGTGGCGTCGACGTCGATCGCCTCCCAGTCCTCATCCAGGCAGCGCCCGACGGGCTTGCTCGGCGCCTCGCGGAGCAGGCGCTGGACTCCGACCACGCCCAGGTAGCGCCCGGTCGGGGTCTCGAGTGGGGGCTGGCACACGAAGACCTGCGAGGCCACGGGGACGGGCAGGTCGGGGTCGCGGATCCGCGCCAGGGCCTCGGACACGGTGGCCTGGGAGGCGAGGATGATCGGCTCGGGGGTCATCAGCCCGCCCGCGGTGTCGGGCGCGTAGGTGAGCAGGCGGCGCACCGGCTCCGCCTCGTCGGGGTCCATCGCCCCCAGGAGCTCGGCTTGGCGGGTGGCGGAGAACT
>DASZKU010000134.1:0-13901 GCA_035552815.1 Solirubrobacteraceae bacterium | reverse complement strand
ACCGGCGAAGGCGGGCTGACCCCCGCGCGCGAAGGTCGAGATCGTCCGGTCGTTGACCGAGGGCGCGGCCTCGAGGCCGAGTTCGAGCCCGCGCTCGACCGCCTCCCGCTGCTTCTTATTGGGGATGTCGGCCAGGCGCCGGAGCATCCGCATGCCCTGTAGTCGCGAGCGGTCAACGCCGCCACCGGAGTCCCCGCGGGGAGCGTCTCCCATCGTGCAGACAACTATAGGACAAGCTACCCCAGGCTGTCGAGGGCACGCCCGGTTGTCTTAATGTCCAGGGCGCCCGTCATGATCTCTCTCCACCATGGCCGTCTCCCCTAAATCCGCCCGTATCTCCAGGCTCGGAGAGCTCGATCCCGGTCGGCTCGACCGTGCCAGCTTCGTGCCGTTGTACTACCAGCTCCAGGAGCTCCTCAAGGAGCAGATCGAGTCCGGGGTATGGGCTCCCGGCGAGCCCCTCCCCTCCGAGCCCGACCTCGCCCGGGGCCTCGGGGTCAGCCGCGTCGTCGTCCGCCAGGCGCTGGCCATCCTCGAGGACGACCGGCAGATCGTCAGGCTCCAGGGGCGGGGCACCTTCGTCGCCCAGCCCAAGCTCGAGCACCGCGCCGGCGGCCTGTCCCGGCTCCTCATGACCCCCCGCGGGCCCGAGATCGACATCCTCGTCCTCGACAAGCGCGTGGCCAAGGTCGAGCAGAGCATCCGCCGCGGGCTCGAGGCAAGCACCGACGAGCCCATCTTTCGCCTCACCACCCTGCTCTCGATGCGCGCCGTGGCGCTGGCCATCGGCTACTCGTTCTTGCGGCGCGCGGACGCGAGCTGGCTCGAGCAGGCGGCCACCGTGGGCCACAGCCTCGACCCCGACCTCGTCCTCGCCGACCACGGCGTCGAGCTCACCCGCTCGGCGGTGTCGATCGAGACGAGCCAATGCGGGCGCTTCGAGGCCACCCACTTCGGCATCGCCCCTAAGAGTGCTGTGTTCCTCGTCCTCGGCCGCGAGCTTCGCCGCTCGGGTCGCGGCGAGCGGCCCTTCGAGGTCGCCCGCGTCGAGTACCGCGGCGACGTGCTCCAGTTCCACCTCGAGCTCGGCGGGAGCGCCAGTGCGGACGGGCTCGAAGCGACCTACTCGGTGTGCGAGTGACAACGAGGCTGGGCCGATGCGGGTTCTCATAACCGGAGGGGCGGGGTTCGTCGGGGCCAACCTCGCCGTCCACCTCGCCGAGCGCCACGACGACTGGGACATCGTCGCGTTCGACAATCTCCACCGGCGCGGCAGCGAGCTCAACGTCGGCCGCCTGCGCGTCGCCGGAGTCGAGTTCGTGCACGGCGACGTGCGCACGAGCGGCGACCTGGACGGGGTGGGTCCGGTCGACGCCATCGTCGAGTGCTCGGCCGAGCCATCGGCGCTGGCGGGTCGCGACGGCAGTCCCGACTACGTCGTCAACACGAACCTGTTCGGCGCCTATAACTGCCTCGAGCTCGCCCGCCGGCTCGGCGCCTGCTTGCTCTTTCTCTCCACCAGCCGGGTGTATCCGGTCGCGCCTCTATGCGCCCTCGTCCTCGAGGAGGCGGCCACCAGGTTCGAGCTGGCGGCGCACCAGGCGCTTCCCGGCGTGTCGCGGGCCGGGATCGCCGAGGACTTCCCTCTCTCGGGCGCTCGGACCCTGTACGGCGCGACGAAGCTCGGCGCCGAGCTCCTAATCGGGGAGTATCGCGATGCCTACGGGCTGCGCGCGGTCATCGATCGCTGCGGCGTGATCGCCGGTCCATGGCAGATGGGGAAAGTCGACCAGGGGGTGTTCAGCCACTGGATGCTCGCCCATCACTTCGACCGTCCCCTGCGCTACATCGGCTTTGGCGGGAGCGGTAAGCAGGTCCGGGACCTGTTGCACATCGGAGATCTGTGCGAGCTCCTCGACGAGCAGCTGGCACACCCCGAGGCCTGGGACGGCGCCACCGTCAACATCGGGGGCGGGCGCGATGGCAGCCTCTCGCTCTTGGAGACGACGGCGCTGTGCGCCGAGATCACCGGCAGGCGCATAAAGATGGGTAGCGTCGCGGAAACACGTCCCGGTGACGTGCCCCTCTACCTATCCGACAGCCACGCCCTCGGCGAACTGACCGAGTGGCGGCCGCGATCGACTCCCCGCGACGTGCTCGCCGATACTCACGACTGGATCTGCCAACACGAGGCTGAGCTGGCACCCCTGGCTCACTCGATACGCTGAGCCGGGCTATGCCCACTGCCGTCATCACCGGCTCGGGGGGCCTGATCGGCTCCGAATCCGCGCAGTACTTCGTCGAGCTCGGCTATGACGTGATCGGCGTCGAGAACGACATGCGCTCGCACTTCTTCGGCCCGTCCGGCTCCACCGCACCTACGACCGAGCACCTCGAGCTGGTGCTGGGCGACTCGTTCCGTTCCCTGCCCATTGACATCCGTGATGCCGGCGCCCTTGACCGAGTGTTCGCGCAGGCAGGGTCCGCGCTCGAGTTGGTCATCCACACGGCGGCCCAGCCGTCGCATGATTGGGCGGCCTCCGACCCGCAGACCGATTTCGGGGTCAACGCCAACGGGACCCTCAATCTCCTCGAGGCCACACGCCGCCACGCGCCGAGCGCCACCTTCATCTTCTGCTCGACGAACAAGGTCTACGGTGACACCCCCAACCGGCTGCCGCTCGTCGATCGGGGCCTGCGCCTGGAGTTACCCGAGGATCATCGCTACTACCGCGGGATCGACACGACGATGTCGATCGATGCCAGCACCCACTCGGTGTTCGGCGCCTCCAAGGCGGCCGCGGATCTGATGGTGCAGGAGTACGGGCGCTACTTCGAGATTCCCACCGTCGCCTTCCGCGGAGGGTGCCTCACCGGCCCCAACCATGCCGGCGCTCAGTTACACGGATTCCTGTCCTATCTCATGCGTTGCACCGTGACGGGTGAGCCGTACACTGTCTTCGGCTATGGCGGCAAGCAGGTCCGGGACAACATCCACTCCGCCGATCTCGTGGCGGCCTTCGACGCCTTTCACGCCGCGCCGCGGCCCGGCGCCGTTTACAACATCGGCGGGGGCCGGGACAGCAACTGCTCGGTGCTCGAGGCGATCCACGTGTGTGAGGCGATCGCAGAGCGCGAGCTCGATTGGCGCCTCGCCGACGAGAACCGGGTGGGCGACCACCGGTGGTGGATCTCCGACCTCGAGCCCTTCCGGCGCGACTATCCCCGATGGGAGATGACCTACACGTTGGAGTCGACGCTGCGCGACATCCGCGATCAGAACGCCGACCGGTGGCTGGCGGGACGATGAGATTCTCGGTCGTCATCCCGGCCCGCAACGAGGTCGAGTCGATCGCCGCCACCATCGAGAACGCGTCCTCGGAGCTCGGGCGGGCCGGGATCGAGCACGAGATCGTCGTCGTCGACGATTCGAGCGGCGACGGCACCGGCCAGCTCGTACGCGCTATCGCCGAGACCAATCCCCACGTCGTCTACGTCCGCTCGCCGCATCCGCCGGGCTTCGGTTACGCCGTGCGCGCCGGCCTCGACGTCTACACCGGCGACGCCGTGGCGATCATGATGGCCGACCTCTCCGACGCGCCCCGGGACCTCGTGCTCTATTACCGCGTGCTTGAGCAGGGGTACGACTGCGCTTTCGGGACCCGCTTCGGCCACGGCGGCCAGGCGATCGACTATCCACGCCTGAAGCTCGTCATCAACCGGATTGTCAACGCCGGTATCCGCGTCCTCTTCCAGCACGGTTACAACGACACGACCAACGCGTGCAAGGCGTACCGCCGCTACGTCATCGACCAGGTGCAGCCACTGCTCTCGAACCACTTCAACCTGACCGTCGAGCTTCCTCTGAAGGCGATCGTGCGTGGCTTCACCTACGCGGTCATGCCCGTCACCTGGACCAACCGCCGCCACGGCAGCTCAAAGCTGAAGCTCAACGAGATGGGGAGCCGGTACCTGTTCAGCACCCTCTACGTGTGGCTCGAGCACCACCTCAGCCGCGGTGACTACCGCTACCGCTACCGCGACGGGACACCCGCGGTGACCGAGAAGCGCTCCGACGAATACGTGGTGAGCGGCGGCGCGTAGGCGCGGACGTGGCCGCCGATGGCCCGGTACAGTGGAAGGGAATCCGCTGGAAAGTGACCTGATAGGTGCTGTCTGACTCGGTCACCCCCGGGGTGGTGAGCTGCGGGAGGTGACCGATGGCAATCGACCGGTACGGCGTGGGATCGATGAGCGCCGGGCTCCAACCCATGCACGACGGGAAGCTCAGCACATGCGGGTTCGACGCGTGACCGGCCACGAAGCGGTACACAGCCTGGTTGGTCGCGAAATACCAGGCATGACGACGGAAGAGGAGCTTCTCCAGGGTGTCGGTGAAGGGGAGCGAGAAGTTGGAGAATGATCCCACCACGATCGAGTCAGCCGTGGGCGCGGGAACCGGCACGCGCTGATCGAACTTCGCGGTAGCCGTACCCGCCGGCTGCGGCGTCAGACACAGATCCGGCCCGCGCTCGAGGAGCTGCCACCCGGGAACGAGCATCACCTGCCGGTAGCGGCACATGAGCTCGAGCATGTAACGCGGAGAATCGAAACGCGGATCCTGATTGTCCTGCGCGATGTTCTGGCGCAGCACGTACCGCGGGGCCCGCGGGCCCGCCAAGAAGCTCGCGTTGAGATCGTCGAGGTGCGACGTGTAGGCGTTATAGGACTGGAACACCGGCGCGGGATCCCAGCGAATCTGCGGAAACGCCCACGCGATCGCCGCCTCCCACGGATCGAAATGCACCGTCTGACCGCTCATCCTCGCCACCAGCGCCGGCGGAAACCCGTAACTGGCGGCCATCGCCGCCGCCGCCTCACTCTCGGTGCGGTGGCGGAGGTTGGGACCGAGAACCATATTGACGTCGGAGACGAACCCGGCGGTGGAGAAGGAGAAGGTGTTGACGATCCCCCACGATTCGATGTGCCACAGGAGCACGACGGGGACGAGGCAGGCGAGAACGTAGGCCCGGTTGGGCCTGCGTCCGAGGAGCACGGCCACGGCGAGGATGGCCGTGAGCCCGAAGAACTGCAGGACGTGGCTGATGTCCTCGCGCACGAACCCGTGACGGAAGGCCACGTACATGAACATCACCCACAGCACGAAGATCGCCGCACGCTGGAGGCGGGGCTGAGCGCGGTCGCGCCAGATCGCCGCGCCCAGGAGGACCACAGCGGTGACCGCGACCCACTTGTAGAGATAGTGGATGCTCGACGAGCTCACCGCCTGCGCGTCGTCGTAGCCGCTGATGATGTCGTAGGCGTTTCGAAGGTAGCTAGGCAGGTCAAACAAGCTTTGGCCGGCGAGCAGCCACAGCAGCACCAGCGCGCCGACATACGAGCCGAGCACGATCCCCGCGCCGCGCAGGCGCTCCCCGCGCGTCAGCCCCGGACTCGTCGCCGCCACCACGGCGAGCACCACCACCACGGCAAGCCCCACCGGCGCCGCGCTCAGCTTCCCCAGCGCCGAGAACGCCGCCAAGGCGGAGATCCCCACCACGTGACCGGTGCGCAGTTGCCGCCCCTCGTGGCGCAGGGCGAGAATCCCGAGCGCCACCATCAGCGCTCCGATGAGGTCGCCACTCGTCGCCAGAAGCTGGGCCGCCAGCTCGGCGAGGAGGAGCACCAGCAGTCCGCCCAACACCACCCCCAGCGACCGGACAGCCGGGCGGGCGATGACCGCCAGCACGCCGATGTAAAGCGCGCCGCCGACGACATCCGCCGGGATCCCCGTCCGGTCGTAGAAGATGTTCCCGTTGGTCAGGTAGCCGAGCGGGCCGTAGGTGTAGTTGATCTGGCTCCCGAAATGCAGGCCGCGATGTGCGGCCACGGCGAGCGCGGTGATCCACGAGATGTCATAGCCGCCGGAGGTGGGTGGAAGCGGATTGATCGGCCAGGTGACACAGGCGACGAAGACCGCCACGAGCAACCACGCGGGTGGTGCTGTCACCTTTAGCCGACCCCGCGCGCCGGTGAGCGAGCCCAGTCGCTTCCCCACCCTCGAGCGCACGTCGGCAACCGCTGTCGCGCCTCGCATCCCGAGGCACTCTAACGTGGGAGGTGGGAGACCGGCCCCGCTCAGCGAGCGGCCAGGTAGGCCAGCCACGACCCATGCGCGGAGATGTCCGGCGCCCCGTCGAGCGCGACCGCTTCGCACAGGAAGCCGACGACGGCGCGCCCGTCCTCGAGCCTGACCTGGCCAAGGGCCATGGGCGCGGGAAGGGCGGCGAGGAACGACCCCAGGTGCGCCGCGGGCAGCGCCCACACCTCGCCCTCGATCGCGACACCCCCGCTCGAGACCCGCACCAGACCCGGCTTGGGCGGCTCGGTGGCCAGCGCGTACATCCGGTAGGTCGGCGCGGTGTTGACGACGCCGAGGCCGCGGGCGCCCCGGGAAGCGAGCTGGTGGTGGAGCGGCTGTCCGGCCCGGTGGGCGCCGATCACGAGCACGGGGATGCCGGCCGGCTCGCCCGGGCCGGGGGCGGGGGCGGGCGCGGCGGGAGGCTCGCCCAGGAAGCGGCGGGCGAGGTCGGCCACGACCAGGTCGCGGAAGGCGGGAGCGATGAACGACACCCCGAACTGCCCGCCGTCGGCCTCGCCCGCGGGGACGGCGATCGCGCACAGGTCGAGGAGGTTGACGAACGAGGTGAAGGGCCCGAGCTCGGCGTTCACGCCCACCGGGTCGGCCGCCACCTCGGCGATCGTCGGCTGGCGCGGGACGGTCGGCAGGAGCAGGGCGTCGAGGGCGGCGAGCACCGGCGCCGTCGCCGCTTTCAGGCCGTCGAGCCGCTCGGCGTCGCGAACGAACTGGGTGGCCGCATGTCGCCCCGCGGCGGCGATGATCCCCCCCACCGTCGGGTCCACCGCCTCGGGATGGGCGTCGACGAAGGCGCCCACGGCGGCGTGGCGCTCGGCCACATAGGCGCCGCCGTAGAGCAGGCGCGAGGCCTCGAGGAAGGGCGCGAGGTCGATCTCGACGAGCGTCGCCTCGAGCCGCTCGGTCGCCCGCTCGGCGGCGGCGGCGAAGGCGCGGCGGGCGTCGGGACCGAGGAAGTGCTCGAGCTGGCCGGCGGCGGGAATCCCGATCCGGGGCGCGGGCGGCGCCGCGAGCGGCGCATCGGGCGGCCACCGGCGGTCGAGGGCGGCGGCGGGGCCGGGCGCGGCGGCGGCGGGGCCGGGCGCGGTCGCGGGGCCGGGCGCGGTCGCGGGGCCGGGCGGGCCGGCCATGACCCACAGGGCCCGCGCAGCCGTGGCACCGTCGCGCGCGAACACGGTGACGCAGTCGAGCGTGCGGCACGCGGGGACGACGCCGGCGACGGGCACGATCCCGCGCGTGGGCTTGACCCCGACGAGGCCCTGGAAGGCGGCGGGGACGCGGCCCGACCCCGCCGTATCGGTCCCCAGCGCGAGGTCGACGATGCCGAGGGCGACCGCCACCGCCGACCCGCTGCTCGAGCCGCCGCTGACGTATTCGGGGCGGCGGGCGTCGCGTACGGCGCCGTAGGGAGAGCGCGTGCCCACGAGGCCGGTGGCGAACTGGTCGAGGTTCGTCTTGCCGAGGACGATTGCGCCGGCGGCGCGCAGGCGGGCGACCACGGGCGCGTCGGCGCTCGCCTCATAGGCGTAGGCGGGGCAGCCGGCGGTGGTCGGCAGACCGGCGATGTCGATGTTGTCCTTGACCGCGAGGAGCATGCCGGCGAGCGGGAGTGGCTCGGCGGCCGCGCTGCGGTCGAGCTTCTCGGCCTCGGCGAGGACCTCCGCGGGGTCGCGCAAGGTGATCCACAGCTCTGGTCGCTTGACCTCGCCGATCCTTTCGTAGGCCGCCGACACCCGGGCCGAGGCGCTCACGACGGCGCCCGGGGGATGACGACGACGAGCGCCCGGCCCGATTCGACGTGGTCGGAGACGTCCACGAGCACGTCGGCCACCTCGCCGTCGCAGGGGGCGTCGAGTCCTGTCTCGGTCTTCATCGCCTCGAGGGTGAGGAGCCGGTCACCGGTGCAGACCGCGTCGCCAGGCCGCACCTCGATCCTCCACACGCTCGCCGTGCACGGCGCCTGCACCACCACGGCACCGTCGGGCACCGTGACCGCGCGCGCGGGCGCCGCGGGCTCGGGCTCGGGCCGCGGATCGAATTCGCCCGCCGCGGCCCATGCCGCCCGTTCGGCCGCGAAGGCAGCGGACTGCCCGTCGCGGAAGGCGGCGATCGAGTCCGCCTCGGCGGCGAGGAAGTCGAGATGGTCGGCGAGGGTGAAGGTTCCGTGAGCGGTCTCGGGCTCGAAGCGGCCGGCCTCCATATCGGCGCGGAGCTCGAGGAGCTCGTCGGCCTGCACCGGGTACCAGGAGATGCGGTCGAAGAAGCGCAGCAGGTAGGGCTCCTCGGCGAACGGCCCCGTCCTGCGAAAGCGCGACCACACCTGCGTGGTGCGCCCGACGAACTGGTAGCCCCCGGGGCCTTCCATGCCGTAGATGCACAGGTAGGCACCGCCGATGCCGACGGAGTTCTCGGCGGTCCACGTCCGGGCCGGGTTGTATTTCGTCGTCACCAGGCGGTGGCGGGGGTCGAGCGGCGTGGCCACCGGGGCACCGAGGTACACGTCGCCGAGCCCGAGCACGAGGTACTCGGCGTCGTAGACGATGCGCCGTACCTCATCGACGTCCTCGAGCCCGTTGACGCGGCGGATGAACTCGATGTTCCACGGGCACCACGGCGCGTCGTCGCGCACCCCGGCCATGTAGCGCTGGATCGCCTCGCGGGTGGCCGGGTCGTCCCAGGAGAGCGGCAGGTGCACGGTGCGCGAGGGGACCGCGAGCTCGCGGGTGGCGGGGAGCTCGTCCTCCAGCGCGCGGACGAGCCCAAGGGCCCGGCGCACGTCGAGGCGGTCGGGGTCGAGCTTGACCTGGAGCGAGCGGACGCCGGGGGTGAGCTCGAGGACGCCGGGCACGTGCTCGCGGGCCACCGCCTCGGCGAGCGCGTGGACGCGCATCCTCAAGGCCAGGTCGAGCACCATCTCGCCGTACTCGACGAGGAGGTTGTCGTCCCCGCTGCGTCGCCAGGTCACCGACGGGTCCACGGGTGAGGCCTCGCGGCGGCCGAGGACGCCGTCGTCGCCGTCGGGGAAGCGCGGCAGCGGCGCCCCCGGGGCGCGGCGGAGCTCGGCGGCGCCCCGCTCGCCCACGGCGACGAAGCGCACCTCGTCTCCGGGCCGGAGCTGACCGAGCTTCCAGCGCTCGGCGCCGACCACCGTGGCCGGGCACACGAATCCTCCGAGCGACGGCCCGTCGGGGCCGAGGACGATGGGCAGGTCGCCGGTGTAGTCGACCGAGCCGACGCTGTAGGGCGTGTCGTGGATGTTCGAGGGGTGAAGGCCGGCGTCACCTCCGTCCTCGCGCGCCCACCGCGGTCGCGGCCCGAGGAGGCGCACGCCGGTGCGAGCGGAATTGAAGTGGACCTGCCAGGCGGTGGCGTAGAACGTCTCGATGTCCTCGCGGGTGAAGAACTCGGGCGCCGCATGCGGCCCCTCGGTGACCCCGATCTCCCAACTGCTGGTGAGCTCCGGGCGTTGAGCCGCGGGGACTGGCTTCGGCGCTCGGGCGTCGCCGCCGTCCGCGGCCGCCCGGAGCACGTCTCCGGGCCGGAGCGCTCGCCCCCCGTGGCCACCGAAGCGCCCCAGGGTGAACGTCGCCGCGCTCCCGAGATGGTCGGGAACGTCGAAGCCCCCGGCCACGCACACGTAGGCGCGCAGGCCCGGCCCCTCGAGCCGGCCCACGTCGAGCGCCGCCCCGGCGGGGACGGTGACGGGCTCCCACAGCGGCGCCGGCTCGCCCTCCACGCTCACCGCCGCCGGGGCGCCGGCCACGCACACCACCGTCTCGTGGCTGAAGCGCAGCGCCGGCCCGTCGAGCGTGCACTCGAGCGCGGGTGCCCCCTGGTGATTGCCGAGGGCCAGGTTGCCCAGGCGCAGCGAGCGATCGTCCATGGCGCCCGAGGGCGGCACGCCGACGTCCCAGAAACCGAGGCGACCTGGACAGTCCTGGACGGCGGTCATCGTCCCGGCGCGGAGCACGTCGATCCGGGGCGAGGGGTCGGCGATACTCGCGAGCGTCGCCGTGGTGTGCCGCACCGCCCGCACGCGCGGGTCGGCGAGGGCCGCCCGGAGCAGGCCCGCGTTAGTGGCGATCCCGCCGATGCGCGTGTGCGCCAGGGCCGCCGCCACCGCGTCGAGCGCCTCCTCGCGCGTGGGGCGCCGGGCGATGAGCTTGGCGAGCATCGGGTCATAGGCGGTCGTCACCTCGGTTCCCGCCGCGATCCATCCATCGACGCGCACGTCCTCCGGAAACACAACCTCGGTGAGCAACCCCGGCGAGGGTCGGTGCCCGGCCCCGGGATCCTCGGCGTAGAGGCGGACCTCGACGGCGCACCCCCGGGGCTCGGCCGCCTCCAGTTCGTCGAGGACCCCAGTCTCGCCCTGGGCGAGGCGGAGCATGGCGGCGACGAGGTCGACCCCGAAGCGCTCCTCGGTGACCGGGTGCTCGACCTGGAGGCGGGCGTTGACCTCGAGGAAGGAGAGGCCGCCGGTGGCGACGTCGTAGATGAACTCGACGGTGCCCGCCGAGCGGTAGCCGACCGACCGGCACAGGGCGGCGGCCGAGGTCGCCATCCGCTCGCGGATCGCGTCCGGGAGTCCGGGCGCGGGCGCCTCCTCGAGGACCTTCTGGTTGCGGCGCTGAAGGGTGCAGTCGCGGTCGCCGAGGACCACGGCACGGCCCGCCCCGTCGCCGAAGACCTGGACCTCGACGTGGCGCGCCGCAGCCACGAAGCCCTCGACGAAGACGCCGCCGGCGCCGAAGCTGGCGTCGGCCAGGCGCTGCACGCGCGCGAAGGCGGCCGAGAGGGTTGCCGCGTCCGGACAGCGCTCCATCCCGATCCCCCCGCCCCCCGCCGTCGCCTTGAGCATCACCGGATAGCCGATCTCGCCGGCCGCCGCGAGCGCAGCGTCGACGTCGGCGAGCACCCCCGAGCCCGGGAGCAGGGGCACGCCGGCCTCGCGGGCGAGCTCGCGCGAGGCGTCCTTGGCCCCGAAGGCGCGGAGGTGCTCTGGCGTCGGCCCCACGAAGGCGAGCCCCGCGGCCTCGACCGCGGCGGCGAAGGCCATGTCCTCGGACAGGAGCCCGTAGCCCGGGTGGATCGCGCCCGCCCGTTCGGCCGCGGCCGCCGCGAGCACCGCCTCGGCCCGGAGATAGCTCTCGCGCGCGGGCGCGGGACCGAGGCGGACGGCCGCGTCGGCCATCCCCACGTGCGGAGCGCCGCGGTCGGCGTCGGAGTAGACGGCCACGGTGCGGAGCCCGAGGGCGCGGGCGCTGCGGATGATGCGACAGGCGATCTCGCCGCGGTTCGCGACCAGCACGGTGTCGAACATGCCGCGGGCCTACGGCGTGAGGATCATGCGGACGGGCGTCGGATTGAAGCCGTTGCAGGGGTTGTTGATCTGCGGGCAGTTGGAGACGAGGACGAGCGTGTCGATCTCGGCGCGCAGGGTGAGCGACAGCCCCGGAGCCGAGATGCCGTCGACGATGCCGAGCGTCCCGTCCTCCTCGATGGGCACGTTCATGTACCAGTTGATGTTCGAGACGAGGTCGCGCTTGCCGAGACCCCACTTCGACCCCTCGGCCAGGAAGTTCTCCACGCACGCATGCTGGTGCTTGGTGTGATGGCCGTAGCGCAGGGTGTTCGACTCCTTCGAGCACGCGCCGCCGATGGTGTCGTGGCGCCCGACCTCGTCGCCGACGATGGTCATCAGCGGGTTGCCCAGGTTCGTGCGCAGGACGCTCCCGGTGGCGAGGAAGACGTTGCCCTGGGCGGCGATGGTGTCCGGAGCGCTGTAGCGCTCGGCGGTATCGTGCGCGTTGTAGGCCAGGAAGTCGACGGCCTGGTTGCCCTCGAGGTCGACGATCTGAAGCGTCGAGGCTGCGGGCACCACCCCGGACCACGGCGCGCAGGCCGCCACCGTCTCGTCGATCACGCGCGCGCCTCCCAGTAGTCGGTGGTGTTCTCGAAGGCGCGCCGGAGCTCGGGAGTCGAGGTCCACAGCGGGTCATCCGGGGTGGTGGCCGCTCCGCGCCACGCCAGCACCTCGAGCGCCGTGACCTCGGGCTCGGGGCGCGGGTCGACCGGGTGGGCGACGTCGGCGAGGAGGACGACGAGCGCAAGCTCGCAGCGCAGCGTCACCGCGCGACCGGCGCCGGCGCTCCCGAGCCAGTTCAGCGAGCCGTCGCCCTGCACCCGCACGCCCTCAAAGAAGGACACGCTCGGCGGCAGGTCCCGGGGCTCGAGGCCGTGCTTGGCCGCGGCGTTGATGAACCGCGCGCGCGCCGGCGCCCCGCCGCCGCACAGCGCGTCGTGGCGGCCCGAGTCGTCGGCGACGATGGTGGCGAGCACCCGGCCCTGGTCTGAGAGCAGCGGGTGCCCGACGCCGAGGTAGGCCTGCCAGGGGATCTTCACCGTGTCGGCCACGTTCAGGCGCTCCCACGGCTGCTCGGCGTTATAGAGGAGGAGATGCGCGCACGCCTGCCCGTGGAGGTCGCGGAGCCGCACATGCGTCCCGCGCGAGAGGACCTTCGAGGTGGCGCCGCCGGGAGCGACGACCTCGGCCCACGTCATCTCCGAGGCGGGAACCCCCGCGGGCGGATCGGGCCACGCGCTCGCCGGCAGCGTCGGCATCGTCTCGACCACCGCTCCGCCCTGGGCGCGGGCGTGCTCCCGCGCCGCCCAGGTTGTCTCGGTCGAACTCAAGAGGCGGTTAGTAATACCAAATTGGTCTAGCCACGGGGCGGGACCCGACAGGAAAGGGCAGTGACTTTTCGCGCGTCTGGTAGCGTGGCGTCCAGTGCGGAGGCTGTTGATCATCACCGCGTTGATGGCACTGGGGGGAGCGGGGACCGCCCAGGCTGCCGGCACGGGCTCACTTACGCTCACGCCGGGCACGGTCTCCTCGGCGTCCGGCCTCGCCGTCTCGGTCACCGGGCTCTCCGGGTTCTCGGGGCTACCGAGCTCGGTCGCGCTCCTCCTCCAGCCGGGGTTCATGTCGAGCGCCAAGTCGGTGTCGGTGCTGTGCACCGCCGGCCAGGCGAGCAGCAGCACCTGCCCGGCGGCCAGCCAGATCGGCACCGGGTCGGTGGGGATCTCGTTCTTCGGCTCGCCCACCTCCGTCCCTCTGACGGCCTATCTCGGCGACCCGCTCCAGAGCGGCGACATCGCCTCGGTCATCCTCAGCGGCTCACTCGCCGGCACCACCGTGGCGGTGTCGGGCCGGCTCTTCGTTCCCGCCGGGGGCGGACTCGAGCTCCTGCTCTCCGGGTTCCCCAACGTGCCCGTGTCCCTCGACTCGCTGGCCATCTCCGTGCAGGGGACCCATACGGTGACGACGACGACCACGAAGACGGTGACCAAGTACGTGTGGAAGGGCAAGGGCAAGCACCGCAAGAAGCACAAGGTCAAGAAGAAGGTCAAGAAGACGGTCAAGACCGTGTACTCGGTGATCACCAACCCGTCCATGTGCGCGGGCATGTGGACCGGCACCGCCACCATGAACTACTCGAGCGGCCAGAACACCGTGCCGCTCAGCGCGACCTGCACGCCGTAGTCGCGCGTCCAGACACCGACCGAGCCGTCAATTACGAAGTCGTGGGGCCTTACTGGTTCGTTTCGTAAGTACGACGACGTTCGAGCGGCCCCCGGCGGCGCTGGCTCCGGGCTGCGGCCCGCTCGGCATCGAGCCTCGCCGGATCGGGCCGCGCCGGAGTCATCCGGCTGTCCTCGTCGCCGCGTGTGCCAGGGGCAC
>DASZKU010000133.1:0-14449 GCA_035552815.1 Solirubrobacteraceae bacterium | reverse complement strand
AGGCAATCCCCAGGGCGCCACTGTCGTTGACATAGTTCGTGACGGTGGGACTGGCGCTCGAGGGGTTGGCTATCCGCGTGATCTGAGTGCTGGCCGCGTACCCGCTGCAGTCGTCGTCGGTGAACAGATCGCCGCTCAGCGGATCGACGATCAGGGCGAATGGGCAATCCGGCAGACCGTGTGCGGCATCTGCGACGACCCGGATAATCGCGCCCGTTCCCGGGTCGACCTGAACGATCTCCGGTTGCGACACGTTCTGAGCAGGCGTGGTCAGGCTCGCATACAGTGAGCCGTCCTTGCCGAACACCAGGCTCGCTAGTCCATCGCCATTGAAATTGGCGTTCGGGAGCTCGTTGGCTGTACTCGCGGCACCGCCCGCCGGGCCGAACACGTTGATCGTCCCGAGGGCGGGGTTGGCGACGAACGCGTTCCCCGAAGGGTCAAACGCCGGGGGCGACTGGCCCGAGCACGCTGGCTCGGTGAAATTACCCGGGAGGACCGCGTTCTCGGTGCTGAAGGCCAAGCCCGTGACAAACGCCGACGCCGAGTACCCCGCAACCGGCGTCGTGATGGTGCTGTTGCACGTAGCCGTGCCCGGCCCGAAGGTGACGAACAGGCCGCCCGGCACCGTTAGGTTGCCATCGCTCGTGTCCGTGGCGGTGAAGTCGACGGCCTCGATACTCGTGTCCGTCGCGGTGAACGTCGCCGTGCCGGTGCTGTCGGTAACCGCCGTGCTGCCGGGACTCGCCGAGCCGGCCGGCGTGATCACGGCGTGACCCCCGCCCTCCGAGATCGACACCGCCTTGCCCGCCGCGGGGCGGCCGAGGGCGTTCTGAAGATAGATGAAGATCGTCGCCTTGCTCGTGCCGTCGCTGGAGACCGTGGACGGGCCCCCGGTGATGCTGGCCCCAGCGGCCGACGGTGCGACAAAGGTCATCGCCGGGTGAGTGGAAAGCGCCACCGCGTCGGAGGTGTCCGTGGCCGTGAAGGTTACGGCTTCGGCGACCGTGTCGCTGACCTTGAACGCCGCTGCGCCGTCCGTTGCGCCCGTCGTCGTGCTGGAAGGCGAAACTACCGCGCTGCTGCCCACGTTCGGAGTCAGCGTGACCGTCTTTCCACCGACCGGGAAGCCCTTCGCGTCCTTGAGCTCCACCCGCACCAGCCCTTGCTGGCTGCCGTCCGCCTGAGGCTCGCCGACCCCGCCGGCAAGGGAGTTCGATGCGCTCACCGCACCCGTCTGAATCCCGGCCAGTTGCCCGTAGATCGCCGTGAAGTTTGGCGAGCCAAGCCCAACGTGGGCGAAATCGCTGCCCATGCTCGCCGCCGAGTGAAAGCCCGCCCCGGCGAGCGGGTAAAGCGTGGCGTTCAGATCGCCGACGTTGTGGCCCAGAGCGGTATTCAGGTCTGCTACGAGAGCTGCGACCTCCGGGGCGGACATACTCGTCCCGCCGGATATCGAGCCTTGGGGGCATCCGCCCGCGTCAGCCTGGCAAAGCTCGACCCCGGTGAACGGATTCGCGTCGAACGAAAGGTCCGGCACCGAGCGCATCGACGAGCTCGTCAGCCCGTTCTGGAAGGAAGGCCGGGTGAAGTAGCGGCTGACTCCGAAGCCGCCCGCCCCTCCAGCAGGGGTCGCATTCTCGTCGTTCCACCACGACTCCGAGCCGTACGTCAGCCCCGAGCCGAAATTCGGGGTCGTCCCGCCAACGGCCGTCGCGTGTGGCGAATCCGCCGGGACAGCGACGGAGCCCGCGCTCCCGTCCGCGCAGGCCGAGGCGTAGTCACCAGTGGCGTTCAAGACCGAGATTCCGCTGGCCGCCGCGCTCGCGAGCACAGAGTCGATCGCTTGTGCCTCGGCCTGCGGCGTCTGATCCTCACACGAGGTCCACGAGTTGCTGATCACGGTATCGCCATCGGCGATCATCGTTTGGAACATCTGCACGAAGCTGGTGTTGATGGGGGCGTCATAAACCACGGCATTTACCGATGGCGAGGCACCCGCGAGCACCGAGTTGATGTCGAGGAGAACCTCCGACTCACCCGCGCCCGGGGACGCGACCCCCCCGTTGACACTTACGTTGCTCAGTCGGTTGGTGATGCCGGGGACGACACTCGGATCTGATGCGACGAGCTTCAACCAGTCCGTAACGTCAGAGAGGTGGTACGTGTCGTATTCCAGGAGGCCGATCTTCTGCGTGGTTGTGACGACATTGTGACCTACCGCTGAGAGGTCACGGTGGGATCGCGCGCTGCTGGATAGACCGCCGGGACCGAACCACGCCGCCCCGAGATAGAGCCCCGAGCAATATGCGTAAAGCGACCCGGCTCCGATGAAGGCCAAGTCGGCGATGGTGAGAAGAAAGAAGTCCTTGATGTACTTGACCAGCTGGTAGATCAGGCCGCCGGTCCCGTTCAGCTGTGGCAGCTGAAACAACGCTGCGCATTCGGACAGGGCCGCTGGGACGTTCTCGTTATGAGAGGTCGGCTGCGCGAGATCCGACAGTCCCAACACCGCTTGAACATGCCCGGCGAGCACGTCCGGCACGGCAGGTGCTTCCATATTTGCGTACACGAGGCGCTTTCCCGCTCGCAAGTTCTCGATCGGGGTGTGGAATGCCCGCTGCGCCTGCGCCCGGGTCCCGCGCACGCTCAGCGACAGACGATTGGACGACCCCTGCGTGTATCGGAATCCCTGAGCCACGAGCCATGACCTGACGTGGTCGTACTCTGACAGGCTCGGCCCGAACCGATTCGCCAGTTGCGTCTGGGTGAGGAAGTGATCGTGCAGCGGCGAGGAGCGATCATAGACAGCGTGCAGATACCGCTTGAAACCCGGCTCGTCGGTGCGTCTCAGGACGATTGTGAGCGTCAGTCGCTGGCGCTGGTCCCGCGGCGTGACACGGAGCGCGTGCCCGCGCAGTCGGGACGGCACCTCGCCGGGAATACGGGTCGTGGCAGCACCCGCGGCCGCGGTCCGGCGGTCGAACGCCCCTCGGGCGAGCGCGGGGCGCGAGCGCAGCCGCCCGGTCCGGGCTGATCTCGTCCCGAGCGCGGGTGCGGACAGGACAGCTGATACCGCTGCGGGCGAATGGGTCGTCGGCGCGCCCGGGCGTGCGCCGGGCGTGAACTGGTGTACAGCCCCGGGCGTGGACCGCTGCGCGAGCGCGCCCTGCGCGAACGGCCCGGCGCAGAACATGCAGATGGCGAGCCCCGCGAGCGCGAAAACGAGATCAGTCGACCGATTGGTCAGCCACGACCTACGGCGCGTACACCTAGCACCGAGCTTCAGTATCGAACTTCGTCCTTGAAAGTGCCCCGCTGCGCGCACCGCGCCGCCTCGTATTGTCGTCCCGGTGGACCGACATCTAGTGGCGCAAACCTAGCGATCCCTGGCCAAGGCTGTCAAGGGGCAGAAGTCTGCGTGTCCCGCGCGGGCGCCCGGTTATACGACGGCGGCAGCCTCCGCGAGCAGGTAGTCGGCGACCTCGCGCAGGTCGGCGTCGAGGTGGCCGCAGAGGACGTCACGGAGGAGAGCGCGCAGGTTCTCGGAGAGCTCGTCGACGAGCGTGTCGACTCCGGGCTCGGCGGGGGCGAGGCCGGAGATGACCGCCCGCTCGAGGGAGATCGCGTGCGCGGTGCGCTCGGCGAGGTCGGCGCGATCGGCGGGCTTGGCGCAGAGCACGGCGAGGCGCTGGGCCATCCGCCCGCTCGCCGGCCCTTCGGGCTCGAGCAGCGCCCGCAGGGCGAGCAGGTAGTCGGTCAGCGCTTCGAACGGCGCCAGACGCTCGCGGCCCATCTCGAAGCGCGCCAGCGCCCAGGCGAGCTCGCCACCGCTCGGCGTGCGCCGCGAGATCAGGCTGCAGAAGGCCCGCAGCTCGTCCTCCTCGGCGGCGGGGATCGGGGTGATCCCGCGCGGGCGCCCGGTGCTCCCGAGGGCGAAGGGCCGCCACCCGCCGGCGTCGGCCCGCGTCCACGCCAGCGGACCGAGGGCGTACCCGCCGCGCTCGAAGAGCCGCAGCGCCGTGAGGGCGCGCCGGAACCTGACCCGGGCGGTGGAGATGGGCGAGCGCCCGGCGGGCGTCTGCCCGCCGGTGATGGTGAGGACGATGAGCACATTGGGCTCGTCGCTCTCTCCCCACACCGCGTCCGACGGGGCATCGGTGAGGGAGTCGCCGGACTGAAGCGAGAGGCCGTCTCCCAGCGCCACCTCCTCGCTCCCGGGCTCGAGCGCGACCCCGAGCAGGGGGGCGATCATCGTCGTCACGCGGCTTCCCTCGTAGAGGGCGAGCTCGAGCTCGGCGTAGGCGGCGTCGAAGCGCGCGGGGTCAAGGCCGAATTCGCTGCGCTCGGCGAAGACCCGGCCGAGGAAGGCGCGCAGAGCCGCGTCGGCGCGCTCGCGCGCTTCGGCGGGCACCGGTGGGGCGGCCCGGCCGTGCAGGTAGGAGTCGAGGCCCTCGGCGCTCGCGAGCATCCGCGCGGCCGGGGCGTAGGTGGGGAGCGCCGTCAGGCGATCCTGGCGCTCGCGGATGAAATCGCCGGTGAGGGCCCGGTAGCAGTAGAGCGGGGCGCTTCCGCCGAGCTCCTCGACGAGCTCGAAGGGGACTTCCGCGCCGCCCGCCGTCTCGGCCGCGAGCTCATCGGCCGCTTGGGCGGTGAAGGCCTGGAGCAGTTGGTGGAGGGTTCGGTTGCGCACCTCGGGCCGTTTCGCCGGGTGCGGCGGCGATCCTGCCCGGGGACGCGCACGCAGCGCGGCTTGCAGGCGGCGGCAGGCGCCCGGCACGCCGCGGCGCGCGGCGCGCGGGGCGCGAGGCGCGAGGCGCGAGGCGCGGGGCGCGGGGCGCGGGGCGCGGGGCCCGTCAGCGCGTGTCGTCGATGTCGGCGAGGTGCGCGATGTTGGCCAGGTCCGAGGGATCGGCGCTCGGGCCGCCCGCGAACCACGCTTCGAGGATCTCCCCGAGCTCGGCCTGCGAGGTCGCGCGCAGGCTGAGGGCGAGCACGTTGGCGTCGTTCCAGCGCCGGGCACCGTCCGCGGTCTGGGCATCGGCGCACAGGGCCGCGCGGATGCCGGGAACCTTGTTGGCGGCGATCGAGGCGCCGGTTCCGGTCCAGCAGGCGACGACCGCCTGCTCGGCGCGGCCCTCGGCGACATCGCGAGCGGCGGCCTCGCTGGCCCACGCCCAGTCGTCGCGCTCCTCCTCGAGGTAGGCGCCGTGGAGGATGGGATGGTGGCCGCGGCTGCGCAGCTCCTCGGGGAGGACGCGGGCGATCCCGGTCAGCTCATCGGCGGAGACGGCGATCCTCACAGCGGCTCCGGGGGGCGGGCGGGGTGTCAGGCGGCGACGACGACGGGCTCGCGCTCGACGGACTCGTCGATATCGGCCTCCGCCTGGCAGTCGCTGCCGAGCCACTGGCTCCCGTACGCCCGCATGCTCTCGATCAGGGGCACGAGCGCACGGCCCTTCTCGGTGAGTGCATACTCGACCCGCGGCGGAACCTCGGGGTACGTCTGGCGCTCGACGATGCCTTCCTCCTCGAGCGCACGCAAGCGCAGCGACAGCGTGCGCGGGCTGATCCCCCGCAGCGACCGTTCGAGCTCGCAGAACCGCGAGCGTCCGTCGGCGAGGTCACGAATGACCAGCAGCGTCCATTTCCCGCACACGATCTCAGCGGTACGGCAAACCGGGCACGAATCCGTCGAAGCCATCTCTATCCCCCATCATAGCGCGATGCTTTACGAACTGAAGTGGGGGAGACGGGCGCTACGGGGCGATGCTTCGGCGCGGTGGCGGCCCCGAGGACCCGTTGTGTCGGGGAGACGCCGAGGAACCAGGGGGTCGCGAGCCGGCGACCCCGGGATTGCCACCCGGGCCGCCGGGGCGCTTGAGCGTCTCCGGGCCTGCCCCGGTGTCGCGTGAGGTCTGGTCGACGAGGTCCTCCATCGACGTCGCCGTGCGACCCTCGGCGGCGACGAGGAGCTTGAAGTCGTGGGGGCTCGTGGCGACGCGAAGCGCGTCCTCCATCGAGACTCGACCCGCCTGATGGTGGTGCAAGAGCGCCTGGTCGAAGGTCTGCATACCGTAGTACTCGCCCTCGGCGATGACCTCCCGGAGGCGGCCGGTCTGGGCGGGGTCGACGATCATGTCGCGCGCGCGGCCCGTCATGCGGAGGATCTCGCACACGGCGACGCGGCCGTCGCCGCTCGGCGTGCGCACCAGGCGCTGGGAGATGACCGCCTTGAGGGTGCCGCCGAGCATGGCCCGGGCCTGCTGGTGCTGGTGGGGCGGGAAGAAGTCGATGATCCGGTTGACGGTCTCGGGGGCGTCGAGGGTGTGCACCGTCGAGAGCACGAGGTGGCCGGTCTCGGCCGCCGACAGGGCCGCCTGCACGGTCTCCTCGTCGCGCATCTCCCCGATGAGGATGACATCCGGGTCCTGGCGCAGGACGCGGCGCAGGGCGCGGTTGAAGGAGGCGGTGTCCATGCCGACCTCGCGCTGGTTGATGATCGAGTTGCGGTCGGAGTGGAGGTACTCGATCGGGTCCTCGATGGTCACGATGTGGCGCGACTTGGTCTCGTTGATCTGGTCGATCATCGCCGCCAGCGTCGTCGACTTGCCCGAGCCCGTGGTGCCCGTGAGGAGGATGAGGCCACGCTCCTCGTCGGCGATCTCACTCATGACCGGCGGCAGCCCGAGGTCGTCGATGGTGCGGACGGCGAAGGGGATCACGCGGGCGGCGATGGAGACATGGCCGCGCTGCCTGAAGGCGTTGACCCGGAAGCGCGCCAGTCCCTCGACGGCGTAGGCGAAATCGACCTCGTGCTCGCGGTCGAACTCGGCGAGCTTGTCGTGGTCGGTGAGCATCTCCCGCAGCACCCGGTCGGTGTCGGCCGTGCGCATGGGCTCGTACTCCTCGATCGGCTCGAGCTTGCCGTGGATGCGGGCGAGCGGGCGCGAGGGGACCTTGAGGTGAAGGTCCGAGCCCTCCTTGCGCACTACATAGCGAAGCGCCTCATGCAGTTCGAACATCTGAGGTGTCTCATCGGCGCGGTGGTGTGATCGCTTGAGGGCCGGCGCGCCGGGGCTGGACGTAACGGCGCGCCCAGCGCTAACCGAGCGGCCTTAGCGGGAGACTCGCGCGCGGACGCGCGAGCCTCCCAGGCTGCTAGGCGACGTCGCGAAGCTTCTGTGCTTCGGCGAGCGACTGGAGCTTCTTGAGCGACTGATTCTCGATCTGGCGAATGCGCTCGCGGGTGACGTTGAACGTCCGCCCGACCTCGTCGAGGGTGCGGGGATGCTCGCCGCCGAGGCCGTACCGGAGCTCGAGCACACGGCGCTCGCGGTAGCTCAGGTTCTCGAGCGCTTCCCGCAGAGCCTCCTTGGTGAGGATCTCCGCGGCCCGCTCGTAGGGCGACTCGGCCCGCTCGTCGGCGATGAACTGGCCGAACTCGGACTCTTCCTCGTCGCCCACCGGCTTCTCGAGCGACACCGGGGCCTGCGCTGAGCGCTTGATCGACTCGACCTCGTCGGGCTCGATGCCCGTGACCTCGGCGATCTCCTCGGCGGTGGGCTCGCGCCCGAGCTCGGTCACCAGCTTGCGCTCGGCACGACCGATCTTGTTGAGCTTCTCGACCACGTGCACGGGGATCCGGATCGTCCTCGCCTTGTCGGCGAGAGCACGGGCAATGGCCTGGCGGATCCACCAGGTGGCGTAGGTCGAGAACTTGAACCCCTTGCGGTAGTCGAACTTCTCGGCCGCCCGCACGAGCCCCAGCGTCCCCTCCTGAATCAGGTCCAGGAACGGCAGACCCTGGTTGCGGTAGTTCTTGGCGATGGACACGACGAGTCGAAGGTTCGACTCGACCATCTTCTGCTTGGCGTCGAGGTCGCCGCGCTCAATCCGCTTGGCGAGGTCGACCTCCTCCTGCGCCGTGAGCAGACGCACCTTCCCGATGTCCTTCAGGAACAGCTGAAGGGAGTCGGTCGTCATGTCCGGCTTGAGGTCAAGCGCCGTCTTTGGCTTACGACGACCGCGCTTGTCGGGGGCCCGTTCCACCTCGGCCGCAGCCAGGGCCGGATCGACCTCCTCCACAAGCTCGATCTCCGCGCGCTCGAGGAAGCCGTGCAGCTCCTCGACGTCGGCCTCGTCGAGATCGAGTTCCGACACCGCGCCGGCAATCTCGGCATACGTGAGCACACCGACCTGCTGTCCGCGATTGACGAGACCCTTGATCTCTTCGAGTTCCTGTAGTTCGGCTACTGACATCTGATTCCGTTTCCGTCGAAAGGTGTCGCCTACTGGATACCGGCGACACGGAGGACTGACCACGGGATCCGCCCTCACGGCGCACGCCCGCTACTCAAACATATGGGCCTATACTACTCGCTATACTTTATGAAGTCAAGGAAGGCCGCCCGCCCAGAGGCTTTGGTGCGGCGATCGTCTGACTCGGCGCCGCATCAGCGGCGTTCTCTTCTATTACGTCAAACGTGCCTTCCCGTTTCAAGTTGCGGTCAAATTTCCTCGCAATTCCCGGTTTACCCGTGTATCGGCTAATTCTCACCACCCGGTGAACCGCGCCTGGACGCGTGGCGCGGGGTCGCGGTGCCCGAGGTAGCGCCCGCTCGCGCGGTGCGCGATCATGAGGGTATGAGCGAAGAGCGGCCCTCGGACGTCCTCGGCAGCCTCCCGCGCACGCGACCGCACCGGCGGAGCGTGAGACGGGCACCAGCGCAAGCGACGCCGGCGGCCACGACCGCCACCGCCCCAGCCACCCGCCGTCCCCGCAAGGCGGCCGCGTACGCCACGAGCGCCAAGCGCGCCAAGCGCGCCAAGGCCCCCCGGAAGGCCACGGCCGCCCCGGCCCCCAAGAGCGCGGCGGCACCCCCCGGCCCCCCCTCCCTCCGCGCCGTCCCGAGCGCCCGCCCCTCCCCCAAGGCCCGTCCCACCGCCGCCCCGGGCGCCACCAAGCGCGCCACGCCGCGCGCCGCCTCCCGCGTCCGCCAGCCGGCGCAGCCCCCGGGCACGCCGGCGGCTCCGAGCTCGATCTCGCGGCGGCCCGCCCCTTTGGCCGGCGTCGATCTCGTCGGCTCGGCCGTGAACATGACCGCCGAGCTCGCGGAGCTGGGAATCACGGCCGGAGCGCGGGCCCTGCGGGGCGTCGTCGCGCGGCTGCCAAAGCCGTAGCCGACCGCTTCCGCGGGCCCCAGGGCGCGCCCAGATTCGCCCCGGTGCAGGGCCTAAAGGCGACATAACGCGGCGGCGAAGATTTTCGTATACTCCCGCCTCCTTCAATGGCCGAGCGGTCGCCCGTCAGCGGGCGATCGGCGGGGGAACCACTTGTGGGCCGTCAGGCTCATAGGGGCGAATCGGTCCGGTTTCGGACCGTAGCGCTAGCCCAGCGCGAGCCCGTCAGCTCACCCCGTAGGCCGCGAGAGCAGGGAACTGAATAAGTGAGCCGACGCGCCAAAGCGAAGCTGGTGGCCATGCTCGTTGCGAGCCCGCTGGTCGCCGCACCCCCGGTCTGGGCCTCCACTCCACCGTCCGGCGGCGTGGGTTCCGCCGTCTCCGATCCGGCGCCGCCCGCCGCGTCCGGTCCCACTTCGGGGGGCGCCTCTCCCAGTTCGGCGTCGCCGGTGCCGGCTCCCAGCCTGGTGGCTACGGCCAGTGGCGACGGCATCACCGTCACCGCCAACGTGTCGGCGCTGCTCGGGCGGTCGCTGACCTTCACCGGCATCACCGCTCCGACGAGCGCGGGCCAGACGATCGACGTGCAGCGGCTCGATTCCCAGGGCAGCTGGGTCACCGTCGCCACGGGAACGATCGCCGTCGATGGAACGTTCTCAGTCGTGTGGCAGACCAACTACGCGGGCCACGTGACGACGCGCACCGTGCTCGCGCAGACGGCGAGCGCGAGCGAGGCCGGGCCGGTTCCGCCGACGCTGCCGATAACCGTCTACCGACCCTCTCTCGCCACCTATTACGGCAAGGGCTTCTTTGGCCAGAGGACGGCGTGCGGGACGCTCCTCAGGCGCAGTACCCTCGGCGTCGCGAGCCGGACGATGAAGTGCGGCGCTCGGGTGCAGATCTACTACCGGGGTCGCTCGATCGTCGTCCCGGTGATCGACCGCGGGCCCTACGCGAACAACGCCAACTGGGACCTCACGCAGGCCACGGCGCACGTGCTCGGGATGCTGGGCACGGCGACCGTCGGCACCATGCCCGTCTGAGCGCGGACGCCGACCGCCCCGCCGCTCCGCCGCCCCGCCGCTCCGCCGCCGGCGCTAACGCAGGTCGCGACCCGCGGGGTCCCCGTCGACCGCGCTCTCGTCCCCGTCGACCGCGCTCTCGTCCTCGCCGGCGTGGTCCGGCGACTCCGCGATCGCGAGACCGGCCGACACCGCCGCGAACGTCCACTCGTCGGCGGCCTCGACGAGCCCGGTGGCATCGTGGGCGTCCTCGCCGAGAATGGCGATCCCGATCCCGACGGTGAGCGGCGCCCCGCGCCAGGGCTCGGTCTCCTGGACGGCGCTGGCGATGCGCGAGCCCAGCGCGCGCGCTCCCGTGCGCCCGGTGGCGCGCGCGATGATCCAGGCCCGGCTCTCGGTCTCGCAGGCGAGGATGTCCTCGCGCCGCAGCGCGCTGCGCACGGCCCGGGCGAAGCGGCTGAAGGTCTCGCCGGCGATCTGAACCGGCTCGACGGCCGCGACGCGGTCGGCGTCGCTGAGCTCGGCGAGCAGGAGAGCGAGCTTGGCGCCCGAGCGCTGGGCGCGGGCCACCTCGTCGTCGAGCGCGCCCCGCCACAGCGAGTCGGAGCTCACCGATACCGGACCCTCGGCCACCGGGCGCGGAGAGGCGGTACGCGTTACCGAGATGTCCGGCACCTCGCCGCCGGCCGGTCGCGAGCCCGCCGATCGCGATCCCGCCGATCGCGATCCCGCCGATCGCGATCCCGCCGATTGCGATCCCGCCGGCGCGTCATCACCGTCAGGCTCGCCGACGCCGCCGACGGCCTCGAGATCCGGGGCGGCGGCGCCCACCGGGGGCTCGCCACCGCCTACCCCCGCGAGCTCGGTAATTCCCCCAGGGTCGCCGAAGCGCCGCAGGACGGCGGCGCGCACGAGCTCGGTGACCAGGGCCAGGCGCTCGGCGAGCGCCGCGACGAGGTCGGCGTCGGGCCGGACGAGCTCCTCGCGCAGGGCACTCCAGATCACCGCCCGGAGGGCGTCGACGGCTCCCACGCTCGGCTCCGCCTGGGTCGTCCCCGTCATCTCCCCCGCGCGCGAGGCGAGGCGCTCGAGCGCGCCGCCGGGCTCGAGGCGCCGCAGGTCGTGATCGTCGGCGAGGGCGCGGACGATGGCGTCGCACAGGCGCGGCCCGTCGCGTACCGCGTCGGCGGCTAGGATGGCCGCCGCGTCCTCGAGCGCGCGTTGCTCGAGGAGGGCGAGCAGCCAACCCTTGGTGAGATCCTCGACACGTGCGAGCAGGGCATCGACAGGAGTGGCGGCCACCGGCCGCGGGGGGATGGGCCGCGGCACTGCTTGTCGAGAAGTCACTCGCGCCCTTCTATCACGTTCCGCGGCGTATACCGCCGAAATTCTCTGCAGAATGCGCCCATGACCCCTAGGCTCGTGTCGATCGCGGAAGCGGGCGAGCAGATCCTCGCCGCCGTCGATCCTCTCCCGGAGGAGCGGGTGCCGATCGAGGACGCCCTCGACCGCGTCCTCGCCCGAGACGTGGCCGCCGCCGGTGACGTGCCGCCGTTCGCCTCGGCGGCGATGGATGGGTACGCCGTGCTCGCCGGCCCGGCGGGGCGGACGCTGCGGGTGGTCGGGGAGTCGCGGGCCGGCGTGCCCTCGCCGCTCACGGTGGGCTCCTCGGAGGCGGTCCGGACCTCGACGGGCGCCGAGCTGCCCGCCGGAGCCAACGCCGTGATCCGCCAGGAGCAGGTCGAGGCGCGAGGCGACGAGGTCACGCTGCGGGCCTGCGTCGAGGTCGCCGATGACATCCGCCACCGGGGCGAGGACCTGGCCGCCGGCGTCTGCGTGCTCGGGGCGGGGACGACGCTCGGCGCCGCCGAGCTCGCCGGGGCCGTCGCCGCGGGCGCGAGCGAGCTCTGGTGCGCCCGGCGACCGCGGGTGGCGATCCTGTGCACGGGAACCGAGCTGCGCGCTCCCGGGGAGCCGCTCGGACCCGGAGAGATCCACAACGCCAACGCCGTCACCCTCCGTGCCCTGGCGACCCGCTGCGGCGCCCTCAGCGCCCCGGCCCTGCGCCTCGCCGACGATCCCGCGACGATCGAGACCGCGCTCGCCGCGGCGCTGGCCCACTCCGACGTCGTCGTCCTCACCGGCGGCGTGTCGGTCGGGCCTCACGATCACGTCAAGCCCGCGCTCGACGCGCTCGGCGTCGAGGAGCGGTTCTGGGGGGTGGCGATCCAGCCCGGCAAGCCGACGTGGTTCGGGATCCTCGCCGGCAGGCGAACTCAGAAGGGCGCCGAGCGCCCGGGCACCCGTGACTCGACCCTGGTGTTCGGCCTGCCCGGCAATCCCGTCGCCGCCTTCGTCGCCTTCACCCTCTTCGTCCGCCCGGCGCTCCTCGCCCTCCAGGGCGCGAGCGCGCCCGAGGAGCAGCAGGCCGAGCTCGCCACCGCGTTCACCCGGCACCCGGGGCGCGAGCAGGCGATCACCGTCCGCGTCGAGCACGACGACGCTCGCACCGTCGCGGTGCCCAACGGCCCTCAGGGCTCGAATCTCATCAGCTCGCTCCTCGGTGCCGACGCGCTGGCGCTCATTCCTCTGGGCACGGGCACGCTCGAGCCCGGCGCCCATGTCACCCTCATCGCCCTGCCCCGCTGAGAATGCTCGGGCGCGGGAGCGGTAAGAATGCTCGCGTGCTCGCGCCCCTGCTCAGTGTCCTCGCCGCTCTCACCGCCCTCGTCGCCGTGGCGCGGCGACGGCGACGGCGGTCGGGTGGGCTCCCCGCGCACGCGGTGATCGTCTCCCCGCGCCAGTCGACGGTCATCGCCAAGGACGGAGGCGTTCGCTCGGTCCAGTCGGCCGAGCTCACCATGTCCGCGGAGGATCTCGACCGGATGTGGTCGCCGACGAGCCTCGAGAACCTCGGCCGTACCTACTGGCGCTTTCTCTCGCGCGTGACCCTCGGGATCATCCGCGTCGTCTACGGCCACGACGAGCGGGCGGTGGTCCTGCTCGCGCGACCGCTCACGCTGCTGCGCTTCGACGCTCCCGAGTACCTACTCGAGTCCGACCATGGGAACGTCCGCTGGCGGATCCGTGACGGCCTCCTCGTCGCCCGCTCGGGTCGCGGTTCGGGCTATCTCTCGCTCGACGTGCGTCGCCGGCCGGCGGGGAGCTCAGACCGGGCCACCCTGCGGATCGAGGTCGAGGTCGCGAACTTCTACCCCTCGATCGCCTCGGGCCTGAGCCAGCTTGTCTACGAGGCCACGCAGTCCAACATCCACGTGCTGGTGACCCACGCCTTCCTGCGCTCGCTCGCCAAGCTCCAGCTCGCCGAGTCGAAGGTGCGGCGCTTTCAGCCGTAGCGCACGCCCGCAGCGTCCGCCTGGTGACGGCGGTCCCGGCGTTTCAGCCGTAGCGGACGCCGGTAAGCGTGCGGAGCTTGGCGCGGTCGTGGCGTCCCGTGACCCGGCGCACGGTGCCCGATCGCGAGCGCATGACGATCGACTCGGTGGTGGCGTGGTCGCGCTGGTAGCGAACCCCCTGGAGGACGTCCCCGTCGGTGACCCCGGTGGCGGCGAAAAAGGCGTCGTTGCCGGACACGAGGTCGTCGGCGGTGAGGACCCGGGTGAGGTCGTATCCGGCTTCGATGGCGGCGCTACGCTCCTCGTCGCTCCGGGGATGCAGGCGGCCGAGCACTCCGCCACCGGTGCACTTGACGGCGGCGGCGGTGATGACGCCCTCCGGAGTCCCGCCGATCCCCCACAGGAGATCGACCGGCGAGTTCTCGGCCACCGCGAGCATGCCCGCGGCCACGTCGCCGTCGAGGATCAGACGCACCCGGGCGCCCGCGTCGCGCACCTCGCGCATCGCTTCGTGGTTGCGTTCGCGATCGAGCATCATGACCACGAGGTCACGGATGTCGGTCTTCTTGCGCTCGGCGATCAGAGCCAGCGTCTCCGAGAGCGGACGGTCGAGGGAGAGCAGGTCGGCGATCTGGGATCCACCGACGATCTTCTGCATGTAGAAGCACGGGCCGGGATCGAACATGGTGCCGCGCTCGGAGAGCGCGATCACGGCGATCGCGTTGGGCATGCCCTGGGCCGTGAGCCGGGTGCCCTCGAGCGGGTCGACGGCGATGTCGACCTGCGGGGGTGAGCCGTCGCCGATCTTCTCGCCGTTGTAGAGCATCGGCGCCGAGTCCTTGACCCCTTCGCCGATCACCACGATGCCGTCCATGGGGACGGAGTCGA
>DASZKU010000132.1:0-7314 GCA_035552815.1 Solirubrobacteraceae bacterium | reverse complement strand
GTGCAAGGCTCACGTTCTCGAGCGTCGCGTTTTACCTCGACAAAGGCATCAAGCACATCCGACACAAGCAGAAGAAGGCGGCGACGACCTACACGCCGAACGCGACCGCCCATCACGTCCCCGTCACCGTTGGGCTGTCACTCGCCGCCACCAAGGCGGGCAAGCACACGGTGAAGGTGGTTTTCTCCTACAAGCAGGCCAAGCGCAAGCACGGGCACCGGCGAACCGTGACCGTGACCAAGCGGTTGACCGATGAGGTCGCCGTGTGCTGAGATCCGGTCGACACCGGCGCGCGCGAGCCTCTTCGCGCGAACGATGAAGAGCGCCGTTCGGCGTCCGTTATCGCGTACAAGTGTTCCGAGCGACGTTCCCGCGGGAACGTAACCGGCCAGAATCTGCCCCGAGGTGGCCGGCGTTCCGCGCGCCGCGGCTCAGTTCGGCGGGACGTTGGTTAGGACGGACGGACCCGTGTACCGGTGCCGATGGTCCATGCACGCGGCGGGGAAGGAGAACTGGACGCTGTCCTCGTGAACGTTGTTGTAGCTGGCGAAGATCGTCGCCTGACCCTCGGTCCCGACCGGGCAGTTCGAATCGGTCGTGCTCTTGACGCGCACGTTGATCTTCATGATGTTCCCGGCCACACCGAACATCGTCGCGGTATGGGATGTATAGATCACACGGTGGCCGACGGAGAGGACGATCTGGCGATCAGGGGCGTTGCGCACACGATCGACCTGGCAGATGATTCCGGTGGCGGTACGCGCGGTGAGGTTGATCGTCCCGTGACCGCGGGTGTAGCTGCCAACCGCCCCGGTGATCGGCGCCCCGCCGTGGAAACCCCACCCCGCCCGCGGCACGTTGGCCATCGGGATCGCACTGCAGTTGGCGACCGGGCGCGCTGCCGACGCGACGCTGACGACGAGCGCCGACGTCAACACGATCATCGCGAGCCCCGCTCCGAGGAGCGCTCGCTGCCGCCGCCCCACGTCCATGCGCGCACTATAAGTCAAACTGGGCGGTTGGAACATGATGGTCGCGCGCGACGGTCTGCGCCGGACGCCCAAGCTCAACGGCGATCGCGTGTTCGGGGGTGCTGCGATGCGCGGGCCGGCGGGGTGGCTCGCTTCCCTCCCGATGAGCTCGGCGAGGAGCTCGGCACTGCCGTGCTTGTCGGCTACCGGGACGATGGTGTGGTCAAGGACGATCGTCATGGTGGTCTCCTCGGGGCGTTGAGCAGCGCCGCACCTGCGGCGGATCCCGAGCTCGGTGCGCCGGGCGTCTTCGGCCGAGACCCGCTTCTCCACGAGCTCTGCGGCGACGGCATCGGCGAGCGTCCGGCTGGCGTTCGATCGATCGAGGCCGAGTTCGCGGGCCACGTCGGCGATGGCCGCCGTGCCGTCGGTCGCGGCGGCGTCGATCGCCTCGAGCACGAGCACATGGGCTACGCGGGCCCCTTCCCCAGACCCGCCGCCGGCCGCACCGACGGCCCACCGGCGCGACCAGACACGGACGAGTCCGAACAGGGCCGGTCCCCCTCCTCGGATCGCGGGGTCAAAATCACTCGTGCTCGAATCGCACGCAATCCGCCACCGCACGAGCCCCGGCACCGCAGCTGTCGCCGGTCCGTGGTGCTTTGATGGGCGCCGCATGAGCTCATTGACGCGGGCATGGTCGGATCGTCGTATCCCGGGCCTGAGGACGGTGGCCGCCCCGGCGGGCTCGGGCCTGTGGCCGTTCGGCGTGTGGGTACTTGCCGTGTTCGCCGTCGCCATCGTCGCTCGGGCCGTCCTTCCCGTGTCCGACGCCGCCACCGTCGGTGGCGGTCCGTGGGTGCCGCTCGCGAGCTTCGACGCCGCCCATTACTTCGCCATCGCTCAGCACGGGTACAGCGGGAGCGTGATCGAGCGGGCGTTCTTCCCGCTCTTTCCCGTGCTCATCGCCGGGGTCCACGGGCTCCTTCACCTCGTGGGCGCGACGGTCTCCTATGCCGTGGTCGGCACGGCCATCGCCGTCGCGGGCGCGTACGGCGCGCTCCGGGTGCTGCGCGAGCTCCTGGCGCTCGACCTCGGCCAAGCAGCGGCCAACAAGTCCGTGTGGCTGCTGGTGGTGGCCCCCTATGCCTTCATCCTCCTTGCCCCCTACACGGAGTCGTTGCTGCTCTTGACGAGCATCGGGTCGCTGCTCGCCGCGCGCCGGCGGCGCTGGTGGCTCGCGGGCGCGCTGGCGGCCGCAGCGAGCGCGTGCCGGCTTCCGGGCCTGATCGTGTTCCCCGCGCTGCTCGTCGAGTACCTGCACCAGGTGAGGCGCTCCGAGGAGCGATTCTCGCGCGACATTCTCGGCCTCGCCCTCGCTCCCCTGGGCGCGGTGGCGTACTTCGCCTGGCTCGCCTTCCACGGCGGCATCGGCACGTATAACCGCGCCTACACCGTCGGCTGGCCGTACCGGAAGTTCACGCCCAACATCCTCAAGCCGCTTTATGACCCGATCCTGGCCCACGTCTTCCACGCCACCGTCGTGCCCTCCACCTCCCTCGCCGACGCCATCGGCCTGCTCAGCTTCATCGTCACCGTCGCGCTTCTCGCCTGGGGGTGGAAGCGGCTGCGACCGAGTTACCAGATCTACGCCGCCCTCAGCGTCATCGTCCCCTTGCTGACGACCACCGTGTCGGAAACGCTCGGGCGCTACTACCTCGTCATCTTCCCCCTCGTCCTCATTGCCGCGCACGTCGCCCAGGAGCATCCCCGCCTGATGAGAGCGGCGATCGGCGTCAGCGTCGTCGGCGAGGCCTTCCTCACGGCTCTGTTCGTGACCGGCCATCCGGGCGTCGTCTAGCTACGGCCGCCCTGACCGGGGGCGTTCCAATCGATCGCCGCGAAGCGCCGGCGCAGGCGCTCCCCGCGGTCGGGGTTGAGCGAGGCGACCCAGGCGATCCGCCCTCGTAGATGCTCTTCGAAGTTCGTCACGCCGGTCCGGTTCTGACTCGCGGGCCCCAGCCGTGCGCTGTTGTGGAGGATGGCCTTGAGCCGGTCGTATTCGGTGCGGGCGAGGTTGGGGTGGGCATTGACGACGACGCCGCACACCGATTGACGTCCTCCCGAGGTGACGAGCCGCGACTTGCGGCGGTTGAGGGAAAAGCCTTCCTCACGCGCGATCCTCGCCACCGATTCGGTGAACTGCTGCTCGCGCCGTCGCAGCCATGCCGATCCGGAGAAGGTGAGGTCATCGGCGTAGCGGGAGTAACGCAACCCCACCGAGCCGGCCAGGCCGGTGAGACGCCGGTCGAGCCGGAAGGCGGCGAGGTTGGCGAGCGCCGGTGAGGCGGGCGCGCCCTGGGGTAGGTGCGGCGTCGCCAACTGCCGACCGAGCCAGAATTGCGCCTGGACGAGACTTGCGTCGGCGGTCCTCGGGATCTCGTGCCAAACCGCGGGCGGGACCGTATTCGTGCTCAGGCCGGTGAGCGCGTGAGCGACCGCGGGCGCGTAGCCCACCGTGCGGAAGATGCCGTAGGTGCGGGCGGCGGTGACCGAGGCGAAGAAGTCCGCGAGGTCGAGGCGGAGAACGGCGCGCTGGCCGCAGTGGAGCTCGGCATGGCTGACGACGGAGCGCCCGCGCGTGAAGCCATGCGCGGCGTCGTGCGGCGGCACGTGATCGAGGATCTCGTGGAGCACCCACCGCTGGATCTCCTTGAGGCGGGCCTTGGGGGCTTCGAGCACGCGCGGCAATCCGCTTCGTCGTGTCACCACGCGGTAGCGATAGTTGCGGAGCTTCTCCTGGCTCACCGTGCGCTCCAGGCTCCGCACGTCGGCCAGCCACGCGAGCTGTCCGTCGCTCAACTCCAGGCGCGAGGCGAGCACGCCGACCGAGTCGATCGGCGCGAGCGGCCAACCAGGCGCGAGAGCCGGGCGTTTACGCTCTGGCGCGGTCGGGTGCGGCGCCATGCTGACGATCCTCGGCGGCTCGAGCTCCGGGCCCGGCGCCGGCCGCTCGGCGAGGAACGCTCCGATGACCCGTTCGAGCTCGCCACGACTCGCCGGCGGTGCTCGGTAGACGGTGAGGAGCCGCAGCGCCAGCGCATCGATCCAGCTCGGCCAGCGGGCCAGGCATCCGGCGCCGCTCTCGGCGACCCCATCCTCGCTCCATGTTCCCGCGAGCATCGCCCCCGCGAGCTCGGCGGCGAGGAGTGCGCGTTCATGGGCGGTGTACACGGTGGGAATGATGGCGGCGCCGCGTCCCGACTGCTCCTCGTCGTGCGTGCCCGGTAGTGCCTCCGAATGGATGCGCCGTAGGGCTCGCGATGCACTGGCCCAGGTAATCGGTAACCCCCGGGGTAACCCCGGAGAGGGATCACGCGCCCGAGAGCGCGCTCACCCACCTCGGACACCACGACGCCGCTGGGCGGACACGCTACTGCAGTACCACTCATATGACATGGATGGCCGACGATCGCCGCGGTAGCTTGGAGCCACGATCTCAAGGGGGCGGCGAAACAGGGCAACGGCCGCAACGACACGCCGGCAGGGCACCGTGGACACGGAATCGTCCTCGCCGCCCTGACCGGCGTGTCGTGGCTCGGGTACGCGGTGTCCAACGCGGCGACAATCTCGCCCTATGGACAACCGTGAGATCGCCGATCGGCTCGAGGCGTTCGCCATGCTCCTCGAGCTCAGCGACGCCAATCCCTACACGGCGCGCGCGTATCGCCGCGCCGGGGAGGCGATCCGCTCGGCAGCGCTCCCGGTGGCCGAGCTCGTGCGCGCCGGCCGTGTGCGCCAGCTGCGCGGAATTGGGCCGAGCATCGAGGCTCGGCTTCGGGAGCTCGTCGATACCGGTGAGATCGCCGAGCTCGCTGCCCTCGAGCGCGAGCTGGCCCCCGATCTCATCGGCCTTGGCCGTTATCTGGGGCTGGGGGCGAAGCGCGCGGTAGAGCTGGCGCGCTCGCTCGACGTCCGTACCGCGGACGAGCTCCGGGAAGCGGCCGCCGCCGGGCGGCTCCAGAGCGTGCCGGGCATCGGGCCGAAGACCGAGGCACGCCTGGTCGAGGCCCTCACGCGCGAGCCCGAGCACCGGGCCGGACAAGGGCTGACCCTGAAACGGGCCTCGGAGCTCGTCGGCTCGGTGGCGGAGGCACTCGACGGTGAGGTGGCGGGTGACGTGCGCCGGTGGCGCGACGTGTGCGAGGTGCTCGCCGTCGTGTGCGCCGCCGCTGATCCCGAGCCGGTGCTCGAGCGCTTCGCCGCCCTGCCCCAGATCGTGGCCGTGATCGAGGAGACTCCGCGGCGGGCGGTCGGGGTGACCGTCGAGGGAGTCCCGGTCGAGGTCGTCGCCGTCGAGCCGGGGTTGGTCGGGACCGCTCTCCTGCGCGCCACCGGCGCGCCGGCGTACGTCGGCGCGCTCGAGCCCCTCCCGGACGCACCCGACGAGCGCGCGGCTTACAGCATGCTCGGGATTCCCTGGTGTCCGCCCGAGCTTCGCGAGGAGCCGTTTCGCGGCGAGCCCCCGCCGCTCGTCGAGCTCGCCGAGATCCGCGGAGACCTGCACTGTCACTCGACGTGGTCGGACGGCCGGGCGAGCATCGAGGAGATGGCCCGTGGTGCTCGCGAGCGCGGGTACGCCTACCTGGCGATCTGCGATCACACGCCGGCGGTGGGCGCGGTGCGGGGCCTCACCGCCGACGACGTCCGCCGCCAAGCCGCCGAGATCGCCGCCGCCAACGAGACCCTGGCGCCCTTCCGCGTGCTGCGCGGAATCGAGTGCGACATCCTTCCCGACGGACGCCTCGATCTCCCTGACGACGTCCTCGCCGCGCTCGACTGGGTCCAGGCGAGCGTCCACGGCGGGCAGCGGATGCCGAGACCGGAGATGACCAAGCGTGTCGAGGAGGCGCTCCGCAACCCCTACGTGCGCTGCCTCAGCCATCCCACGGGACGATTGATCAACCGGCGGCCGGAGAACGCCGTCGACCTCGATCGGGTGTTCGCGGTCGCGCTCGAGCACGGCGTCGCCCTCGAGGTCAACGGGCTCCCCGACCGCCTCGACCTCAGCGGCGAGCATGTCCGCGAGGCCATCCGAGCGGGCGTCTCCATCGTGTGCTCGACCGACGCCCACTCGGTGCGCGGGCTCGAGAACATGCCCCTGTCGGTGGCGACCGCGCGCCGGGGCTGGGCGCGGGGCGAACACGTTCTCAACACTCAGCCCGTGACCGCCATCCTCGATCGTGGCGCCTAACGCCGGGCCGCCGAGCTGTGTCACCTTGGTGGCGCAGGACCGAGGCCGCCGAGGCCGCCGAGGCCCCCGACGCCCCCGAGGCCGCCCGGTGGGCCCAGCGGAGTCATCAGCGCCCCGTGCCCGCCGTCGACGACGATCGACTGCCCGGTCATGTGCGAGGCGCCGCGGCCGATGAGGAAGAGGGCCACGCTGGCGATCTCCTCGGGCTGGGCGGCACGGCCCTGCATGTTGGAGCCGATCCTCCCGTCGTCGAGGCCGGCCTGCGCGAAGAAGGACTCGGCCATGGCCGTGAGCACCCACCCGGGCGCGATCGCGTTGACGCGGATCCCGTCGGCCGCGAGCTCACACGCCGCGCTCCGGGTGAAGGAGACGAGCGCCGCCTTGGAGGCGGCGTAGGCCGAGAGGTTGGGCTCGGCCTGATAGGCGCTCAGCGAGGCGATGTTGAGGACCGCCCCGCGCGTCAGGCGCAGGGCGGGAAGGGCGAGGCGCGTCGTCCGCACCGCGCCGAAGAGGTTGGTGGCGAACACGTCCTCCCAGTCGGAGGGCGAGAGCGCGTCCACGGGCTTCTGGGCGCCGACGATCCCGTGCGCGTTGATGAGCGCGTCGACACGGCCGAAGCGCTCCGTCGCCGCCGCGATCAGCCTCGCCACCGCCTCCTCGTCGCCGACGTCGGTCGGACACGCGAGCACCCGCCCGCCCGACCCGAGTTCCGACTCCGCGAGCGCCAGGCGCCCGGCATCGCGAGCGGCGATGACGACGTCGTAGCCGGCCTCGAGGCACGCCGCCGCGGTGGCGAGCCCGATCCCGCTCGACCCACCGGTCACCACCGCCACCCGCCCAGCCTCATCAGCAGTCATGGGTGATCGCCCCGCCTCCGCCCCGGCCCCCGCCTCCGCCCCCGCCCCCGCCCCGCCCGAGGCCGCCCGGGATTGGTCCTATGGCCACTTGTGCGAGCGCGGGCGTCCGGGTATGCCATGCCTCGCATCCGCTTGACCCCCGCACCCCCGCACCCCCGGACGCAGGAGAGGACAGAACATGAAGGCCGCGCGCTTGCACGCATACAGCGACGATCACCTCCACATCGACGAG
>DASZKU010000131.1:0-1947 GCA_035552815.1 Solirubrobacteraceae bacterium | reverse complement strand
TCCCCGATGTCGTCGACCCGGCGGCTGAACGCGTACACGGCGCTCATCGCCCACCGCTTGGGCCGCGGCAGGAGGCTGATGCCGTAGTAGAAGTTGGCCGCCGCCTGGCGCGTGGTCCGCACGCAGGTCCGGTAGGCCCCTTCGACGTCCTCGCTGGTCATGATCGGCGCCACGGGCGTTATCGCCCGCGCCGCGCCGTTCGTGTGCTGAGTGCTTCCGGTGGTCAAGCTCATCCTCGCCTCCCCAGGGTCGTGACGAGTGCCGCGGCGAACGACCACCGGGTGGGGCGGGGGCGGGCGCTTAGCACGTTGTAGCCCGCGCCCTCGACCGCATCGAGCGCGGCGCGGCCGCCGGCCACGAAGCCGGCGACGGCGAGCGCGGCTCGGGGCTCGAGGCGGCGGACGAGGGGCGCGCCGGCGGCGAGCAGGGCCCGCGCGCGCGTCACCTCGAAGGCCATGAGCGCGGTGAAGGCGCGGCTCGGGACGGTCGCTCGGAGATCATCGTCAGTGCAGCCGAAGCGGATGAGATCCTCGGCGGGCAGGTAGACCCGTCCGCGCCCGCGGTCCTCGGCGACGTCCTGGAGGTGCTCGGTGACCTGGAGCCCGGCGCACACCTGATCGGAGAGGCGGATGCGATCGGTGCTCGCCGCTCCGAAGATGTGGAGCACGAGCTCGCCCACCGGCGCCGCCGAGAGCTCGCAGTAATCGAGCAAGGCCGCGAAGCTCGGATAGCGGTCCGTGACCTGGTCGCGCCGGTTGGCCTCGATCAGGCGGCGGAAGGGACCTGACGGGAGATCGAGGGCGCGCACGGTGGGGACGAGCGCTTGCAGAACCGGGTGCTCGGGCGCGGCGGAGGCGTAGAGGCGGTCGAGGTCGGCCTCGATCTCGTCCAGTAACGCCGTGCGGTCCCCGGCGGCCTCGTCCCCGGCGTCATCGACGAGGCGGGCGAAGCCGTAGACGGCGAGGAGCTGCGAGCGCCGGCGTGCGCCCACGATACGGGTGGCGACCGGGAAGTTCTCGCTCCCGGCCTGGGCCATGACCGCCGCGCGCGTCGGGGCATCGGCGAGCGGGGATCGCGAGGGGGCGGTGGCGCTCATCGCGTCAGCCGCCCGAGGGCCGAGATCGGGAACACGATCCGGTAGAGGTGGTAGTTGATCGAGAAGTCAGACGGGAAGCCGGTCCCGGTGTACTGCGGCTCGTCCCAGCCGCCGTCGTCGCGTTGGGCGCCGATCAGCCACTCCACGCCCCGCGCCACGGCGGCCGAGCGCTCGCCGGCGGCATGGAGCGCGAGCAGCGCCCACGCGGTCTGCGATGCGGTGCTCTCGCCGCGGCCCACCCAGGCCGGGTCTCGGTAGGAGCGCACGTCCTCGCCCCAGCCACCGTCGTCGTTCTGGTGCGCTTCCAGCCAGCGCACGGCCCGACGGATGCGCTCATCGGTGGCAGGTACGCCGGCCTCGACCAGGGCCGGCACGGCGCCGCCCGTCCCGTAGACGTGGTTGACGCCCCAGCGGCCGAACCACGAGCCACCCGGCTCCTGCTCGGCGGCGAGCCAGTCGACGCCGCGCCGGGCGCCGGGGGTATCGGCGCGACCGACGGCGGCGAGCATCTCGATCGCATGCGCGCTGACGTCAGCGCTCGGGGGATCGATGACCTCGCCGAAGTCGCAGAAGGGCAGCTCGCGTACGAGCGTGCTCTTGTTCTCGGCGTCGAAGGCGGCCCAGCCCCCGCTCGAATCCTGCATCCCCTCGACCCAATTGACGCCGCGCGCGATCGCCTGCTCGACGCGCTCACGGTCGGGGTGGGCGACGCGCCGCAGCGCGAGCACGACCTCGGCGGTGTCGTCGATGTCGGCGTAGTTGTCGTTGGCGAACTCGAAGGCCCAGCCGCCGGGCGCGAGGTTGGGGCGGCGCACGGCCCAGTCGCCTCGCACCTGGATCTCTTCGTTCAA
>DASZKU010000130.1:0-33002 GCA_035552815.1 Solirubrobacteraceae bacterium | reverse complement strand
GGGGGGCGGGCAGCGCGCGGCCGCGCGCTGGCTCCCGCACCGATCCGTCGTCGTCGTCGAGGGCCGCCCCGCCGTTCCCCCCACCGGCGAGATCACCATCCTCAATTACGAGATCCTCGCCGCCCATCGCGAGGCCCTCGCCCGCCGCCGCCCCCGTGCCCTCGTCGTCGACGAGTCCCACTACTGCAAGAACCCCCACGCCAAGCGCACCCAGGCGGCGCGAAAGCTCGCCGCCGCCGTCGTCCCCGGCGGCCTGCGCCTCGCCCTCACCGGCACACCGGTCCTCAACCACGCCGACGAGCTCATCTCCCAGCTCCGCGTCATCGGGCGCCTCGAGGACTTCGGCTCGGGGGCGCGCTTCTCGCGCCAGTTCCGCGGGCGCCTGAGCGAGGAGCGCCTGCACTGGCACCTGCGCCGGCACTGCTTCGTGCGCCGCCTCAAGGCCGATGTCCTCCCCCAGCTCCCGGCCAAGCGCCAGGTGGTGGTGCCCATGGCCCTCACCAACGGGACCGAGTACCGGCTCGCCGAGCGTGACGTGATCGAGTGGTTGCGCACCCAGCCCCTCGACCTCTCCGAGCTCAATGCGCGCATCGCCGCCACCCTGCGCGCCGAGCGCCTGGCCCAGCTCGGTGCCCTCCAGCGCCTAGCCGGGCGCGGCAAGCTCGCCGCGGCGCTCGCGTGGATCGAGGACTTCCTCGCCTCGGGCGAGCCGCTGGTCGTCTTCGCGCGTCACGTCGAGGTCCAGGAGGCGGTCATCGCGCGCTTTCCCGACGCCCTGCACCTCCTGGGCGCCGACTCACTGCGCGCCCGCGAAGCCGCCATCGCCGCCTTCCAGGATCCCGACGGGCCGTTACTCATCGTCGGCGCGACCCGGGTGGCGGGTCAGGGGATCACCTTGACGCGGGCCTCGAACGTCGTCTTCCTCGAGCTCGAGTGGACCCCGGCCATGCACGATCAGGCCGAGGACCGCTGTCACCGCATCGGCCAGCGCGACGCCGTCACCGCCTGGTACTTGCTCGCCGCGGGGACGATCGACGAGACGATGGCGCGGCTCATCCAGAGCAAGCGCCAGCACGTGGCGGCCGTGACCGACGGGCGCGTGCACGACGGCGACGGGCTCATCGAGGCCGTCGTGCGCGAGCTCAGGGAGGGGCGGCCGTTCCGGTACCTGCGCGCGGTGGGGGGCGGCCTGCGGGGGGCGTGATGAATAGTCGACGACAATTGCGAGGTATTCATCATGCGAACTTCCGGTAAATCGAGTGGGGGGGCGGGGGCGGCGGCGCTAACCGCGGGGCCGGCGCTAACCGCGGGCGGCGGCGCGAACCGCGACGGCGGCGCTAACCGCGACGGCGGCGCTAACCGCGGGGCCGGCGCGAACCGCGGGGCCGGCGGTGAGTTAGCGGGCGCGCGTGCAATTGCGTGACCGGGGTAGAACAGCGGCACCGTTATGAACTTCCGCGCCCGTCTCGAGGCTTTCGACCGTTACCAGCAGGGTCACCGGTGGCTGGCGATGCCCTTCGCGGTGATCAGGAAGTTCTCCGACGACCAGGCGGGCTCGCTCGCCGCCCTGATCGCCTACTACGGCTTCTTCTCGCTGTTCCCGCTCCTCCTCGTCTTCGTCACCGTGCTCGCCTATGTCCTTCACGGCGACCCGAGCCTGCAGAACTCGGTCAAGAGCGGCGTGCTCGGCCAGTTCCCCATCATCGGGGCCGACATCTCGAAGAACATCCAGACCCTGCACGGCAACGCGACCTCGCTCATCATCGGGCTCGCGGGTGCCCTGTGGGGCGGCCTCGGCGTCACCAACGCGAGCCAGAACGCGTTCAACAAGGTGTGGGCCGTACCCCACAAGGAGCGGCCCAACTTCATCCAGACACGGTTGCGCGGACTTGGCGTGCTCGTCTTCCTCGGAGCCCTGTTCATCATCTCCGCAGGCACCTCGGGCCTGGTCACCGGCGGCCTCGGGGGCCCCGCGGGGGTGATCGGAGGGATCGTGTTCTCGTTGGCGGTCAACGTGCTCCTCTTCCTCTCCGCCTTCCGCCTGCTCACCGCGGCGGAGGTCAAGACCCGGTGCCTGATGCAGGGCGTGCTCGTCGCCGCCGTCCTCTGGGAGATCCTCCAGCTCGGCGGCGGCCTCTACGTCAATCACGTGCTCCGTCACGCCGACGCCACCTACGGCGTCTTCGGCACGGTCATCGGTCTTCTCTCCTGGCTCTACCTGGGCGCCCAGGCCACCCTCTACGCCGCCGAGATCAACGTCGTGCGCGCGCGGCGCCTCTGGCCGCGGAGCATTTTCCACGACCCGCCGACGATCGGCGACGAGGAGACCCTCAAGGCGATCGCCAAGGTCGAGGAGCGGATCGAGGGTGAGCACATCAGCGTCACCTTCGGCGGCCCCGGCGAGGACAAGTAAAAGGCCTCCACGTCGTTTCGGCGCCCGCCCGGCCCGGGTATGCCGAGCGAATGCCCGATAACGAGCGGTTCGACGCGGTCGTGATCGGGGCGGGACCGGCCGGGGAGGTCGCGGTGGAACGCCTCCATGCCCATGGCCTGCGCACCGCCCTGGTCGAGCGCGAGCTCGTGGGCGGCGAGTGCGCCTACTGGGCCTGCATCCCCTCGAAGACCCTGCTGCGCCCGATGGAGGCGCGCGGCGAGGCGGCACGGGCCAAGGGGGTGGCGACGCCCGAGCGCCGGTGGGATGAGGCCGTCACCTACCGCGACTACATGATCCGCAACCTCGACGACGCGCGGCAGGTCGAGGACTACGAGCGCGACGGGGTGCGCGTCTATAAGGGCCAGGCCAAGCTCCGCGGCCCCGGACAGGTGGAGATCGACGAGGAGACCCTGATCGTCGCCGCGCGGGTGATCATCGCCACCGGCAGTCACACGCGCATCCCCGACATCCCCGGGCTCGCCGAGGCCGGCTACTGGACCAACCGCGAGGCGACGACGCTGACCGAGATCCCCGAGAGCGTGGCGATCATCGGCGGCGGTCCGGTGGGGATCGAGCTCGCGCAGCTGCTCACGCGCTTCGGCGCCGAGGTCCACCTCGTGGAGGCGGGGGAGCGGTTGATCGAGCGCGAGGATCCGCGGGTCGGCGAGCTCGTGGCCGAGGCGTTGCGCGAGGACGGCATCGAGCTTCACCTGAACACCGAGATCCGCTCGGTGAGCGCCGAGCAAGGCGACCGCGAGCTCGACCTCGGCGCCGGCGGCCGGCTGCGCGTGCGCGAGGTCATCGTCGCCTCGGGCCGCTCGCCGAGCGTCACCGACCTCGGGCTCGAGACCGTGGGCATCCACCCCTACGGAGACGGGATCAAGATCGACGAGCGCTGCCGCGCCGGCGACCAGGTGTGGGCGATCGGCGACGTCACCGGCGTGATGCCCTTCACCCACGTGGCCAAGTACCAGGCGCGGATCGCCTGTGCCGACATCGCCGGCGAAGCGGTCGCCGCCGACTACTCGGCGATCCCGCGCGTGGTCTTCTCCGACCCCGAGGTCGCCGCGGTGGGGATGACCCACGCCCACGCCCACGCCGAGGAGCTCGACGTGGTCAGCGCCAGCGTCGAGCTCCCCGAGGCGATCTCGCGCCCGTGGACCTACGAGAGCGATCCCCGCGGCGAGCTCTCGGTGATGGTCGACCGCCGCCGCCGCGTCGTCGTGGGCGCGTGGGCGGTCGCTCCCCTGGCCGGGGAGTGGATCCATTACGCCGCCCTCGCGGTCAAGGCGGCCATCTCGATCGACGTCCTGCGCGACACGGTGGCGCAGTTCCCGACCTACACCGAGGGCTTCCTCGAAGCGCTCTCGCAGGTCGAGATGTGAAGCGTCAGCTACCGCTACGAAGCTCGCGCAGGTAACCCTCGAACAGGCGCAGGTGGCGCTGCTCGTCGCGGAGGATGTTGAGGGCGAGGGCGCTGGTGTCGGCGTCGAACCGGGCCGAGAGGTGCATGATCCTCAGGTAGTGGCGGATCGCGCTGGTCTCGGTGGCCACCACCGCCTCGATCGTCGAGGTGACATCGGTCTGGCGGCCGAGGGGCTGGCGCTGCTCCTCGCCGGCGGCGAGACCGCCGTCGTCGGGAACGACGCCGTGGAGCTCCTGGATCCGCCGCCCGAGCGCCCGGGCGTGCTCGACCTCCTCCTCGACGCCCTCCTTTAGCGCGGTCCGCACCGCGAGTCCGCCGCCGCCGTCCTGGCCGATCGACGCGGCGATGTAGTTCATCACCGTCTCGATCTCCATCCAGTAGGCGCGGGTCAGGAGCTCGAGAATCGCTCGCTGCTGGTCTTCGTCCTGCTCTCCTTCGAGAAAGCCGTCCGGGACACCCGCCACCGCCATTGCGCCTGCCTACCCCGGTTCGCCGAGCGGGCAAACCAGTGTTGTCAGAAGATTGTCAGTGCGTTGTCGGGTGATCTGTTCTGCCTGGGTGGGGCGAATACCAAGGGCCGGACGCATAGAGAATCCGGCGGCGGCGGGCGGGGCCCATACCCCCCCCGATTGTCGGGTTCACCACCACCGATGCTTGGCCCGAGGGCGCTGCTGGGCGACCGTGCGAGGCATGGCGAAATGCACGATCACGAACGACGGAGGTAAGCAATGAGCATCGCGCTCGCACCGCGTCCCGATACCGTGCTCTCTCCGATCGAGCGCCTCGACGTCCTGTGCGATCCGGGCTCCCTCCAGGTGATCCGCTCAGAGGTCCACTCTGAGCGCATGGGCGCGAAGGCCGCCCCCGGAGATGGAGTCGTCGGCGGAGCCGGGACGGTCGACGGCCGTCCGGTGTTCTGCTACGCCCAGGACCCGAGCTACGTCGGTGGCTCGCTCGGCGAGGCGCACGCGAACACCATCGTCCGGGTTCTCGAACTCGCCACCCGCGCCGATGCGCCGGTGGTCGGATTTGTCTCCTCCGGCGGAGCGCGCATGCAGGAGGGCGTGGCGGCCCTCGGCGGGTACGGGCGTGTGTTCGCCCGCACCGTCGCGCTCTCCGGGAAGGTGCCCCAGATCTCGGTGATCAGCGGGCTCTCGGCCGGAGGAGGCGCATACTCGCCCGCGTTGACCGACTGGTTCGTGATGACCGACGAGTCGAGCATGTTCCTCACCGGTCCCAACGTCGTGCGCGATGCCCTCGGCGAAGTGGTCACCGCGGACGAGCTCGGCGGCACCCGGGTGCACCAGAAGAACGGCGTGTGCCACTTCGTCGAGCCCACCTCGCTCGAGGGCGCCCTGCTCGCGCGGGACCTCCTCGGCTACCTGCCCAGCCATCGCGACGACCCGGCGCCCAGGCGCGCCGCGCGGCCCGCACCGGGAAGCGATCCCGGCGCCTGCGTCCCCGTGCAGGCGCGCCGCGTCTACGACGTGCGCGACGTGATCTCCTCGCTCACCGACGACGGCGAGCTGCTCGAGGTCTCGGCGGGCTGGGCGCGCAACCTGGTCACCGCCTTCGCCCGCATCGACGGCCGCTCGGTGGGCATCATCGCCAACCAGCCCAAGTACCTGGGCGGGGTGCTCGACGCCGCCAGCTCTCAGAAGGGCGCGCGCTTCGTTTCCAAGTGCAACGCCTTCGGCATCCCCCTCGTCGTCCTCGTCGACACCCCCGGCTACATGCCCGGCCGCAAGCAGGAGTGCGCGGGCGTCATCCGCTTCGGCGCCTCGCTCGTGCACGCCTTCGCCGAGGCGACGGTGCCCAAGGTCACCGTGATCCTCCGCAAGGCCTTCGGGGGCGCCTACATCACCATGAACTCCAAGGACCTCGGCGCCGACTACGTGTACGCCTGGCCCTCGGCGGAGATCGGCGTCATGGGCGCCAAGCCCGCGGTGGGCATCGTTCACCGCCGCGAGCTCGCGGCCGCCGAGGACCCGGAGTCCACCCGCGACCGGCTCGCCGCCGAGTACGCGGAGAACCATCTGCGTCCCGAGGTCGCCCTCCGGGCGGGCTTCGTGGACGAGCTCATCACGCCGATGGAGACGCGCTCGCGACTAGCCTGGTCGCTGCGCACGCTGGGGAGGACGACCTGATCATGGGCGCACGGGGCGACGTCCTGCTCACCGGGGGAACCGGTTTCGTCGGGATGGAGGTGCTGGCACGCTACCTCGAGCGCGGCGATCGACGCCTGGTCTTGCTCGTGCGCGCCGAAGACGACGCCGCCGCCCGGGCTCGGGTCGACGCGACCATGCGCAACCTCTTCGGCGTCGTGCGCTCGCGGCGGTATGCCGGACGGGTCGACGCCCTCGCCGCCGAGCTGACGGCGCCGGGGCTCGGCCTGAAGCCGGCACGGCGCGACGAGCTCGCCGAGCGCGTGAGCACGATCGTCCACTCCGCCGCCTCGGTCTCGTTCACCCTGCCCCTCGACGAGGCGCGCGCCATCAACCTCGACGGCACGCGCCGGATGCTCGACTTCGCCGAGCTCGCCTGCGACCGCGGCGGCCTCGACCGCTACGCGCACGTGTCGACCGCCTACGTGGCGGGCACCCACGCCGGGCACTTCTCCGAGAACGACCTCGACGTCGGGCAGTCGTTCCGCAATTCCTACGAGCAGTCCAAGTGCGAGTCAGAGCGGCTCGTCCACGCGCGCACCTCGGTGCCCTCGACGATCATGCGCCCGTCGATCGTCGTCGGCGACCGCCACAGCGGCTGGACCGCGGCCTTCAACGTCATGTACTGGCCGCTGCGCGCCTTCGCCCGCGGCCTCTACTCCGCCGTCCCCGCCGACCCCTCGGCCCCCCTCGACGTCGTCTCCATCGACTACGTCGCCGACGCCATCCACGCTCTGTGCGAGATGTCCGGCGGCATCGGCGAGACCTACCACCTCACGGCGGGGGCCAACGCGAGCACCATCGGCGAGGTCGCCGAGCTCGCGAGCCGCTACTTCAAACGCCCCACCCCCGCGGTGCTCTCGCCGGCGGACTTCGCGATCGCCGCCCGCGACGTGAGCGCCACCGAGCGCGCGGCGCTCGAGAGCAGCGTCGCCTACTTCCCCTACTTCGCGATCGGGACGACCTTCGACGACGCCGGCGCCCGCGCCCGCCTCGATCCCCCCGGGATCCTCGTCTCGCCCCTGCGCGAGTACCTCACGCGCCTGCTCGACTTCGCCACCGCGAGCCGGTGGGGCAAGCGCCCGATCGGCCGGGCGGAGGCTCTGGCCGCCTGAAAGCCGTTTGAGGCCGCCCGCCGCATGCACGCCCCCGCCGACACCGCCCGCTTCCGCGCCGACGATCCCGACATCCTCGTCACCGCCTCGCTGGCGTGCCCGCTGTGCCTGCGGGGCGAGGACGTCGAGTGGCATCTCGACGCCGACGGCTACGATCCGTCGGTGTCATGTCTGTGCCGACCGTGCAACGAGCGCTGGCGCGTCTATCTGGCGCCCCAGCAGGAGTTGCGCCTCGGCCTGATGGTCGCCCACTCGGCGTAGCCGCGCGCGCCGACGCCAGCGGCGCGCGCGCCGCCGCGTTCCCAGCATGAGCGCGACGGAACCCGCCGGCGCTCGCGGGGTGACGAACACCGACGCGCTCGAGCTCTTCGTCGAGGTTCTCTCCCAGGCCGAGGAGGTCTCGACTCCCGACGCCTTCTACGGTCGCCTGTGCGAAGCGGTGTGTCGCCTGGCGGGGATGCGGCGGGCGGTCATCTTCCGCTACGACTTCGTGCGCCGGATGGTGCGCGCGGCGGGGTCGCACGGGATCGGCCTCAGCCAGTTCGCCGACGCCCACGTCACCGTCGAGTCCGCGCCCATCGCCGCCCGCGCGCTTCAGGAGGACCGGGTCATCGAGGTGGTGGGCGACCTCACCGGCCAGGTCTCCGACGAGTTCGTCGGGATGATCTCCGAGCCCGCGCGCCTCGTGTGCGCGCCGATGGCCGCCGCCGGGCGCGCCGTCGGGGTCATCCTCGCCGACCGACGCCTCGAGGATCCCCCGCTCGACGACGCCGAGCGCCACCTCCTGTGGACGCTCGGCAAGGCGGCCGCCCTCGCCTCGGTGGCGAGGATCGCGGCCACCCAGGCCGAGAAGGCCCAGCAGCTCGAGCAACGCATCGACCTGGCCCGGGAGATCCACGAGGGCGTCATGCAGCGCCTGTTCGGGGTCTCGATGGCCCTCGACGGCGAGGGCGACCTGCCCGAGGATTCGCGCCACCGCTGCGCGGCCGAGACCCAGGCCGCCCTCGGGGACCTGCGCACCGCCATCCAGCGGCCGCTCGGGCGCACCCCCCGCGCCACCCGGACCACCTTCCTCGAGGAGGTCGAGCGCCTCGCCCGCGCGCACCCCGACCTCGGGGTCGAGCTCGAGCAGGGGAGCGAGACGCGGGTGCCCGCCGCGCTCGAGCCGCTCGCCCAGTCGGTGCTCGCCGAGGCGATCCGCAACGCCCACAAGCACGCCACCCCGACCCGCGTCGGCATCCGCCTCGCCCAGCTCGAGGACGCCTTCGTGCTCGAGGTCGCCAACGACGGCGTCCTCGGCCGCGGCCGCCGCCCCGCGGGGATGGGGCTGCGCCTCGCCGCGCTCGAGGCCCTCCAGAGCGGCGGCGTCGTCGAGTTCGGCGAGCGGGAGCCGGGAACCTGGCAGGTCAGGCTCGTCGTCCCGGGCGATGACTGACCCCGACCCCGACCTTGACGCGCCGCGGAGCCCCACGCGGCTGCGGGTCCTCGTGGTCGACGACCACGACGTCGTGCACTGGGGCTTTCGCCTCATGCTCACCCAGCAGCCCTGGGTCGAGCGCTGCCTGAGCGCGAGCAACGGGGCCGAAGCGATCGCCCTGGCCACGCGCTACAGCCCCCACGTGGCCCTCGTCGATCTCTTCATCGGCGAGGAGTCGGGCGCGGAGATCTGCGAGCAGCTCCGCGCTGCGGTCCCCGCCACCCGGGTGCTCCTGTTCTCGGGCGCGGGCGCCATCTCCGCCCAGGCGGCGCGCGCCGCCGGCGCCTCGGGGTTCGCCTTCAAGGACTGGCCCGCGCGCCGCATCGCCACCGCCATCCTCACCGTCGGGCGGGGCAAGACGGTGTTCGAGCCCCAGGACCGGACCGGCGTGCTGCGGCTCTCAGACCGCGAGCGCACCGTGCTCGAGCTCATGGCCTCGGGCGCCACCAACCCCGAGATCGCCGAGAAGCTCCACCTCTCCCGTCACACCGTCAAGGAGCACACGAGCGCCGTCTATCGCAAGCTCGAGGTGCGCAACCGAACCGAAGCGGTCCAGCGCGCGCAGCGGCTCGGACTCGTGGGCTAGGTGTCGCGCGTGCGCGAGCGGGGGAGCTCGATGGGCACGCCGTCCTCGGGCGGCGGCGGTGAGCTCAGCTCCTGCGTCTCAGCGCGCTTGACGGCCTTGGGCTCGGGCTTGGCGTGCTCGGGCGCCGGGGCGTCACCCACGGCCTGGATGAGGGGCTTGATGAGGTCGATGGGGAGCGGGAAGACGATCGTCGAGTTCTGATCGGCGCCGATCTCGCGCAGCGTCTGCAGGTAGCGGAGCTGGAGGGTCACCGGGTTGACGGAGATGACATCGGCTGCCTCCGCCAGGCGCGAGGCGGCTTGGGCCTCGCCTTCGGCGTTGATGATCTTGGCGCGGCGCTCGCGCTCGGCCTCGGCCTGGCGGGCGATGGCGTGCTGCATGCGCTCGGGGATCTCGACGTCCTTGATCTCGACGGCGGTGACCTTGATGCCCCAGGGCTCGGTGTGGGCGTCGATGATGTGCTGGAGGTTGTCGTTGAGGCTGTCGCGCTCGCCGAGGAGGGTGTCGAGGTCGGCGCCGCCGAGGACGGAGCGCAGCGTGGTCTGGGCGACCTGGAGGGTGGCCTCGCCGTAGTTCTGGACCTCGACGACGGCGCGGTTGGGGTCGATGACCCGGTAGTAGGCGACGGCGGTGACGCGGGCGGGGACGTTGTCGCGGGTGATGATCTCCTGCGGGGGGACCTTGAGGGTGATCGTGCGCAGGCTGATCTTCACCATCCGGTCGATGCCCGGGGCGAGCATGATCACCCCGGGGCCGCGCTGGTCCATGAGGCGCCCGAGGCGGAAGACCACCCCGCGCTCGTACTCGCGCAGCACACGGATCGAGGCCCCGGCCACGGTGGCCGCCACCACGAGGAGGACGACGACGATGACGATGATGGCGGCGATCATGGTGTGAGCTCCCATTCGTAGGCGCGGCGCACCGCGAGGGTCAGGCCGCTGAGGCGTTCGACGACGACGGGGTCGCCGGCGTGGAGTTCCTGGGCGTCGTCGTCCTCCCACGAGCGCCGGGCTTTCCACAGGGCGCCGTCGACGCGTACCCGTCCGGCCGGATCGACCCAGCTCTGCACGACGCCGACGCGCCCCACCAGGCCTTCCGGACCGGACTTCACCCGGCGCCGGCGGGAGTTCTTGCCCTCGCGGATGGCCAGGCCGGCGAACGCCAGGCTCCCGGCGGTGAGGAGGACGGCGAGGACGAGGGCGATGACGATCCCGCCCCCGAGGCCGCTGATGGCGAGCACGGCCCCGACGCCCAGCGCGAGAGCTCCCGGCCCGGCGAGGACCCCCATCGAGGCGACGTGGGTCTCGATCAGCACCAGCGTGGCACCCACCAGGAGCAGGGCGATACCGAGAGCAGTCATGTGTCTCAGAGTCAATCGTACGCCCGCGCGCTCGCGGGGTCGAATCCTGGCGGGCGTCGGCGCCAATCCTGGCGGGGGTCGGCGCGAACCCTGGCGGGGGTCGGCGCGAATCCTGGCGGGGGTCGGCGCGAATCCTGGCGGGCGTCGGTGCCCTCGCCGCGTTACCCCCCGGGTGTCGGGTTTGCACGCCTCAGGGCTCGCTTCCCGTGCGCGCTTCCTCGACCGTCTCTTACGTGGCTACCACTCTGACCCCCCGCGAGACCGTTTCCCGCGACCTCGGCGGCGCTGCCCGCCTGCGCGGGGCGGCGATCGCCGGCGTCGGCGTGAGCATCCCCGGCCGCGTCGTCACCAACGACGAAGTGGCGGCGCGCATCGGCGTCGGCGCGGAGTGGATCGAGCGCCGGACGGGCATCCAGGCGCGGCACTGGGCGGGGCCCGAGGATCGGCTCGACGCCCATGCCACCGCGGCGGCGCGCGACGCGCTCGAGCGGGCCGGGGCGTCCCCGTCGGAGATCGACCTCGTGCTCGTGGCGACGACGACGGCCGACGAGGTGCTCCCCAACGCGGCGCCGCTCGTCGCCTACGCGCTCGGCGCCACCCACGCGGGAGCCTTCGACATCGGCGCCGCCTGCACCGGCTTCCTCTCGGCGATGGCCGTGGGCTGCGCGCAGATCGAGGCGGGACGTGCGTCGTGCGTCGTCGTCGTGGGAGCGGACTTCATGTCGCGGATCCTCAACACCGATGACCGGATGACGGCGGGCGTATTCGGTGACGGAGCCGGAGCGGTAGTCCTCACCGCGATCGACGAGGCCAGTCGCGTCGGCCCGATCATGCTCGGCTCCGACGGCGCCGGCGGGGAGCTCATCTTCGTCGAGCGCGAAGAGGCGCTCATCCACATGGCCGGCCACGAGACCTTCCGCGAGGCGGTGAACTGGCTCTCCGAGAGCACGCTCGCAGCGGCCGAGGCGGCGGGCGTCAGCCTCGAGGAGATCGACCGCTTCGTCTACCACCAGGCCAACGGCCGCATCCTCCGCGCCGTCGGCGAGAGGCTCGAGCTCGACCCCGACCGCGTCGTCGACTGCATCGCCGAGTACGGCAACACCTCGGCGGCCACGCTCCCCCTCGCGCTCGCCTTCTCCGAGGCCGACGGCGGCCTTCGCCCCGGCAACCGCGTGCTCATGGCCGCCTTCGGAGCCGGGTTCACCTGGGGCGCTACGGTGGTGAAATGGGGAACCCCTTGAACCGCCGCGTGGTCATCACCGGGGTCGGCGCCATCACCCCGCTCGGGGTCGGCGCGCGCACCCTGCACGAGGGTTGGCTGGCGCGCCGCTCAGGGATCGAGGACGGCACGGGAGCGTGCCGCGACTTCAACCCCACCGATGTCATGTCGACCAAGGAGGTGCGGCGCAGCGACCGCTTCGCGCAGCTCGCCATCGCCGCGTGCGCCGAGGCGATCGCCGATGCCGGCTGGGACGCGGACGCGCCCCCGTGCCCGTCCGACATGGTCGGGTGCGTGATCGGCACCGGGATCGGTGGCATGCAGAGCTTCGAGCACTCCTGCGACGTGCTCCGCGACCGCGGGCCCGAGCGCATCTCCCCGCTCTCCATCCCCCTGATCATGGGCAACGCCGCCTCGGGGCTCCTGGCCATGCGCCACGGCCTCCAGGGCCCGGTGTTCGGCGTCATGTCGGCCTGCGCCTCCGGGACCCACGCCCTCGGTGCCGCCCTGCGCATGATCCAGGTCGGCGATGCCGACGCCGTCGTCGCCGGCGGGGCCGAGGCGTCCCTGACCCCGCTCGCGCGCGCCGCCTTCGGGGCCATGGAGGCGACCTCGCCGACGGGGACCTCGAGGCCCTTCGACGCGCGGCGCGACGGCTTCGTCATGGGCGAGGCCGCCGGCGTGCTCGTGCTCGAGTCCGCCGAGCTCGCCGCCGCCCGCGGAGCCCACGTGCTCGGCGAGGTCCTCGGCTACGCGGCCACCGCCGACGCCCACCACCTCACCGCTCCCGACCCGACCGGCGCCCGGGCCGCGCTCGCCATCACCCGCGCCATCGCCGATGCCGGGGTCGAGCCCTCCGACGTCGACTACGTCAACGCGCACGGGACCTCGACGCCCCTGAACGACCGCTCGGAGACGGGAGCGCTCAAGCTCGCCCTCGGTGACTACGCCATGCACGTGCCCGTGTCCTCGACCAAGTCGGCGATCGGCCACTCGCTGGGCGCCGCCGGCGCCGTCGAGGCCATCGCCACCATCCTCGCCCTCGGCGACCGGGTCGCCCCGCCCACCCTGGGCTACGAGGAGCAGGAGGAAGGGCTCGACCTCGACTACGTCCCCGACGGCCCCCGGCCCCTGCGCATCCGCCAGAACGGCAGCGGCCCGAAGCCCGGGGTGGCGATCTCGAACTCGTTCGGGTTCGGCGGCCACAACGCCGTGCTCTGCCTCGGCGGCGCCCCCGCGCTGAGGAACTAAAGGCGCGGTCGGGGTTACCCTTTCGCGCGTGCGCTTGCGCCCGCGCATCCTCGCCGTGCCCGTCCTCGGAGCCGCGCTCATCCTGACCGCGTGCGGCTCCTCGGCGCCCCCGGCGCCCGTGGTCACGGGCCGGACCCACCAGCTCTCGGTGCGCCCGCCTGCGAGCATCGGTCCGGCGCGCCCGGCGACCGGGCCGGCGACGGGGCCGACGACGGGGCCGACGACCGGGCCGACGACCGGGCCGACGGCGGGGGTGGCGGGGCCCGCGGTCGGGGCCACCCAGCGCGTGGCCGCCACCGGGACGGTGTTGGTCGTCACCGTGCACAAGGTGCTCGACCCCCTGCTCGGCTCCCGAGCCAAGGTCCCGGCGGGCATGCTCCCCGTCGGCGTTCTCATCTCCGTGCGCAATGCCGGCCCCGGCACCTACGACAGCTCCTACACGAGCGACTTCGCGCTCCTCTATCCGGGCGGCCGCGCCATGCCCGTGTTCGCCCCGGCGGGGGTGTGCACGACCCAGGTTCAGGACTTTATGAACGAGCTCGGCGCCGGCGTGGCCCGGACCGGCTGCATAGCCTACCTCGTCCCCCGCGGCAAGGCGCCGCGTAGCGTCCGCCTCGCGCCCGACGGAGGCACGGCGGGCCACAGCGTGGCGTGGGCGGTGGGCTAGGAGGCGGCGCGGTCGTAGGCGGCCGCGAGGAGCGCCTCGAAGCTGCAGAGCTTGACGCGGGGGCGCTCGTGGGGCTCGCCGGCGGCGCGCTCGGCGCGATCGATGGCCTCCCAGCCCGCGTAGGTCACGTGGTCGGGGCGCCGCTCGACGAGGAGGGCGTCGACCGCCTCGGAGGCCAGCTCCGCGGGGTCGAGGAGGGTGCCGGCGTCGAAGTCGGCGAGCAGGCTGTCGACGGTCTCGTGCGCGTCCTTCTTGTTGGTGCCGATGACGCCGCTCGGGCCGCGCTTGATCCACCCGACCGTGTACTCGCCGGGAACCGGCAGCTCGGTCTCGGGGTCGATGACCCGGCCCTCCTCGTGGGGGATGACGCCGCGGCGCTCGTCGAAGGGCACGCCGGGGAGGGCGACGCCGCGGTAGCCGATCGAGCGCAGGACGATCCCCGCCTCGAGCGTCTCGCGCCGCTCGGTGGCGACGGCGCGCAGGACGCCGTCCTTGTCCCAGCCGATCTCGTTGTGGACGAGCTCGACGCCCTCCACCCTTCCGTCGCCGAGGATCGCCGCGGGGGAGACGAGGAAGCGCAGGACGATGCGGCGGCGCTTGCCGGCGGGCTCGCGCTCGGAGTACCCGGTGAGGATCTCCACGTTCTTGCGCGCGGTGAGGTCGCCCTCGCTCTCGATCGAGCGCACGCTGTGCTCGTCGAGGGCGACGTCGCCCGGGTCGACGATCACGTCGGCGTCGAGCATCTCGCCGAGCTCGAGGAGCTCGGGGTTGGTGAAGGCGGCCTGCGCCGGGCCCCGGCGCCCGAGGACGACGATCTCCTCGATCGCGTGGCCTTTCAGGATCTCCAGAGCGTGGTCGGCGACGTCGGTGCGCACGAGCTCGTCGGGCGTGATCGCGAGCATGCGCGCCACGTCCATGGCCACGTTCCCGTTGCCGACGACGATCGCGCGCTTGCAGCTGAGGTCGAACTCGCGGTCGCGGTAGTCGGGGTGGCCGTTGTACCAGGCCACGAACTCGGTGGCGGCCAGGCTTCCGGGGAGGTCCTCACCGGGGATCCCCATCCGCTTGTCGGTCTCGGCGCCGACCGCGTAGATCACCGCGTGATAGCGGGAGACGAGGTCCTCGTGGGAGATGTCGCGGCCCATCTCGACGTTGCCGAAGAAGCGAAAGCCGGGGCGGGCGGCGGTCTTCTCGAACACGCGCGAGACCGCCTTGATGTTCGGATGATCGGGCGCAACCCCGCCGCGCACGAGCCCCCATGGCGTGGGCAGCCGGTCGAACATGTCGACCTCGACGACGAGGTCGGGGCGGCCCTTGGCGCTCAGGAGGTGCCCGGCCGCGTAGAACCCGGACGGGCCTGAGCCGACGATGGCCACGCGCAGCGGACTGGTCTCGGTCCCGAGGGGAGTCATGGTCCCTGAGACTTTATCCGCCCTCGACCTTTCGCTTGAGCTCACCGGCGCGGGCGCCCACGAGCATGGCGCGGATGACGCCCTCCACGGGCCCGCGCACGAGCATCCCCAGCATGCGGCCGAGATCGACCTCGATCGCGTAGGTGGCACGGGTGCGTCCCTCCCCCAGGTCCTCGAGCTCCCAGCGACCGTCGACCGACTTGAGCTCGCCCTTCTCCTGGCGCCAGCTCAGTCTCGTCGGGGCGTCGTAGCTGAAGCGGACGACGGACTTGACCTTGCGCACCTTGATGTCGGACTCGGTCTCCGACAGGGTTGCCCGGCCCTCGTCGTCACGCTCGAGGGCGGTGAGCCCGTCCAGGCCTCCCTGCCACTGCGGCGCCGTCTCGACGTCCTCGACGACCGCCCACACCTCATCGATCGGAGCGTCCACCTCCGCCGTCGATGACCCATTCAGCTTCGACACCTCTGCACCTCACTGATCGTTGGCTCGATGCGCGACGTTACACGTGGTGACGCGCAGCGGGCCGCGAAGCGTCTAGCATCGTCGCGGAGCGCGGTGGCCGGCGCGGCGCGGAAACCTTCTCATGTTCGCCTTTCGTCCAGCGCCCTTGCGCGCCCTGTGCATGGCGTTTGCCGTCGTTCTCGCGGCCGCCGTCGTTCTCACGACCGCCGGTGTCGCGCGCGCCCAGGGCACGCCATACACGCCCTCGCCGCCCACCAAGGGGGCGCTCTACCGCGACGGGCAGACCGACCGCTACCTGCTCGGAGGTACCTGGCTCTATCAGGCCGACCCCAGCAATGTCGGCCTCGGGCAAGGTTGGCAAAACAGCGGCTCGACCGCGGGGTGGACCACTGTCACCGTGCCCAACGCCTATAACGCCGGCCAATTCACCTCGGCGAGCATGTCCGGTTATGTCGGGTGGTACCGCCGCGACTTCATCATCCCGAGCGGCGCCTTCCCCAAGTACGTCAAGAAGACCGACGAGCACTGGATCGTCAACTTCCAGTCGGTCAACTACTCGATGACGGTGTGGCTCAACGGCCGGCGGATCGGCAGCCACGTCGGTGCCTACCTGCCCTTCGAGTTCGACCTCACCGGCCTGCGCAGCGGAGTCAACCGCCTCGTCGTGCGCGTCGATAACCGGCGCGGCCCCGCGGACTTCCCCCCCGGCCCCGGCGGGCAGTGGTGGAACTACGGCGGCCTGCTCGAGGAGGTGTACCTGCGCGCGGTGGCGGGCGCCGACATCTCCCAGGTCCAGGTGCGTCCGGTGCTCCCGTGCCCGACGTGCAACGCGACGATCGCCGAGCAGGCAGCGATCCGCAACCTCACGGGGGCGCCCATCGCCGTGCGCCTGCACGGGTACTACGGAAGCGTCCCCCTCGACTTCGGTCACACGACGATCGGCCCGCACGGGACGTGGACGGCCACCGCGAGCGCGACCATCCGCCACCCGAGTCTGTGGGCGCCCGGCCACCCCACCCTCTACCGCGCCACCCTCAACCTGACCAACGGCAAGGGCAAGAGCCTCGGGGGCTACGTCGACTACAGCGGGGTCCGGAGCATCAAGGTCACCAAGGGCGGGCGCCTGGAGCTCAACGGGCGGCTGCTCAACCTGCGCGGCTTCAACTTGCATACCCAGACCCTGGCGGCGGGCTCGGCGATGACCGTCCCACAGATGGCCAAGCTCCTCGGCTACGCGCGCTCGCTGGGAGCGGACGTCATCCGCGCCCACTACCCGCTCCCCCAGGCGATGATGGACATGGCCGACAGCGAGGGCATCCTCGTGTGGTCGGAGATCCCCGTCTACCAGGTCAAGAACGCCTACCTGAGCGATCCCTCGGTGATCGCGCGAGCGCTCGCGCTCCTCAAGAACAACATCCTCACCAACCAGAACCACCCTTCGGTGATGACGTGGGCGATCGGCAACGAGCTCCCCACGCCCGCGCCCAACGCCGAGGCGAACTACATCGCCACCGCGTCGGCGCTCGCCCGCCAGCTCGACCCCACCCGCCCCATCTCCCTCGCCGTCAGCGACTGGCCCGGCGTCGACTGCCAGCCCGCCTACGCGCCGCTCGACCTGATCGGCTTCAACGACTACTTCGGCTGGTTCGACGCCGGCGACGGCGCCACCGCGGACCGCCAGGAGCTGAGCCCCTTCCTCGACAGCTTCCGGGCCTGCTATCCGACCAAGGCGCTGATGGTCACCGAGTTCGGCTTCGACGGTAACCGGGCGGGGCCGATCGAGGAATACGGCACCTACGCCTTCCAGGCCGACGCCATCTCCTACCACCTCGGGGTGTTCGCCACCAAGCCCTGGCTCTCGGGCGCCATGTACTTCGCGCTCCAGAACTACGTCGCCTATCCCGGCTACGCCGGCGGCGACCCCGCCTCGAATCAGCCGTTCAACGAGAAGGGCGTCGTCGACTTCCAGGGGAACCCCAAGCCCGCGGCGGCGACGATCTCCTCGATCTACCACTCGACCACGCAGATCGCGCCTTAGCGGCGCGGGGCCTTCAGGCGCGGGGTCGCGAGGAGCGCGGCCTCGAGGCGCGAGAGCTCGAGGCGCGGGACCTCGAGGCGCGGGGGCGCCGCGAGCCGAGGGCGCCGGCCGGTGATAATTCCCGGGGGGATGAGCGCCACGGCCACAGCCACGCCGTACGCCGGGCGCACCGCATGGGCCCGCAACCTCGCGGCACCGGTGCGCGACTTCCTCGGCGCCGAGACCGGCAGTGCCGCGGTAGTGGCGGTGGCCACCGTCATCGCCCTGCTGTGGGCGAACTCGCCGATGTCGCATTCCTACCAGACGCTGTGGACCACCGAGATGGCGATCCGCATCGGCCACGCGGGGATCTCCACCGACCTGCGCCACTGGGTCAACGAGGGCCTGATGACGCTCTTCTTCCTCGTCGTCGGCCTCGAGGCCAAGCGCGAGATGGACCTCGGCGAGTTCCGCGACCGCCGGCGGATCGCGGTGCCCGTGCTCGCCGCCATCGGGGGCATGGTCGTCCCCATCGCCATCTACCTCGCCATCAACGCGGGCGGTCCCGGCGCCCACGGCTGGGGGGCGGCGATGTCGACCGACACCGCCTTCGCCCTCGGCGCGCTCGCCCTCCTCACCCCGCGCGCGGCGACCCGGATGCGCGTCTTCCTCCTCACCCTCGCCGTCGTCGATGACCTGTGCGGGCTACTGGTCATCGCCACCGTCTACACCTCGCGGGTGTCGGTGGCGGCGCTGGCGGCGGCGGCGGGATTCCTCCTCGTCTTCCTCGGCCTGCGCTACGCGCCGGCCTGGCGCCGCCCGCTGTCGGTGGCGGCCGGCATCGGCATGTGGGTGGCGATGTTCAAGTCGGGGGTGGACCCGGTGATCTCGGGTCTCGCCGTCGGGCTCGCGACCACCGCCTACCCCCCCTCGCGCGAGGACCTCGAGCGCGCGACGGCGCTCGCATACTCGTTCCGCGAGCAGCCCACCCCCGAGCTCGCGAGGTCGGTCCAGGTCGGGGTCGGGTCCGCCATCTCCCCCAACGAGCGCCTGCAGTACAGCCTGCACCCGTGGACGGGCTACGTGATCGTGCCCCTGTTCGCGCTCGCCAACGGCGGGGTCCACATCACCGGGACCCTGCTCGGGGACGCGGCGGGCTCGCCCATCACCCTGGGCATCCTCATCGGCTACGTGGTCGGCAAGCCGGTGGGGATCACCACCGCGTCGTGGATCGCCTCGCGGCCCGCCCTGCACGGTCCGCGCCCGCCGGTGAGCGGGCCCATCCTCGCCGCCGGAGGGGCGGTGGCGGGAATCGGGTTCACCGTGTCCCTGCTCATCTCGAGCCTGGCCTTCCAGGGCGAGCGCCTCGACGAGGCCAAGCTCGGCGCCCTCGGCTCGGTGATCATCGCCCCGATCGTCGCTTGGCTCCTCCTGCGCGTGGTGCGCAAGCTGCCGGCGGCGACGAGGGCGCGTCAGCTCGCGGCGACGGCCGACGACATCCTCGACCTGTCGATGGACGTCGACCCCGCGCGCGACCACATCCGCGGGCCCGAGAACGCACCGGTGACCCTGGTCGAGTACGGCGACTTCGAATGCACCTATTGCGGCCAGGCCGAGGGCGTCATCCGCGAGCTCCTGAGCTCTGTCGGCGACGACGTGCGCTACGTCTGGCGCCATCTCCCCCTCACCGACGTCCATCCCAACGCCCAGCTCGCCGCCGAGGCCTCCGAGGCGGCCGCCGCCCAGGGCAAGTTCTGGGAAATGCACGACCTCCTTCTCGACCACCAGGGCAAGCTCACCTTGCGCGACCTCGCCGGGTACGCCGAGCAGCTCGGCCTCGACACCAAGCGCTTCCTCGACGAGCTCCGCACGCGCGAGTACGCCCCCCGCGTCGCCGAAGATGTCGCCAGCGCCGACGAGAGCGGCGTCTCCGGGACACCCACCTTCTTCATCAACGGCCGGCGCCATTACGGGGCCTACGACATCGGAACCCTGACCGAAACCGTGAAGGCCGCGCGGAATCGCGCCCGCGCCCGCGCCAACGCCTGAGGTTTCAGATCTCCCTCAGCAGGGGAAACGACGCTCGTCGCAGGGTTTCAGGTTCAGGCAGGCGCCCGTTCTGCCGACAGCCTTTCTAAGGTTATGTTCACCATGAGTTTTCCTGACCTCGTCCGCTGGACGCGCCGCCGCCGCTCGGCCCAGCAGAGCGGCGCGATCTCGAGCCGTACTCCCTCACGCCGCGATGAACGCGGCGACATCGACCCCCAGCCCGATCGCCACCCGGCCATGGCCCGCATCGATGTCTCCCCCGTCCACGGGCGCCACTGCGACTGCGAGCGGTGCCGGAAGGACGGGCAGGGTGCGGATCCCGGGCGCTCGGATCGCCGGCGCCCCGCGGCGTAGCGATTACGTCACCTCCGTCACGGACACGTGACGTTTTCCGTGCCGCGAACGAGGCCGGTGCGCTTAACGGACGTATGACGTCCGGAAAGCGCACACCCTCCGGGGCGCCCCCGCCCCGCGACCAGGCGCCCCCGCCCCGCTACCGTCCGCCGCATGCCCGCCGACCCCCTGCGCCGGGTCGATGCCCTCCTCGGCGTCGCGCTGCGCCTGGCCCGGACGGCCCCGAGCGGGCGGATCGTCCTCGCCCACTTGGCGCGCGTCATCGATCCCGCGTGGATCACCAGCGACGAGCTCGCCGCTGACCTCGAAGCCTCGGCGGCGCGGAGGCGAGAGCCCGTCGCACCCCGCGCCGTCGAACGCGCGCTGCGCGACGCCTGGGGGGTCAAGCCGACCGAGGAGCTCGACGACCTCGAGCTCGAGCCGGTCGCGATCACCCCGACCTCGCAGGTCCACCGCGGCATCGAGCGGGGCAAGCCGGTGGCGGTCAAGCTCCTGCGCCCCGGCATCGCCGCTTCGGTGCGCCAGGACCTCGTCGTCCTCGACGGCCTGGCCTCCCCGCTTGGCACCGCCTTTCCCGCCCTCGATCCGGGCGCGCTCATCCGCGAGGCGCGCGAGCGCATCCTCGACGAGCTCGACCTCGAGCACGAGGCGGAGGTGCAGCGCCGCTTCCACCGTGCCCTGCGCGGGCATCCCTTCCTGACCGTTCCGGCGCCCGTCACCCGACTCGCTCACCACACGGTGCTGGTGAGCGACTGGGTCGACGGGGTGCCGATCACGCGCGCGCCGGATCCCGACCTGGCGGCGGCGCGGCTCGTGACCTTCGTCATCGGCTCCGCGCGCTTTGGCGTCGTCCACGTCGATCCCGACCCCGACGACGTCCGGATCCTTTCCGACGGCCGGCTGGCGATCCTCGACTTCGGCGCCACCCGGGAGGTCGCGGCCCAGAGAACCGAGCGCGTGCACGAAGCCCTCGAGGCCTTCGCCGACGACGACGAGCACGCGCTGGGGGCCGCGCTCACCGAGCTCGGAGCCCTCCCCGCCGCCGAGGCGAGAACCCTGATCGACGTCGGGCGCCACGCGCTGGGAGTCCTCGCGGGCCCCGGTCCGGCCCGCCTCGACACAGAGGAGGTGGTGAACCTCCGCGCGCGCCTGCTCGAACGCTCCCACGAGCTCGGGCGCCTGGTCCTCGCCGGCGCGATCGCCCCCGAGGACCTGTGGCCCGCCCGGGCGACCGCCCAGCTCTTCGCCGTCATCGCCCGCACCGGCGCCACCGGCGACTGGCTCGCCCTCACCCGCGCCGCCCTGCGCGAGGGATGGAACGCCGGTTCCTGACGCCCATCCCCCCGCACGGCCGCGGTTTCGGCTAGTGTCCGCGCCGAGGCACTCCGGGGGCGCGGTGCGCACACTCGGGAGCCACCGAGAAAGGTTGCGTCCACAAATGGAGCCCGTGCTCACGCCCGAAGAGCAGCTCGCCAAGCTGGGGCTCGTCCTGCCCCCGCCTCCTGCTCCCTCCGGCGCGTATCTGGAGAGCAAGCGGATCGGGCAGCTCCTCTATCTCGCCGGGCACGGGCCGATCGACGGGAACAGCATCACCACGGGAGTGGTGGGCAAGGACATGACGGCGGCGCCGGCGGCGGCGGCGGCGCAGCTCACCGGCCTGTCGCTGCTCTCGACGATGAACGCGGCGGTGGGCCTCGACAGCGTCGAGGGGATCCTCAGCGTGCGCGGGTACGTCAACTGCGTGCCGTGGTTCGCCGACCAGCCGTCGGTGATCGACGGGTGCTCGAACCTGTTCCTGGAGGTCTTCGGCGAGGCGGGCAAGCACGTGCGGTGCGCCATCGGGGTCAACTCGCTGCCCTTCGGGATCCCCGTCGAGATCGAGTGCGTGGCGATCCTCCGCGAGGGCAAGGCCAAGAAGTGACCACGGCGCCCGTCGCCCAGAGCCGCACCGTCGAGCTCGCCAACATCTCCCCGGCGCAGCTCCTCCTGCGCTACCTGGCGCTCGAGGGGGCGACGACGCTCTTCGGCATCCCCGGCGCCGCGATCATGCAGCTCCTCTACGAGATCAGGGTGCGCTCGGACATCTTCGATTTCGTGATCTGCCGGCAGGAGACGGGCGCCGCCTACATGGCCGACGGCTATGCCCGGGTGAGCGACGGCCTCGGCGTCGTCCTCGTCACCTCGGGGCCCGGGGCGACGAACGCGCTCACGGGGACGGTGAACGCCGATGAGTGCGGCACGGCGCTGCTCACCATTTCCGGCGAGGTCGCCGAGTCGGTGTTCGGGATGGCCTACCTGCAGGAGGGCATCGACTGCGGCCTCGACGTCAACGAGGTGTACGCCGCCGCCTGCGGGTACAGCGCGGTGATCGACAACGTCGGGAACTTCTGCACGCTCTTCGAGCAGGCCCTGCGCGAGGCGCGCTCGGTGCCCCGGCGCGCCGTCCACGTGAGCCTCCCCGTCGACGTCTCGAAGACGCAGATCGCCACCGTCACCGTCCCCGCCTCGCCCCAGAACTACCGGACCGCCCCGGCCGCCGCCGACGACGCGGCCATCGAGACCATCCTCGAGGACCTGGTGAACGCCGACAGGCCGCTGATCATGCTCGGCAACGGCGCCCGCACCGCCATGCGCGGCGCCCGCCAGGAGCCCTTCACGGCCTTCGTGGAGAGGTTCGCGTTCCCGGTGATGACCGCCCCGGGGGCGAAGGGGATCTTCCCCGAGAGCCATCCCCTGTCCCTGCGCAACTACGGGATCGCCGGCTGCCGGTGGGCCACCGCCTACATGGGCGGCCCGCCGGGCGGGGCGCCCTTCGATGCCCTGCTCGTGATCGCCTCGAGCCTCGGCGAGCTCGCGACCACGGTCACCCAGCCGCAGGTCTACAGCCCGGAGCTCCTCCCCTCCGGACCCTTCATCCACGTCGACGCCGATCCGGCGGTGATCGGCCGCGCCTTCCCCGTCGACCTCGGCGTCGTCGCCGAGGCGGGCGCGACGATCGACAAGCTCCTCGCCGCGGCCGAGACGAGAAAGCCGCCGAAGTCGGCCGGCGAGAGGAGGCGCTTCATCGAGCACATCAAGGCCAACGTCGCCCCCTCGCCGCCGCCCTTGCCGGACCCTACCCCGGGCACCGTCGACCCGATCGACATCATGGGCGCGTTCAACCGTGGCCTGCCGCCGGGGTCGCAGGTGTTCTTCGACTGCGGCAACTGCGTGGGCTGGTCGCTCGCCTACCTCGAGATCGACCCCCCGAGCGAGGTGCACAGCGCGCTGGCGATGGGGCCGATGGGCTTCGCGGTGGCCGCCGTCGTCGGCGCCAAGCTCGCGCTCCCGGAGACCCCGTGCCTCGCCATCACCGGCGACGGCGCCTTCGTCATGCATGCCGGCGAGGTGGCGACCGCGGCCCAGCACGGCGCCGGGGCGATCTGGGTGGTGCTCGCCGACGCCGACCTGAAGATGGTGAGCCAGGGCATGGGCGAGTTCTACCCGGGCATGAACTGGACCGACTACTACGCGAGCGGCGCCCCCGACCTGGTGGGCCTGGCCACCGCGCTCGGGGCCCAGGCGATGCTGGTCGACGACGCCAAGGACCTCGACGCGGCCCTGAAGACCGCCTTGGCGGGCGCCGCGAACGCGCCCCAGGTCGTGGTCGTCACCGTCGATCCCGCGGCCGTGCCTCCTTACTATGTACCTGCCGCACTCTGAAGTGACGAGCCTCGAAGCGCTCTCCGGTTACCTGCCCCCGAACGTGCTGCGCCGGCTCGCCGACGGCCCGGCCGAGCTCCCCTACGCCGAGGAGTTCGTGGGGGCGGTGATCATCGCCGATATCTCGGGCTTCACCCGGATCACCGAGCAGATGGACAGGCGCGGACCCGAGGGCGCGGAGACCCTGGCGGCGCTGCTCAACGTCTACTTCGGCCGCCTCATCGACCACGTCCACGCCACCGGCGGCGACGTGTTCTCCTTCACCGGCGACGGTCTCATCGCCGCGTGTAAGTGCGGGGAGGACGAGCTCGAGGGCGCGCTCCATACCGCGGCCCATTGCGCGTCCGCGCTGGCGGCCACCGAGAGCGAGCATCCCGAGGTCGGCGGCGTGCGTCTCAGCGTCCGGCTCGGGGTGAGCGCCGGACCGCTGCGCGCGCTCGAGGTCGGGGGGCTCCACGGCCGGCGCTTCAGCATCCTCGGCGGCGAGCCCCTCGAAGCGGCCGCGGCGGCAAGCGAGCTCGTGGCTCCAGGACAAGTGGGGGTCGACGCCGGCCGCTGGCCCCTGCTCGCCGGCCGGGCCCGCGGCGAGCCGCTCAGGGACGGCTACGTGAGGATCGCCGAGGTCGACGACGCACCGACGCGTTCGGCGCGGCCCGCGCCCCGGCCCGTTCCCGCGGCGCTGCTCACGCCCTACATCCCGCCCCCGGTGGTCAGCCGCGAGGGCATCGGCCAGGGAGACTGGCTCGCCGAGCTGCGCCGCGTGACCGTCGTCTACGTCCAGCTCCCGGGCATCGATCACCGGGCCGAGCCCCAGCTCGTCCAGCAGGCGGTGGTGGCGCTCCAGCGAGAGTTCGACCGCCACGAGGCGACGATCAACAATCTCACCGTCGACGCCAAGGGCACGAGCATCATCGCCGCCACCGGCCTGCCGCCGCTCTCCCACGACGATGACCCGGTGCGCGCCGTGCGCGCGGCCATGGCGGTGGCCCGCACGCTCGGAGAGGGACACTGGCGCGCCGGCGTCGGCGTGGCCACGGGCCGGGCCTTCTGCGGCGCGGTGGGCAACCTGGCGCGGCGCGAGTACGCGATGTCCGGGGACGTCGTCAACACCGCCGCCCGGCTCACCGGCCACGCCCTCAGGGACGAGAGCGCCCCCGTGGCCGTCCTCTGTGACGCCCCCACCGAGCGAGCGACGCGCCAGCGGATCGACTGGGGTCAGGAGCGCGAGCTCGTCCTCAAGGGCAAGGAAGGGCCGGTGATCGCCTTCACGCCGGTGCGCCAGAGCGCGGGAAGCGTCGCCGACGTCCGCGAGACCGTGGGTCGCCGGCGCGAGCGCGAGGCGCTCGCCCGCGCCGTGCAGCTGGCGGCCAAGGGCACGGCCCAGCTCGTGGTCCTCGAAGGAGAGCCCGGGATGGGCAAGTCCCGCCTCCTCCTCGAGGTGGTGGCCGAAGCGGGGACGCGCGGCGTCCGCTGTCTGGGCGGCCACGGCGATCCCATCGAGCGAGCGGCGCCCTACCACGCCTGGCGCAGCGTCTACTCCACCCTGCTCGGTGCCGAGGAGGCCGCCGAGCCAGAGGCGCGGGCCGCCGGCGTCCTCGCCGCCCTGCCCGAGGAGCTACGGCCGCGGGCGCCCCTGCTCAACCTGATCGTCGGCCTCGAGCTCCCCGACTCCGAGGAGAGCGAGCGGCTCCAAGGCGAGCGGCGCATCCAGGCCACGCGCGGACTGCTCGTCGACATCCTCGCTGACGCGGCGCGCGAGCCGCTGGTCATCGCCATCGACGACGGCCATTGGCTCGATTCCGCCTCGTGGGCGCTGATCGAGGAGCTCTCGGGAGCCAAGCTCCCGATCTGCGTGATCCTGGGCACGCGCCCGGGCGCCGGCCTTGCGCCCGAGTACGACGAGCTCCTGGCCGAGCCCACCACCCAGCTCATCACCCTCGCGCCCCTCGACGCCGGAGAGTCGGTGGAGATCGCCTGTGACCGGCTCGGCGTCACCGAGGTGCCCCCGCTCGTCGTCGCGCTCGTGGTCGAGAAGGCGGCGGGCAATCCCCTGTTCGCCGAGGAGCTCGCCTACGCGCTGCGCGACAGCGGGCTGGTGAAGATCGGCGCGGGACGCTGCACCGTCGCGACCGGGCGTGACCTCACCACGCTCGCGCTCCCCGACACCGTCGAGGGCATCATCGGCAGCCGGATCGATCGCCTCGCCCCCCAGCCCGAGCTCGTCCTCAAGGTCGCGAGCGCGGTCGGTCCCACCTTCGGCCATGACGTCATCCACGACGTCTACCCCCTGGCCGAGGACCGCGGCCTCATCGGGCAGAGCCTCGACACGCTGGTGCGGCGTGACCTCACCGTGCTCGTCCCCCCGCCCCCGGGCGTGTCCTACTCCTTCCGCCATGCCCTCACGCGCGAGGTGGCCTACAACCGCATGCTCTTCTCCCAGCGTCGCGAGCTCCATCGCGGGCTGGCGAACTGGTTCGAGACCCGCTACGCGGCGAACCTCGAACCCGTGCTCGCCACCCTGGCCCATCACTGGTCGCGGGCGGGCGACGTCGCCAAGGCGTCCGAGTACCTCGAGCTCGCCTCCACCCAGGCCATGAACAACGGGATGAGCCGCGAGGCGGCCACCCTGGGCCTGCGCGCGGTCGAGATGCTCGACGTGCCGCTGCCCCGCGAGCCCGAGGCGATCGGGGCGCTCATCGGCGAGACCCTCGAGGCGATCACCGCCCGGATGGCCGCGCTCGACGTCGAGGACATCGCCGGGCTCGCACCCGCCACCGACCCCCGCAAGGCCGGCGCCATCGGCGCACTCCTGCGCGTGGTCCCCGCCGTCTTCGTGAGCCAGCAGGTGCAGCTCTTCGTCCTCATCGGGCTGCGCGCCTTTCTCCTCACCCTCGAGCACGGAGCCACGCCCTTCACCCCCGGGGTGATCGCCATCTACGCGATGATCGTGCGGGCCATGGACGCCAATCCACGGCACGCGTTCGCCCTCTCGAGCCTCGCCGAGGAGCTCGCCGACCGCGACAGCCCGCCTCTGCGCTCCTACGCCGGCTTCGTGCACCACTACTTCGTCCGGCACTGGCTCGAGCCCGCCGGCGGCGAGATCGAGGAGATGCGCGAGAACGCGCGGCTCGGATTCGAGTACGGCGACGTGATGTTCGGCTGCTACAACAGCGCCGGCTACGTCGTCCTCATGGCCGCGAGCGGGGCGCCCCTCGCCGACGTCATCGCCGCCGGGAAAGCGTCGAGCGAGGAGATCGCCGGACGCGTGGTGTCCGCCGGATATCACGCCGTCCACGAACCCCAGCTCGCCAAGGCGCTCGCCGGGCGCACCGTCGACCGCCTCTCCTTCACCGACCGCCCCGAGGAGGGGACCGTCGAGGAGGCGCGCGACCTGGCGTCGATCACCCGGACCGATCTCTATGACCAGATCGGCGCCTACATGATCTCGAAGCTCCGCCTGCACTTCCTCTACCGCGAGTACCGCCGCGCGGTCTCCTATGGCGAGCGCGCCGAGCAGGTGCTGCCCTCGTTCGCCGGCCAGGTGTTCGAAGCCGACTTCACCTTCTACTTCGCGCTGGCGCTGTTCGCGCGCTACCGCGAGACCGGCGAGGAGGATCTCCTCGCCCGCGCCCAGGTGCTGGCCGAGCGCGTGGCCGGCTGGGAGCACCACGCCCCTCACGTCTTCGCCCATAAGACGCTCGCGCTCGCGGGAGCGCAGGCCCGCGCCCGAGGCGATGACAGGAGCGCCGCCGAGCTCTTCGGCCGCGCCGCCGCCGCCGCCGAGGAGATCGGCTTCACCCACCATGTCGCGCTCGGCTACGAGCTCGCGGGGCGCTCGCTCCTCGACGCCGGCGAGCCCGAGGCGGCGCGGGCGATGCTCGGCAAGAGCCGGGACGCCTACCAGCAGTGGGGCGCCGCGGCCAAGGTCGCCGACGTCGAAGCGGCGAGCGCCGAGTCCCTTGGATGTTCGCGGGGCGGCGAACTCCCGGGCTAGATTGGCGGAACCCCGCGCGTGAAGAGCAGCGCCCCGGCGTGGAGCTGCACCCCGAGGGCGAGCGTGACCAGGTGGTCGGTGGCGATCTCCGCTGCCAGCTGGTCGAGGTTCACGGGGACGGTGGCGGTGACCAGGTTGGCGTAGGTCTCGAGGGTGTCGAGGATGGTGATCCCCGGGAGCGCCTTCTGCCACACGGCGATGAGCGCCATCGAGGCCTGGTGACAGATGAGCGTCACATCGGAGGGCGTGAGTCCGTTGCGCTCCAGGAGCGCCTGCACGGGAGTCCACGCCTGGTACTCGCCGAAGACGACGTAGTCCTCGAGGCCGGCGGGGGTGAGATGCATGTAGGTGGGGCCAAAGCCGCCGGAGGGCAGCGGGTCGGCGGCCATGAACATGGCGCCGTAGTCCTGGCTGGCGGTGAGCTGCTGGCGGTCGACCAGGCGCCACTGGCTGGGCGAGGTGACGGGCCCGAGGACGCTCGCCCCGGCGCCGTCGCCGGCGCTGATCGCCTGCGGGGTGTGGTAGTCGACGTATTGGGTCCAGTTGGAGCCGCAGACGATGAGGGCGCGCTCGATGCGCCCGACCCTGATCAGGGCGTCGGCGATGACCACGGCCGAGCCCCAGTTCGTCATGTCGTTGTTGATGGGCAGGACCTCGGTGGCGGCGGGCAGCCCGAGCTCGGCATGGACCTGGGCCAGCGTGTTGGGGGTTACGTACTCGCCGACCGATCCGTAGCCGAGGAGCATGTCGATCTGCGACGGGTTGACCGCGCCGGCGACGAGCGCGGCGCGGGCGGCGGCGACCATGATCGAGGTGACGCTCTCGCCGGGGCCGAGGACGCGGCGCTGGCTATAGCCGTAGAACAGGTCCTGGCCGGCCTGCTCGTGCTCGCGCAGCCAGTCGAAGATGGGGTCGTCGTTGGTGCGGATCTGCTCGGGCACCGCGCTCCCGGTCGCGACGATCGCGGGCACGGCGCCGGCCCCAGGCTCGCCACCGGCCCCAGGCTCGCCACCGGCCGGAGGCTCGCCACCGGCCGGAGGCTCGACGCCCGCGCTCATGCCGGTACCCACGCCGGCGCGCCGAGACCGAAGTGCTCCTGGAGCACGAGCTCGGCGGTCTCGAGCGCGCCCTCGACCCACCCCTGGCCGTTGGAGTACGCCTCCCCGCACACGTAAACGGGCACGGTGGGGACGGGCTTGATCATCGCCGGGATCACCTTCGCGCTGCGGGCATGGACGTTCCAGAAGTTGACCCCGCCCCCGAAGGGGTCGACGCCCCAGTCGACGTAGGCGGCGGCGTAGGGCTTGGGGGCGACGCGCACGCCGTGCAGCTCCCGGAGCTGGCGGTCGGCTTCGGCGACCATCGCGGCGGTGGGCTTGAACTTGTTCCACTCGTCGCTGGTGAGCAGGGCGCCCGTGAGCTCGTTCTCGACGGTCTCGAACGGGGGATGGTGGTTGGGGTCCGAGTAGCCGTTCCAGAAGTCGACGTTGACTCCGTCGTCGTAGGTGGCGAGGAGGACGGAGTTGCGGATGGCGGGGTCGTCGCCGTGGGCGTGCCCGGTGGCCCAGTAGTAGCACTGGCGGATCGGCAGGTCGGTGAGGCTGCGACCCTGGGTCACGCCCACCGTCTCCCACCACGGATACGGGTAGGCGACGCAGAGCTTGAAGAGGGGAATCGGGGTGACGCTCTCGATCAGGTCGCGCACCCCCTTGACCTCGGGGTCGAGGACGGGGCCGGTGGGGGCGATGAGCTCGAGCGAGCGCCGGGGCATGGCGAGCACGAGGGAGCCGGCGTGAACCTCGTGGCGAGTGCCGGCGTCGCAGTCGGTGACGTGGAGGACGACCTTGCCCTCGCCGTCGACGGCGAAGCTCTCGAGCCGATGCTCGAGCTCGATGGTCCCGCCCAGCTCCTGGAACTTGGCGGCGACGGTCAGCGGGAGTGACTGGTAGCCGCCGTCGACGGCGTTATAGATGGTGGTGCCGGCGAGGTCGGCGTTGAGGCTGATGGTGTCGAGCGCGTTCCAGTTGAGCAGCGGCGTGTCGTACCCGCCACTGGCGCGGGCGAGCTCGTAGCCCTCGTGGCTGAGGCCCCGGGCCAGGAGGTTCCAGAAGCCCCAGTCGTAGACGTGGCGCCCCTCGAGCATGTAGGTCTCGAGGAACTTGCGCAGCTTCGCCGCCCCCACGCTCAGAGCGCCGGGGATGACCTGCTCGACCGCCCAGGAGACCAGGTCATCGGGGTTCATCCCCTGCTCGGCCCAGGCCAGGTCATAGGGAATCGGCGTGGTGGGGTCCGAGAACTCGTGCTGGCGGATGTGCATGCCCCGCAGGTAGTTGATGTTGGCGTCCTCCTCGACGGGGAAGGGGTGCGTCGCCAGGTGGAGCTCCTCGATCAGCCCCCCCACGAGCGGCTGCTGGGGGGTGTAGCGCATGCCCCCGAGCTCGCACCACACGCCGGGCATGCCCGGGGGCTCGAGCGAGAGCAGCCGCCCGCCGATCCGCTCGCTCTGCTCGAAGATGGTCACTGTGCGCGCCTTGCCCGCGGCGAGCAGTCGCCACCCGGTGTAGACCCCCGACACCCCCGCTCCCACGATCGCCACGTCGAGATCCTGCCGCCTGCGCCCAGATTCAGCCATCTCTCCTCCTAGCTTGCCCGGTTGCGCCCCTACCAGGGGGACGCGCGCATCATCTCACGCGGCGACGGCCGCGACGGTGGCGAGGAGCTCCTCGCATACCCGCGCGCACGCCTCCTCGCTGAGCTGCGGAGAGATCGGGAGGCTGAGCACCGAGCCCGCCAGCTCCTCGGTGATGGGCAACGGGTCCGGGTAGTCGGAGGCGTAGGCGGGCGAGCGGTGGGGCGGGACCGGATAGTGGACGAGGGTGTCGATGCCGCGACGCGCGAGCACCTCGCGGACCCGGTCGCGCTCGGCCACCCGCACCACGAACTGATGCCAGACGCCGAGCGCGTACTCGGGGACGCGCGGGACCTCGACCCCCGGACACCCTGACAGCTCGCGCAGGTACTGCTCGGCACGACTACGCCGGCGGGCGTTGCCCGCCTCGAGCTTCTCGAGCTTGACGCTGAGGAGCGCCGCCTGGAGCTCGTCGAGACGGCTGTTGCGTCCGCGCAGCTCGCTGCGATGGCGCTCCCGCTCGCCGTAGTTGGAGAGCATGCGGATGCGATCGAGTAGCTCTGGGTCGCCGGAGACGACGATCCCGGCGTCGCCGATGGCGCCGAGGTTCTTGGTCGGGTACAGGCTGAAGGCGCCGGCAACCGACAGCGACCCCACCGGGCGGCCCCGCAGGCGGGCTCCGTGGGCCTGAGAGGCGTCCTCGATCACCCGTAGGCGGTGGCGCTCGGCGATCGCTGCCAGCGCGTCCATGTCGGCCGGCGTCCCATAGAGATGGACGGCGATGATGGCCGCGGTCCGGGGGCCGATCGCGCTCTCCACCCGGGCCGGGTCGATGAGCATGGTGCGGGGGTCGGGCTCAACGGGCACGGGCCGGGCGCCCGCGTGGGTGATGGCGAGCCAGGTGGCGATCGAGGTGTGGGCGGAGACGAGGACCTCGTCCCCGGCGCCGATCCCCAGCCCCTCGAGGGTGAGCATCAGGGCATCGAGCCCGCTCGCCACTCCCACGGCGCCGGCCACGCCGCAGTAGCGGGCGAAGTCGTGCTCGAAGCGCTCGACCTCGGGGCCGCGAATGTAGCTGCCCGAGCGCAGGACGCGGCGAACGGCGGCCTCGAGCTCGTCGGCGAGATCGGAGTGGGCGGCGGCGAGATCGTTTACGGGGACGCGCGTCACCGCACGCTCGCGAGCTCACGGAACTCGTCGTAGTCGCGCACGTACTCGGCGTGCTCGTAGGGGCCCGAGGCGAATACCAGGCACACGGCGTCGGCGGAGAAGCCGTCGACGTCGTGGAAGACCATCGGCGGGATGAGCAGGCCGGTGTCGGGCGAATCGAGGCCGAAGTGGTCTCGGCTGCTTCCGTAGTCGCAATGCACGGTGAACGACCCGCGCACGGCGACGAGGACCTCGTACTGCTCGCGATGGGCGTGGTTGGCCCGCCCGGCTCCCTCGGGCAGGTCGAAGATCCAGTACGCGCGCTTGATCTCGAAGCCCACCTCCTCGGCGACGCACAACGAGCCGCGCGGCTCGTCGAAGCGCGCGAAGGCAAGGAGACAGCAGGCCTCGGACGGGACGCCGGGTGCGCGGTAGTGGCTCACGCGCGTTCCCCGGCCAGGTGCGGTTCCGGGGTGCGGTGATTGCCCTCGGCCCGGGCGAAGAGGAAGCCCGCCTCCGAGTGCGTCTCCGGCGCGCCCGGAATCGGGCACTCGGGGATGAGCACGAACTCGCGCTCGAGCACGAGCCCGGTTGCACCGGCGGCCACGAGCAGGTCCTCGCGGTTGAACACCCAGCCCAGATACTCGGTCCCGTAGCCGTAGGCGTGCGCGCGCTGGAGGATCACGAAGCTCTCCGCCTCGCGGACGAGCGGCACCCGGGTGAGGAAGAGCCGCCGGTCGGTGGCGCGCGCCAGCTGCCGCAGGCGGCCGGCCCAATCCTCGTCGTACTGGAGCGAGCTGCTCGCGACCACGAGGTCGTAGCGGCGGTCCAGGCACACCTCGGAGTCGTGGAACGCGACCTCGGGAAGGACTCGGCGACCCTCGCGGCACACCGCCGGGAGCTCGCGGCAGTGATAGTCGAGCTCGAGGTCGGGGAACAGCCGCTGCGCCAGCAGGTAGTAGTGGCCGAGCGCCCCGCCCCAGTCGAGGACCGACACGGTGCTCGCGCCGGCGGCAGCGCGGCTGAGCGCATAGGCGTAGGCGAGGACGACGTTCTGGGCGGGGATGCTCTCGCGGCCCATGCTCGCGCCGGCGGGGACCTCGTGGCCGACACCGAGGGGGCCCGGGCCGGTGACGGCCTCGACGAACTCCGGCCATTTCGTGACATACGAGCGCGCGACGTCGTCGGCGCGCCAGCCGCGCGAAGCAGCGCCGCGGGCCCGCTCCCAGCCCTCGGGCACGAACTCCCACTCGGGGGGCTCAAAGCCCGCTTTCTCCTCGGTGTCCCACCTCGTGGCCCATTCTCGGGAAGGGTAATGGTCGGTAAGCGTCTCGGGAACCATGCCCATGCGCACGCCCGCATCCATCATCCGCATGAACCATCCCCAGTCGTTGGGGGTGTGGAGCGGGGCGTCGATGACCTCGAGCTCGAAGATCTCCGCCAGCCCGGCGTGATAGACCGTCGCTTGCAGATTGACCTGCTCGTGCTGCGGGGGAAAGCAGCCGACGGTCCGGGTACCCCTTCCCCGCGCGT
>DASZKU010000129.1:0-13331 GCA_035552815.1 Solirubrobacteraceae bacterium | reverse complement strand
ACCGTGCCCCCGTTCGGATTGCACAGGGGCGCGGCGAAGGTGTCGATGATGTTCTGCCCCGCCGAGGTCGCCGACCACGCGTAGTCGGGACCGTGCCCGAGCTCGACGTAGAGGTTGACGCCCGGGAAGGCGGCGCCGTCGGCGTCGATCCCCGGGCCGTGGATGTCCTCCTCCATGAGGATCTCGGGCGAGAAGTAGGAGACCTGGGGACCCATCACGGCGATCGGGTGACCGGACACGGTGTGGGCGCCGGAGACGAGCAGGGCGTTGGAGTCGGTGGGCGGGAAGGCGAAGAGGCCGGGCCCGGCGTTGCCCGCCGCCCCGAGCGCGACGCCGATGCGGCCCGCGGCGCGCTTGCCGCGCGCGAGTCCTTGAGCCGGCGGGGCGCCCGGAGGGATGGCGCCCGCGGCCACGTGATCGACGTAGGAGACCGAGCCCGGGTCGGGGAGCGCGATGCTCCCGCGCGCGGTCTTCTTCGGCAGCGGCAGCGTCTGGTACGGGAAGGATTTCCCCTTCTCGGTGGTGGGCGCCTCGGGGTCGCTGGGATCGACGAAGCTCATGAGCGTGGCAAAGCCGGAGTGGTCGGCGGTGGGGTGGGCCTTGCGGTGCCGGGGCTTGGGGGTTCGCCCGTGCCCGGTCTTGCGGGTTCGCCCCTGCCCGGTCTTGGGGGTTCGCCGCTGCCCTGTCTTCGCCGCCGCGGCGACCGCGCTCACGCCCCTGACCCCCTGCGGCGACCCCGGAACGGCGCGGCGCTCGCGCCCGAAGCGCTGCGTGAGGTTCTCGTAGAGGACGGCGTTCGAGAGCTGGGCGCCGCCGCCCTGGCCGAAGATACCGCCGACGAGCGAGGCGATCGAGACGAGATCCTCGACCGTGAACGGGGCGGGGCCGCCGAGCTGGCCGATCGCCGCGTACTCGCCGGGCATGAGCAGCGGGTCGAGCTGGGCCTGGCCGATGTAGGCGTTGATGCCGGCGACGTAGTTGGTGGCGTCGGAGAGGATCTGGTGGCCGTCGGGGAGGTTGGCGATCCCCTCGTTGACCTGGTTCACGAGATCCTGCTGGGTGTAGGGGCTGCTCGCCCACACGCTCTCATCCATGGGCGCGTTGGCCCCGCCGGCGAACGACGCCAGGTCGCCCTGGCCGGCATGGCGCAGCGCGTCGATGAAGAAGAGCCGGTCCTCGGCCGTCGCATAGCCGATCCCGAACATGAGCTCGGCCCGGGTGTCGCCGTAGATGTGAGGGACGCCGAACCGCGCGTCGCGCTCGATCGTCACCCCGGGCTCCGGGCTCTCGGTCCCCGCCACCTGACCCGACGGCACCCCGAAGGTCGCGTCCTTGAAGAAGCTCGAAATCTGCGAGGCCTGGATGTTCGGGGCCGCGGTGGTGAGGCTCGAGTACATGCCGAGCTGGTCGTTGTTATGGGCCGGCCTCGCTCCCGTCGCCTCGTAGACCGCGAGCGCGAGCGCGTTGTCGAGCCCGTTGGTCCCGGGCGGCAGGACGTTGTAGAAGGTGCCGTAGTTGTTCGTCCCGTAGGGCTGCACCTGCGCAGCCGCCGGGGCGGGCACGGCGACGGCTAGGAGCGCGGCGGCGGCGAGCAGCCACGCGGCGACATAACGCACTCTCATCCCTCTCATAGGGAGCCTACTATCGAGCGGCAGGCGCGGCAGCCCGCCGCGCGCTCTACACCTCCACCGTCTCCCCCAGCCCCACCAGCGCTCGCGCCTCGGTGATCGTCGGGGCGCTCTGGAGCGCCGCCTGCAGGGCCTTGTCGCCCCCGACCCGGTCGACGTACCACGGGTAGAACTTCCGCAGATAGCGGGTGGCGCGCTCCTCGCCCAGGTGCTCGATGGCGCGGTCGATGATCCAGTCGAGCTCGGCGAACACGGCGTCGCGCCCGGGCTCGCCATCCCCCGTGCCCAGGAGCTGCTCGAAGAGCCAGGGGTTCCCGAGCGAGCCCCGGGCCAGGAGCACGGCGGCGGCGCCTGTGCGCTCGAAGGCGGCCTGGGCCTGCGCGGCGGTGTGCAGGCCGCCGGAGATGAGCACGGGGACGGGCAGCTCTTCGACCAACCCGCGCGCGAGCTCGTAGTCGGGCACGCCCGAGTGACGCTGGGAGGCGTGGCGCGGGTGGATGCACAGAGCCGCGACGCCCGCCTCCTCCACGAGCCGGTGCGCCAGCGACACCCCGGCGCGCTCGCCCGGGCGCTGCCCGGAGCGGAGCTTGACGGTCACCGGGAGACCGCTCCCCCGGGCCGCCGCGCGCGCCAGGGCCACGGCGCGGTCGGGGTCGTCGAGGAGCGCGGCGCCGGCGCCCGTCTTGCACACTTTGGGCACGGGGCAGCCCATGTTCAGGTCGATGACGTCGGCCCCGGCTGCCGCCACCGTCTCCGCCGCCGACTCCATGACCTCGGGGTCGTGGCCGAAGAGCTGGATCGACACCGGGTGCTCGTCGGGATGGATGCGCAGGAGCTCGCGGCACGTCTTCTCGTTGCGGTAATGGATGGCGAAGCTCGAGACCATCTCGGAGACGACGAGCCCGGCGCCGTGGCGCTTGGCCTGGAGGCGCACGAACCAGTTCCCGATCCCCGCCAGCGGCGCGAGCACGACCCGGTTGGGGACGGTGAGGGCGGCGGGGTCCGATCCGAGCCGCCAACAATCGGTGAGCTTGGGGCTGGGCACGCATCCATGGTACGAACCTGACACGCTGCCGGAGATGGACCTCGCGAGCCTGATCCGACCGTGGTACGACGTCGTGCGCGACCAGGTTCCCGGTCTCGAGCTCTTCGACGCCCACACCCACATCGGCCAGAACGATCCCGACGGGGTGAAGGCCACCCCCGAGGAGATCATCGACACGCTGAAGCTGGCGGATGCGGTCGGGGCCTTCACCTTCCCGATGCACGAGCTCGACGGGTACCCGCCCGCCAACGACATGGTGCTCGAAGCAGCCGAGCGCTCGGACGGCCTGCTCGTGCCCTTCTGCCGTGTCAATCCCCACGATAATGCCCTCGCCGAGGCCGGACGCTGCCTCGCCGCGGGCGCCCGCGGGATCAAGCTCCACCCCCGCGCCGAGCAGTTCACCCTCGACCACGCGGGCGTGCGGCCGCTCGTGGCCCTGGCCGCCGAGCACCACTTCCCCGTTCTCATCCACGCCGGCCGCGGGATCCCGGCCCTCGGCGAGCACGCGGTCGCGCTCGCCGGCGAGTTCCCCGATGCCCGGCTCATCCTCGCCCACGCGGGGATCTGCGACCTCGGCTGGATCTGGCACGCCGCCCCCGACCATCCCAACCTCCTCTTCGACACCGCGTGGTGGATGCCCGCCGACCTCGCGGCGCTGTTCTCGCTCGTTCCCCCCGGCCAGATCGTCTTCGCCAGCGACGCGCCCTACGGCTCGACGATGATGGGCGCCGCCTTCGGGATCCGGTGGGCGCTCCAGGCCGGCCTGTCCCCCGAGCAGGTGCGCCTGATCGCTTCCGGTCAGGCTCTGCGCGTGGCCGCGGCCGAGCCGCTCGAGCCCGCCGGTCCTCCGGTGGGGGCACGCGACCGCGCGCCGCACGTGCTCCTCGACCGGGTCGCCGAGTTCCTCATGCTCACCGCCATGGCCTCGATGCGCGGCGGCGACCCCGAGGAGATGCTCGCCCTGGCGCGCCTGTCCTGCGACGTACCCGCCGACATCGACGACGCCCCCGTGTTCGCTGCCATCCTCCGGCTTCTCGACGCCTATCAGGAGGCGGTGGCGGTGATCCCCGACGTGCGCCGCACCCTCACCATCCTCATCCTCGCCGCCACGGTGGCGCGGACGCCCGACGTCCCCATCCCGGCCGCTTAGGGTTCGCGCAAGAATTAGTGGCGGAATCTTGACGAGTGGCTGGGCGTGACTGGCGCCGCCCGCTCGCCCCGACAGTACTGGTGGTACATGAGGGCGAGCGGGTGGCGCCCAGGCGCGTCCAGACGCCGTCAAAGCCGTCAATAATTCTTGCGCGGGCCCTTAGGCGGCCCTAGCGGCGCCGCGGACCGAGTCGGCCCGCGGCGCCGGTACAGGCATCAACTTCAGGAGCCGCCGGGCGGCTCGGTGCGGTCCAGTCGGCTACGCCGCCGTCGTCGCGGTTGCGCCTTCGGGCAGCTTGTAGCCGCGGTCAGCCTTGACGACCACGCCGCTCTTGGCGAGCTTGGACAGCGTCGTGCTCACGGTGCCACGACCAAGGCCGGTCGCCGAGGCGACCTCGCCGGCGGTCATCGCGCCACCCTTCTCGAGCGCCTCGAGTACTGCCGTCTTGGTGGCGCCCGGGGCGGTGCGAGAGTTGGATCCCCTCGAGGCCGCGGGACGCGAGCTTGCTCGGCTCGATGTCGTCGAGCGGGCGGATGCACGCGGCGCGGCTGAACGCGTCGCACGACGCGCAGGTGCACGCCCGGCCTTGGGCTTCTGCTCACGCGGATCGAGAGCGGCGAGCGCGTCACGCAGCTTTTCCGCTTCCGCGAGAAGTTGCTCGAGCCGGTCCTGGATCTCCTGTCGAATTCGATCGATCAAATGTTGCTCCTTCAATTACCGGGGGGGATTTGACGATCCTACATCCCCACTGCGTCACGCGGTGACCCGAGCGCGGGAATGTCCTCTCGTACTTCGCCCGCGAGGCGGCGCCAGCCGTATCGCGAGTCAGTTAGCCAGGTCTTCGGCCGTGCGTGCCTTACCCCTCTGTGAGTGCCACTGCCCCGAAGCACTCGCAGAAGATGCCAACTCGGTCACTCCGGTCGCCCTGCCCCTGCGTCACCGCGCCAACGCGCACGAACTGGACCTGCATGGCCCGGATCCTAACAGGTCTACTTGATCGATCAGCTATTTGGAGTTTTGCTTCGGGTAACCATCCGGCGAGACTTACCCTGAGACGGCTTTGAGCATCCGCGCTGCCACCATCGCCTCGACTCCCCAGAAGATCAGGTTGATCCCCACCAGCAGTCCGATCGCCCATCCCGCGGAGCTCGGCAACGACGCGGCGATGAGGAACCCGAGGACGAGGGTGAGGATCCCATTGAGGCCGACTATCCATGCCCCGGGGATCCCCTGCCCACGCCAGGCGGCGACGACGCGCAGTGCGCCCGAGACGAAGAACCACAGCGCGAGCATGAAGGTGAGGGTCACCGTTCCGCTGAGGGGAAAGATGACGATGTAGAGACCGACGAGCGCGGTCAGGAGTGAGCTGAGGAGGGAACCGGCAGCACGACGGACCGGGTGCTGAGAAAGCGCGTGAATGCCGGTCACGATCCCGGCGAAGACGAGGATCCAGCCGATGAACAGCGAGATCGTCACCGAGGCGAGGACGGGCACGGCGATCGCCACCACGCCGGCAAGCACGGCGAGCACCGCCGTCACCTGCAGACGCCGCCGGGCGCGTCCCAGCGTCTCCCCGGGACGTCCGCTTGCCGCGGCTCCGGCGCGCATCCGCCGGGCCCCACCTGGGCCACGTGCCCGCAAGGGCTCTGTCCACTGCTGCGCCATCGTCTGCTCCATTCGCTCGTACCTGGACTGACACCGCAGTGCGGTGTCCCATCCGTGTAAGTAGGCCGTGCCCGGACGGGCACCAGGTGACATCCGGGTTCAGATGTCGCGGAGTTCCGCGGCCGCCCGCTCGGGGGAGATGATGTTCAGGTTCACGCCGGCGCCAAGCTCGAGCCCGGCGATGTAGGTAAGCCGGGGGACGATGTCGATCCGCCAGCAGAAGTGCTCGGCACCGCTGGGCGCGGTGCGGATCCACAGGTTGAGTGGTGGCGCTGTGCCGAAGCGCTCGGCGAGCCGCGTCAGGGCGCCGTGGAGCATCGCCGCGGCGATCGGGCCATCGTCCTGGAAGCGCATGCGCGGGACGCGCGGTGCGAGCATGAGCTGGAAGGGGAAGCGCGCCCCGTAGGGGGACATAAGCACTGACTCCTTGTCGATGGCAACGATGCGCTCGCGGCGACGCACCTCGTCCTGCACGAGATCGGCGAGGAGATTGGCGCCCGTCGTTCGGGTGGCGTAGGCGCCGAAGCGCTCGCGCTCGCGAGCGATCATCGCGGGGACGAAGTCGAGCGCATAGAGCTGGGCGTGGGTATGGGGGAGCGAGGCTCCCGCCTCGGTGCGCTCGTTGACGATCAGGTGCAAGCAGGCCGCCTCGGGGTGGGCGCGCATGCGCGCTCGCCACACCTCCATGGCCGCCGACACCTGCTCGACGGTGAGGTGCGCGAGCGAGGTGACGGGATCGGGCGCGTTGATGATCACCTCGTGGGCACCTCGCGCTGGTCCTGCCCAGAAGAGATCCTTGTTGGCCTGGGGCGGTGGCGGCGGCGAGTCCGGGGTGAGGGCCGGGTACAGGTTGGGCACCACGCGCACGATCCAGCCCGGCGAGTTGGGAGGGCCGCTCGGCCGCACCGCGTAGAGCTCGGGCGGCGTCCGGTCCTCGTGACCCTCGGCGAAGGGGTCGGCGCTCGGGTCGAGCGGCTCGGCCGGCGTTACCCGGATATCGCCGCCTGGACGGTCCGCACGCTCCGCGGCCACGATCGCCCGCTGGCCGCTGAGCGGGTCGACCCTGACCTCAGGCAAGCCACCCGCTCCGACGGTGCCCGCGGCGCGAGCCGCGAGCTCGCCTCACAGCGCCTTCTCCATCGCCACGTGCTCGATCCCCGCCTCGACGAAGGGGCGGCCTCGCGCTCGGTACCCGGCGCGCTCGTAGAGCTTGCGCGCGTAGGTCTGGGCGTGGAGCACGAGCCGGCGCGCGCCGCCCGCGCGGGTCTGGGCGTCGGCCTCCTCGAGCAGAGTGGTCGCGATGCCCTGCCGGCGGGCCGACTTGCGCACGGCGAGGCGGCTGAACTGCACGGTGGTGCCGACGAAGACCAGGCGGCAGGTCCCCAACACCAGCTCGTCGCGGACGGCTACGAGATGGACGGCGCCGTGGTCGCGTCCATCCACCTCCTCGTGGCGGGGGACGCCCTGTTCGACGCAGAACACCTGGTAGCGGAGCGCGAGCAGGTCGGCGTACTCCTGCTCGCCGCGCGCGCGACGGACCTCGTAGGGGGAGACGACGGTCACCGCAGCAATTGACGCCGAATATCCCTCATCAGCATGACCGACAGCTTGGCAGATTGGGCCCCACCCGCCCCGCTCGGGCGGCCCGCGCGCCACGACGGCTACTCGATCTGCTTAAATGCAACCTATCCCCCTAGCTTCAGGTTGCCAGGGGGGCGCTTCCCGAGGGTGCCGTACCTCGTCCCAGGCCGATCTGTCATGGGCCGCTGCCTGAGCCGCTACGACGTGTTGCCGCGGCTCGCATTCCAGACTCAACCTTCCGATATTGCATGGGTGCTTCCACCCCCTTTCCGAGTACTGACGCGATTGCGCGTGCCGAGAAGTTCACGCGCGAGCGATTCATCTACGAAGGCGAGACCGCCGCTGAGGCACTCGCCGCGGGTTCGGCGCGCCGACGCGCGCTCGACGCGGCCCTGGCCGAGCTCGAAACCAGCGCCAAGCAGCCCTCGATCGAGTGGCGGCGGCGCTTCGCCCTCCTGCTCGGCCTCGATCGGCTCCTCTCCGAGGAGGAACCGCACCTCGTCGACGGCACCGTCCTCTCCGCCCACCAGGTCGACGCGCTCTCGGGCACGCTGACCGCTTTGCTCGCCGAGGCCCAGCGCTCGACCGGGAACGGGAACGGGAACGGCAACGGGACCGGGAGCGGGAGCGCTCCCGCCGCTCCCCCCGAGCCCCCGGTGCTCGCCTCCGCGGCCATCCCCGGGGAGGAGGACGAGGACGACGACTTCGACGAAGAGGACGAGGAGCCCGACGAGGAGCCTCAGGACTGGCAGGACGACGACGAGGTCGACGCCGACCTCGCGGTCGAGGAGCAGCCTGAGGACCCCAACGCGGCGCGGCGCTTCTGGTTCGAGCACGCCACCGGCGCCGGCAAGACGGTGGCCGCCCTCGGCTTCGTCGAGGCGTCGCGGACGGGTGGGGTACTGATCCTCACCCACCGCCGCAACCTTGTCGATCAGTTCCACGGCGAGCTCCGAGACCGGGGCTATGCCAAGCGGATCACCCCGGCGCTGCTCGACGGCAAGGACTCGGCCAATGGCCCGGTCACCGTCGAGACCTACCAATGGTTCGTCCGTAACGCCGGGCGTATCTCCGACGCCTACACGATCGTCATCTGCGACGAGGCGCACACCGCGCTGGGCGAGAAGACCTCGGCCTCGATCAGGAAGTGGGCCGGCCCGGTGTTCGTGGGCATGACCGCCACCGGCGCCCTCATCGCCCGCCACGTCACCGACCTCTTCCCCACCCAGACCTCGCGCTTCGACCTCGCCCAGGCGGCCCGGCGCGGAGTGATCGCGCCGCTGCGCTGCATCCGCATCCCGCCGGGACCGGGCGTGCGCACGATCGCCAAGGTCCCGCTGCGCCGCGGCGAGGTGGACACCGAGTTCGACCAGGAGATGCTCGCCGAGCTCCTCGACCAGCATCCCTTCAATCAGGCGATCGCCGACCTCTACAAGACGCGCTTCAACGGCGTCCCCGGCGTCGTCTACACGGCCGGCGTGCGCCACGCCTACAACGTCGCCCACTCCTTCCGCGAGCTCGGCATGAAGGCCCAAGCGGTCTCGGGCGAGACGCCCAAGCGCCAGCTCGCCCGCATCCTCGCCGACTACGAGTCGGGCAAGATCGACGTCCTCGTCAACGCGCAGCTCCTCGCCGAGGGCTGGAACTCGCCCCGGGCGACGATCTGCATGCACCTCGCGCCCACCGCCTCCAAGCGCATCTATCAGCAGCGTGTGGGGCGGGTGACGCGGCGCCACCCGGGCAAGGAAGCGGGGATCGTCGTCGACTTCGTCCATCCCGCCACCAAGCACGACGACCCGGTGGTGACCCTTCACTCGCTGCTCGATCGCGACGTCTACCGCGGGGGAGCGATCGTCGTCGGCCCGGTGCGTCGCGGCCGCGGGCGCCGGGTGCGCGTCGAGCGCCGGGTGCTCCCCGTCACCCCCGATCCCGACCGGCGCGCCGAGGTCTTCGAGCGCGAGCTCTGGCGGATCGCCGTCGATCACCTCGACTACGGCGAGCAGCACGTGTGGGCGGCCCTCGCCGGCGCCCGCGTCGCGCCCAACGGCTGGCGGCGCGCGAAGGCGATGCTCCACTTCGATCGCGGCGGAGAGCTCAAGCGGCGCTTCCTCCTCACCGCCGTCCAGCGCAATCGCAACGCCCAGCTGCGCCTGCGGGCGCTCCAGGAGATCGCCGCCTCACGCGACGCCGAGGCCTTCGACACCGCCGTCGACATCATGGCCGGCTGGCCCCGCGACGAGCGGCGCGAAGGCGTGAAGATCATGCTCCAGGCCCTGGCGGAGCGGCGCATCGGCCGCCGCGACGAGGCCAACGCGTGGATCTGGCGGCTCGCCGAGTACACCCGCGAGGTGCACGAGGAATACGCGATCCAGCGGTGGCCGGAGACCAAGCGCCTCCTCGGTCTCCTCGTCAACTCGAGCGGCGGCGCCCACGCCCGCAACGCCCGGCGCCTCGTGCACGCCACGCGCAAGGAGGACCGGCGCCTATCGGCCGCCCTGCTCGCCGCCGCGCTCGCGCACACCCCCGAGGCCGAGGAGGCCCTGCGCGGGGCGCGCACCCGGATGGCCCGCAAGCCCGCCGCCCTGGCGCGCGACCTGCTGCGCAACTTCCCCAAGGGGCGCCGCGCCAAGAGCCGCCGGCGCCGGCCGCAGGCCGGGGGCGGAAATGGATCGGCCAACGGCGCCGCCAAGCCCGGGCGGCAGAACCCAGGCGAGGCGCCGGTGACGCCCGCGGACCCCGGTAACGGCGCCGAGGCCGATCTCGTCGTAGACGACGGCGACGGCGAGGACGATCTCGGTCCGTCGGAGGACGTGCTCACCGAGGCGCTCGAGACGGAGACGGAGAACGGAGAGGTGCCGCCGCTCGATCCCTCCGACCGCGGCGATGTCGAAGAGACCGTCGCCGAAGCGCTCGCCGAGGGTGCTCCGGCGGGCGATCAGGACGCCGAAGAAGCCGCCTAGACCGTTGTCCACGCGGCTCGGGGGCCGGAACTGGCGGCTGCTGGTGTTCGCCATCACCGTGCTCGCGGTGGTGGTGCGCGTGCTCATCATCGCCGGCAGCCATGGCGGCAGCAATCTCTCCATCTACACGTACTTCTCGCGCCTGGCGCTGCACGGGACGAACCCGTTCAACCCGCCCGTGCACGGGCTCATCAACCCCGTTCACTCCAACAGCCCGCCCTTCGAGGTCGGCGTGTTCACGGCGCTCCTCGCCATCCACGATTCGCCGACCATGCTCCGCCTGCTCTTCGTGCTCGGCGACGCCGCCACCCTCCTCCTCATCGGCTTCGCGTTTCCCCGCCCCCAGGGTTGGCGCCTCGGCTTCATGCTCTTCTACGCCTTCAACCCCTTCGTGCTCCTGTCGTGGACGGTGTACGCACAGGACAAGACACTGCTCTTCTTCGGCATCGCCGTCCTCCTCCTCGCGCTCGAGCGGGGACGGGAGTGGACGGCGTGGCTCGCCGTCACCGCGCTGGCGGCGTTCAAGTTCCTCGGCGCCTTCGCCTTTCCCGCCCTCGCGGTGCACTGGTTGCGCAAGCGCCGGTGGTGGGCGCTCGCTCCCGTGGCCGCCTTCCTAGTGGTCGTCGCGCTCAGCAACGTGCCCTGGCTCCCTCAGAGCCTCGATGCCTTCTCGCGGCGCAACGACCTGCTCGCGCTCAACCCGCCCATCCACGTGACCCCGACCATCCTCCTCGACAAGATCGGCCTCTACGCCCCGATCGAGGCCAAGCTCCTGCCCGTGGCGGGGAGCGTCGTCGCCTTCGTCCTCTACGTCCTGCGCCGGATCGACATCCGCGAGGCCACGGCGTGGTCGCTGTTCGCCGGTTACGTGTTCCTCCCCGACACCGACTTCGACCGCATGCTCCTCATCACCCTGCCCTTCCTCCTCCTGCTCGCGATGTCGACCGGGCGCTGGGTGGTGGTGTGGATCGTCTCCTGCGTGGCCGCGGTGGCGGGAGACATCGCCACCCAGGGAGTGCCCCATGCCCTCTCGGGTATCGCCGGCACCCTCCAATCCGTCTTCCCCAAGGAGGGCACCGTCCTCAACGTTCTGTGGATGAACATGTTCACCGTGCTCGTGCTCGGCTATTACCTCCGAGACCGCCGCGCCGGCCGCGCTCCGTACGGCGGGCTCGTGCCTTAGGGCGCCTGCCTTAGGGCGCCTGCCTTAGGGCGCGGGCGCCGCTCCCAGGTGGACCTCGCCGGCGTCGAGGGCGACGCGGCCGCCGTCGGAAGTGATGACGACCAGGCGCCCGTCGCCGTCGATGCCGCCGCCGCGGCCCTCGCCCCCGCTCCAGCGCACGGGCCGGCCGAGGAGGGCGTCGCGGCGGCGAATCTCGGCGAGGAGGGTCTCGGCGTCGGCTTCCAGCCAGCGCTCGAGCCTCCTCAGGAGCACTCGCAGGGTGGGATCGATGTCCGCGGGCTCGAGGCCGAGGGTGGTGGCGCGGCCGGCGAGCTCGGGGGGGAAGTCAGCTTCGGTTACGGCTACGTTGAGTCCGATCCCGACGACCGCCCACCGCTCCTGCGGCCGGCCCTCGACGAGGACGCCCGCGACCTTGCCGCCGTCGAGGTGCACGTCGTTGGGCCACTTGATCTCCGTCGTGCGCTCGGGCGCCGCCGTGTCGCCGCGCCCGCCGCCGCGCCCGGCGGCCTCGTCGACGGCGTCCGCCACCGCCGCCCCGGCGGCGAGGGGGAGCAGCCTCGGCGGGTCGCGGACGAGCACCGAGGCGAGCAGCGAGCGTCCCGGGGGAGCCGTCCACGTCCTCCCCTGGCGGCCCCGGCCCGCGGTCTGCTCACCCGCGGTGACAAGGGTGCCGTGGGGCGCGCCGGCGACCGCGAGCTCGCGGGCGCGCTCGTTGGTCGACGTCGCGCGCCGCAGATGCAGGCGCGGATGGCCGAGAGGTCCGGAGGCGCTCACTCGGGCGTGATCCGCACTTCGTCGCCGGGCGCGAGGCCGAGGCGGGCCGCCGCGTGGCCGCCGCTCACGGCGATGGCCAGCGTCCGGTAGGCGTCTTCGTAGACGAGGAGGGCCCCGGGTCCGGCGTCGGCGAAGGTACGCGCGAAGGGGGCGGTCACCGTCTCGTGGCCGGTATCGAGCGCGACGCGACGGCCGAGCCTCAGCCCGGTGCCGGGAAGATCGTCATGGCCGACGTCGAGCTCGACGTTGCCGAAGTGATCGAGGTAGACGACGTGGGCCACGAGGGCGTCTCCGTCGCGCCGCGGCCGGGGGAGGGTGAGCTCGACGAGCTGGGCCGGCTCGAGCGGCGTCCCCGCGTCGGCGAGCGAGGCGCCGGCCGCGAGGTGGGCGGCCACCGGCGCGAAGATGTCGCGCCCGTGGAAGGTCGCCGAGGTCGGTTCGAGCCGGAAGGGCGAGCGGCCGATGTCGGCCGCCTCGACGATGCCCCCGGCACCCGCGGCCGCGAGCGAGAGCAGGCCGTTGTCGGGGCCGACCAGGTAGCGGCCGTCGCCGGTGAGGAGCGCGACGGCGCGGCGCTCGGCGCCCACCTCGGGATCGACGACGGCGAGGTGGACGCCCGCCGGCATGTAGGGCAGCGCGTTGCGCAGGACGAGCGCCCCGGCGAGGACATCGTGGCGCCGGAGACCGTGGGTGATGTCGATCACCCGGGCCCGCGGGCAGATCGAGGCCACCACCCCATGGCAGACGCCCACGAAGTCGTCCTCGTGGCCGTAGTCGGAGAGGAAGGTGATCACGGGCGCGCTCACTGCCGACGTGAACGCTAGCTTGCCGGTGGCGCGGTTACGGCCCCGCCCTAGGGCAAGGTCGGCGTGGTTCTCATCCGGGCCTGCGTGGCGTCGGCCACGAGGGCCTCGATGACGCCGTCGATGTCGTGCCGGGTCGCCTCGACGTCGGGCTCGAGCCCGCGCTCGCGGAGCGCCTCGGTGGTGACCGGGCCGATCGACACCAGGCGCGGCCCGGCGAAGGACCCCGCCCGCGCCGGGAGCTCGGCGCCGGCCGACTGCACCCCGTCGAAGAAGAAGCGCACGGTCGAGGACGAGGTGAAGGTCACGTAGTCGGCGGCGCGGGCGGCGGCGAGCTCGCTCTCGCTCAGGGACTCGGCCACCGTCTCATAGAGCGCCACCACGTCGACCGAGGCCCCGCGGGCGCGAAGCGCCTCGGGGAGGACGTCGCGGGCCTCTGAGGCGCGGGCGATGAGCGCGCTCGACACCGGCACGTCGGCGAGCGCCTCGATCAGCCCCTCGGCGACGAAGCGCTCGGGCACGATGTCGGCGATCACCCCGTG
>DASZKU010000128.1:0-10373 GCA_035552815.1 Solirubrobacteraceae bacterium | reverse complement strand
CCGCCGGGCCAGGTCGACCACGGTCGCGCGCCGGTCCGAGGTGGCGGTGATGTCCAGGAACACCAACTCGTCGGCCCCGGCGGCGTCGTAGCGGGCCGCCAGCTCCACCGGGTCCCCGGCGTCGCGCAGGTCGAGGAAGCCGACGCCCTTGACGACGCGACCGCCGTCGACGTCGAGACAGGGGATCACCCGCTTACAGTGCACGCGAGTCCCCGTTGCCGGCATCGCGCGAGCCGCGGGCCGCGTCCGCGAGCGCCGCCTGCGCGTCGGCGATGGTGAAGCGACCCTCGTACAGGGCCTTGCCGACGATGACGCCGGCGAGATTGACCTGGCGCAGGGCGGCCAGGCCCTCGAGGTCGGCGACCGAGGACACCCCGCCCGAGTACAGGAAGCGTCCGCGCAGCGCTCCCGCCACCGCCCGCACCTCGTCGAGGTCGGGCCCCGAGAGCATCCCGTCCCGGTCGATGTTCGAGTACACGAAGCTGCGCACGCCGCGGCCCCAGAGGCGCTCGAAGACGTGCTCGGCGGGGATCTCGGTCTGCTCGCGCCATCCCGAGGCCGCCAGGCGCCCGTTGCGGGCGTCGACGGAGACGACGACGCGGTCGCCGTGCTCGGCGACCACGTCGTCGAGGAAGTCGACGTCGGTGTAGGCGGCGGTGCCGAGGATCACCCGCGTGGCGCCCGCGTTGACGGCATCCCTGACCGCCTGGACCGAGCGCAGCCCGCCGCCGACCTGGACGGGAACCTCGACGGCGGCGGCGATGCGCTCGATCTGGGCGAGGTTGGCGGGGGTCCCGCTCTTGGCCCCGTCGAGATCGACGACGTGGAGCACGCGCGCGCCCGACTGCACCCACCGGAGCGCCGCGTCGAGCGGGTCGGCGTCGTACACCGTCTGCTCGTCGAAGTCCCCGCGGGCGAGCCTCACCGCCTTGCCTTCGAGGATGTCGATCGCCGGATAGAGGATCACGCGGCCACGCCCTGTGCGTGCCCCGCGCAGACCGACGCGAAGTTACGCAGCAGCGCGAGGCCGTGCGTGGAGGACTTCTCCGGATGGAATTGCACGCCGAACACGGTGCCGCGCTGTACCGCGGTGACGAAGCGCTCGCCGTACTGCGAGGTGGCGAGGACGTCTTCTTGCTCGGCGGGCCGCGGGACGAGCGAGTGCACGTGGTAGAAGTGCACACCCGCGGCGGGGAGCGACTCGGTCAGGGGTGAGGAGCGCGCGAAGTCGGCGCGGTTCCACCCGATGTGGGGCAGGCGCAGGCCGTTGGCGCGCAGCGGGGTGACCTCCCCGGCGATGAGCCCGAGGCCCGTCGTCGGCTCGAACTCGGCCGAGCGCTCGAAGAGGATCTGCATCCCCAGGCAGATCCCGAGCACGGGCGCACCCGCCGCGGCCCGCTCGACGATGATCTCGGCAAGGCCGAGCTCGTGGAGGCTGCTCATGGCCCGGGGGAAGGCGCCGACGCCTGGTACCACGATGCCGTCGGCGGTGGCGAGGACGTCGTGGTCGCGGGTGATGCTGGCGCGCGCCCCCACGTGCTCGAGGGCCTTCTCGACCGAGCGACGGTTGCCCATCCCATAGTCGACGACGGCGATCGTGGGACCCGCGCTCATCCCCTCAGCGTCCCCTTCGTGCTCGGCACCCCGTGCTCGGTGGGGTCGAGGGCGACGGCGGCGCGAAGGGCGCGGGCAAAGGACTTGAAGGCCGCTTCGATCATGTGATGGGCATTGGTGCCCGCCTCGACGATCAGGTGCAGCGTGAGCTTGGAGTTGAGCGCGATGGCGCGGAAGAACTCCTCGGCGAGCTCATGGTCGAAATTACCGATCGCGCCCGGCGGGAGACTGGCCTCGAAGGCACAGTAGCCGCGCCCCGAGATGTCGATCGTGCACGCCGCGCGTGATTCGTCCATGGGCACCGTCGCCTCACCGTAGCGCGTTACCCCGGCCCGATCGCCGAGCGCCCGATCGAGCGCCTGGCCCAGGCAGATCCCGACGTCCTCGACGGTATGGTGAGCGCCCGTCTCCAGGTCGCCGGTGGCGCGCACGTCGAGGTCGAGCCGGCCATGGCGCGCGAGGAGGTCGAGCATGTGGTCGAGAAAGCCGACTCCCGTCTCGCGCATCCCGGCGGCGGCACCGTCGAGGGTGAGCGAGAGGTGGACCTCGGTCTCACGGGTCTTGCGGTCGATCACGGCGGTTCGGCTCACGATGACCCATTCTGGCGAACGCGCGCCTCCATCGAGCGCGCGTGGAGCTCGAAGCCCTCGGCCCGGGCGACGGGCGCGGCGGCCCGGGCGAGCGCGGCGGCGGCGCCGCCGATCCTCACCTCGGAGAAGCGCCGGCGGAAATGCGCGGGCGAGAGCGCGGAGGCGAAGCGGGCGGCTCCCCCGGTGGGAAGGACGTGGTTCGAGCCGGCGATGTAGTCACCGAAGGCCGACCCGCCCGCGGCGCCCACGAACAGGCACCCGGCGCGCGAGACGAGCGGGGCGAGCGCCTCGGCGTCCGGTCCCAGGAGCTCGAGGTGCTCGGGGGCGAAGGCCTCGGCGAGCGCGAGGGCGCCGGCGAGGTCCGCGGTCGCCACGAGCCGGCGAACCGCCCCCGTGTCGGGCGACCCCGCCATCTCCCGGGCGACGGCGTCGAGGAGCTCGGGCGAGTCGGAGATCCCCACCACCAGCGTGCCCGGCCCGTGCTCGCCCTGGGCGAGGAGGTCGAGGGCGACGAGCTCGGGGTCGGCGGCGCCATCGGCGATGACCACGAGGTCGCTCGGTCCCGCGAAGCCGTCGATGCCGACCTGCCCGAGGACCTGGTGCTTGGCCTCCTGGACGTAGAGGTTGCCCGGCCCGACGATGACGTCGACGGGCGCCACCGACTCGGTCCCGTAGGCGAGGGCGGCGATGGCCTGGGCGCCACCCATCCGGTACACGCGGCTCGCGCCCGCGAGCCGGCAGGCGGCGAGGATCACGGGATGGATGTCGCCGTCGCCTCCCGGGGGGGCGCACACCGCCACGTCCTCGACCTCGGCCACGCGCGCGGTGACCACCCCCATGATCACCGTGCTCGGGTACGGCGCCCTGCCGCCGGGGACGTAGACGGCCGCTCCGGCGACGGGGACGCCACGGAGCTTGATCTCGTAGCTGGGGTATCCGCCCGCTTCGAGCTCGACGACGCGATCGGCGGCGAGCCCCGCCGCGGCCACCCGGCCGACGTTCGCGGCCGCGCGCTCGAGGCCGCTGCGGACCTCGGAGTCGAGCCGCTCGACGGCACCGTCGAGCTCGACGCCGGTGACGAGGAGCGGGCCGGGCTCCGCGCCGCCGGTGTCCAAGCGCCGGGTGTACTCGGTGAGCGCCGCATCGCCGCCCGCGCGGACGGCGGCGATGATCTCGGCGACGGCCTCGGTTACCGAGCCCGAACCGGGCACCAGCGAGCGGAGCTCGGCGGCCAGGGCCACCGGGTCTCCGCGCAGCACGGTGGGGTCAGACACCGCGGACCCGCTCGAGCACGGCGTCGATGGCGCGGGCCTTGAGCTTATGGGCGACGGGATTGGCGATCAGGCGCGCGCTGCACTCGGCGATCTCCTCGCGCACCACGAGGCCGTTCTCGACCAGCGTCGTCCCCGTCGCCGTGAGGTCGACGATCGCCTCCGCCAGGCCGGTGATGGGAGCGAGCTCGACCGAGCCCTTGACCTCGACGATCTCGGCCTGGCGGCCGGTGGCGAGGAAGTGCAGGGCGGCGATCCTCGGGTACTTGGTGGCTATCCTCACCACCCCGAGGCGCCGGAGCGCCTCAGCGGCGCGGTCCTCGCCGGCCTCGCTGGCGAGCACCATCCGGCAGTACCCGTAGCGCAGGTCGGCGAGCTCGTAGCACTCGCGCTCTGACTGCTCCATGAGCACGTCCTTGCCGGTGATCCCCAGGTCGGCGGCCCCCGCCTCGACGTAGGTGGGGACATCGGACGGTCGCATGGTGACGATCCCCGCGTCTTCGAAGAGGAGCTTGCGGTCGTTGTCGCGCACCTCGCGGGTGTCGAGCCCGAGACGGTCGAGGAGGTCGAGCGTGTCCCCGAAGAGGGCGCCGCGGGGAACGGCGATGCGCAGGCCGTTCACCGCCCCTCCTCTCCGGCGAGGGCGATGTGGAGCTTCTCGACCCCGAGCGCGAACCCGACGGCGGGGAGCGGGCGGCCGAAGCGACCGAGGAGGTCGTCGTAGCGTCCGCCGCTCCCGATCGGGACGCCGAGCGCCGGGTCGTAGACCTGGAACACCGCGCCCGTGTAGTAGCCGAGGTGGCGCACGAGCCCGAGGTCGAAGATCACCCGGGCGGCGGCATCGGGCGGGAGCAGGGCGTGCACCGACCGCATCCCCTGGACGGCGGCGTCGAGGGGCTCGGGGACGTCCGCGAGCACCTCGGGGCCGCCCCGGATCTGGGGGACGCGCAGGAGCAACTCGGTCGACTCGTCGTCGAGGCCGAGCGCCTCCACCTCGCGTTCGAGGCCGACGAAGTCTCCCGCCACGAGCTCCTCGACGAGGGCGCCACGGCGCTCGGGATCGACGCCGACGCGCTCGAGCAGGGCGGGATAGAGCGATGCGTCCCCGAGGCCGACGCTGTAGGTGTTCAGGCCGACGGCGTCGAGGGCCGCGCACAGGACGGTGAGCGCCTCGGCGGTCCCCGCGGGCGCGGGGGCGCCGACGAGCTCGACCCCGGCCTGGAGGAACTCGCGGGGCTGACCGCGCTGGGGGCGCACGCGGCGGTAGGCGTGGGCGAAGTAGCAGAAGCGCAGGGGAGGCTCGGCGGCGGCGTAGCGGGTCGCCACCAGGCGGGCGATCGGCACCGTCATGTCCGAGCGCAGGGCGAGCACGAGTCCCTGCTCGTCGAACACCCGGTAGGCGGGGATCGTCGCCGTGCTCTCGCCGCGCGCCAGCGTGCCCTCGTACTCGAGCGCCGGCGTGTACACCTCGCCGTAGCCGGCGGCCTCGAACTGGGCGCGGAGCTGCTCGGTGATGGCGCGGAGCTCGCGCATCTCGTCGGGCAGGACGTCGCGGGTGCCGCTGGGAATGCGATCGATCATCAGGGAAGCGATGAGCTTACGGATCCGCCGCGTGGGGCGATCGGGCGCCCTCGGCGGTGGGCCTCGGCGCCCTCGAGCGCTGCCGCGTGCTTCGGCTCAGGCGGGGACGGGGACGTCGTCGACGCGCTTGATCCGCGCTCCCAGCTCGCGCAGGCGCTCGTCGATCCGCTCGTAGCCGCGGTCGATCTGGCCGATGTTGCCGATCTCGGTCTCGCCGTCGGCGCACAGGGCGGCGATGAGCATCGCCATCCCGGCGCGGATGTCGGGGGCGGGAACGCGCTCGCCGCGTAGCCGGCGGGGGCCGAGGACGATGGCCCGGTGCGGGTCGCAGATGGTGATGGCGGCGCCCATGACCTGGAGCTTGTCGGCGAAGAACAACCTGTTTTCGAACATCTTCTCGTGGATGAGGACCGAGCCCTCAGACTGGGTGGCCAGAGCGAGGGCCACGCTGGTGAGATCGGCCGGGAAAGCCGGCCACGGCCCACTGTCCACCTTGGGCTGGATGCCGCCGGCATCATCGCGGATGACGAGCTTTTGAGCGCCTGGAACGATCACGTCGTTGTCACGCAGCTCGGTGTGAAGGCCGAGGCGCTCGTAGACGATCCGGATCATGCGCAGGTCCTGGGGATAGGTGTCCTTGACCACGAGCTCGCCGCCGGTGACCCCGGCCAGGGCCATGAACGAGCCGATCTCGATGTGGTCGGGGGCGATCGTGTGCTCGCAGCCGCCCAGGCGCTTCTCTCCGTGCACGGTCATCACGTTCGAGCCGATGCCCTCGATGCGCGCCCCCATGCGCTCGAGCATGCGCGCGAGATCCTGCACGTGGGGCTCGGAGGCGGCGTTGCGGATCACCGTCTCGCCGGGGGTGAGGGCGGCGGTCATGAGCGCGTTCTCGGTCGCCATGACCGAGGGCTCGTCCATGAGGAAGTCGCAGGGGCGCAGGCCGAAGGGCGCCTCGAGCAGGATGTCGCGCGCGTGCTCGACGGTGGCGCCGAACTCCTTGAAGGCGTCGAGATGGGGATCGAGCCGCCGGCGCCCGATCACGTCGCCGCCGGGCGGAGGCATGCGGGCGCATCCGAAGCGGGCGAGGAGCGGACCGGCGAGCAGGAAGGAGGCGCGGATGCGCTCGGAGAGCCGGCGATCGACCTCGCAGTGGAGTACCCCCGAGGCGTCCACGGCGACGACGTTGGGTCCGCGCCACTCCACCCGCGCGCCCAGCGTCTCGATGAGCTCGGTCATCGTCTCGACGTCGGAGATGCGCGGCACGTTGCGGAGCACCACCTCTTCCTCGGTGAGCAGGCATGCGGCGAGGATGGGCAGAGCCCCGTTCTTGTTCCCGGCGGGCACGATGGTGCCGGAGAGCGGCACGCCGCCTTTGATAATGAACTTCTCCATGGGGGCGGTTCGGCGACGGGTCCGGTCTGGGGGGGCGGGCCCGGAGCGCTGAGCTAGGGTAACAGCCATGCAGGCAGAGATTTCGCGCAACGACGCCTGGAACCTCCTTTGCGAATGGACAAAAGGCGAATCTCTGCGCCGGCACGCCCTCGCCGTCGAGGCGGCCATGCGCGCCTACGCAGTCCGCTTCGGCGAGGACGAGGAGCTCTGGGGCGTCACCGGCCTCCTTCACGACCTGGATTACGAGCGCTTCCCGAACCTCGAGGACGGCCACCCCAGATACGCGATGCGCGAACTCGAGCTCAGGGGATATCCGCCCGAGCTCGTCCGCGCCGTCGCCTCGCACGCCGACTACCTCGGCGTCTCCCGCGATACGCCGATGGAGAGGACCCTGTTCGCCGTCGACGAGCTCTCGGGCTTCATCCTCGCCTGCGCCTACGTTCGCCCCGACGGCCTGATGGGTATGACACCCAAGTCGGTCAAGAAGAAGATGAAGGCACCGAGCTTCGCGGCCGCAGTGCATCGCGACGACCTGAGGCAAGGGGCGGAGGACCTGGGAATCGACTTCGACGAGCACGTCGAGCTCGTCATCGCTGCCCTCGCCGCACGTAGCGACGAGCTCATGAGCAGCGGAGCGGCGCCCTCCTAGCAAGGGCCGGGATTGCTCGCCACCTATCGCTCGATTCTGCGCGAGCCAGGCGCCGCCCGGTTGGTGATCACCGCGTTCCTCGCGCGCCTCCCGGTGGGGATGAACGCCCTCGCCATCGTCCTCCTCGTCCGCCGCGCGACCGGATCGTTCGTCGACGCCGGCATCGCCGACGCGGGCCTGGCGCTCGGCTCGGTCCTCCTCTCCGCCGTCCAGGGCCGGCTCGTCGACCGCTTCGGGCAGCCCAAGGTCCTCATCCCCTCCGCCCTCATCAGCTCAGCCGCCCTCCTCGCCCTCGACGTCGGCGTCCATCGCCACCTCAGCATCGCCGTTCTCACGGTGTTCACGGCCATCTGCGGCGCGCTGCTGCCCCCGGTGTCCGGGTCGATGCGGGCGCTGTGGGCCTCCCTGATCAAGGAACCGCGGCGCCGGGAGATGGCCTTCGCCCTCGAGGCCGTGCTCACCGAGCTGTACTTCGTCCTCGGGCCGCTGCTCACGGCCGCGATCATCGCCCTCGCCGACCCCTCCGCCGCCGTCATCACCTCGGCGTGCCTCCTCGTCGTGGGGACGATTGCCTTCGCCACCTCGCGGCCCTCGCGCCGATGGCGGGCGGCCAGCGCCAAGCGGACCCTCGCCGGCCCGCTGGCCGGACCCGGCATGCGCACCCTCGTCCTCTCGGTGGTGCCCATGGGACTCGCCTTCGGGACCTTCGAGGTGACGATGCCCGCTCTCGCCACCCGCAGAGGCGACCCGGCGGCGGCGGGAATCCTCCTGGGCGCGCTCGCGGCCGGAAGCCTGCTCGGTGGCCTCCTCTACGGCAGCCGGGCGTGGCGAGGGTCACTCGTCCAGCGCTACCTCGTCCTCATGGCGATGTTCGCTGCCGGCATGGCGCCGCTCATCATCGCCGGCGCCATCCCCGTGATGATCGTCCTCATGGCCGTAGCCGGCCTCACCCTCGCGCCGGTGGCGGCCTGCGCCTTCGCCATCATCGAAGAGGTAGCACCCCCGGGCACGACCACCGAGGCCTTCTCGTGGCTCTTCACCGCCAACATGGCCGGGTCGGCGGCCGGAGCCGCACTCGCCGGGACGGTGATCCACAGCTCGGGCCTGCGCGCCGCCCTCCTGATCCCGCTCGTCGGGGTCGGGGTGAGCTTTCTCCTCTTGCTGGCGATGCGAAGGACGCTGGTGCCGATCTCGGTGGTCGGGGTGGCTGAGAATGACGCGCGTGCCTCTGCCGGGAGGACGGAGTCGCTGGTCGAGGCTTCCGGGCTCGGGGCTTCCGGGCTCGGGGCGCGCGGTGGGACGCGCGGCGGCGAGGCTCCGGGGAGCGGGCGGAGCGGCAACGGCATCGGTCTCGGGGGCGTGCCGGTACGCGTGCGAAGGCCGAGGATCCTCGCCGCCGGGTTCATTCTGGCGGCCGCTTTACTTGGCTATCGTGCTCGGGATGGCCGATCCGATACGCATCGCCGTCCTCGACGGAGATGAGACGGGACAGGAGCTGCTCGAGCAGGCGGTGCGCGTCCTCGATCCGGCGATCCTCGAGCTCGACCTCTCGCTCGTGCACTTCGACCTCTCGCTCGAAAATCGCCGCGCGACCGGCAACGAGGTCGTCCTCGCCGCCGCCGCAGCGATGCGCGAGGCCGGCCTCGGGCTGAAGGCGGCGACGATCACGCCCGAGGGGGCCGACGACGTCGGCTCACCCAACCGCATCCTCCGCGAGCAGGTGAACGGGAAGATCATCATGCGTACCGGGCGCAGGCTGCCCGGGGTGCCCACCATTGCGGGCGTGCACTACCCGATCTCCGTCGTGCGCATGGCCGTCGAGGGGGCCTACGGCTCCGAGCAGTGGCGCGAGGGCGAGCCCGGCTCTCCCGACGAGCGCGCCTACGCCACCGAGCGCATCACCCGCTCGACCTGTCACGCCGTCGCCGAATACGCCTTTCGCACCGCCGAGAAGATGCAGGCGCGCGTCTACGGCGGCCCCAAGTGGACCGTGTCACCGGTCTACGAGGGCATGCTCAAGGAGGAGCTCGACGCCGCCGCGGCGCGCCATCCCGCCGTCGCCTACCAGCCGGTGCTCATCGACGCCACCTACGCGGGACTCCTCTCCGGAGCCACCGACGTCCCCCTGGTGATCCCTGCCCTGAACCGCGACGGCGACTGCCTGTCTGACCTCGTGCTCCCCATGTTCGGCTCCATCGCCGGCGCCGAGTCCGTCCTCCTCGCCTTCGACGAGCGCTACCGGACCACGGTGGCGATGGCCGAGGCGCCCCACGGCACCGCCCCGGCCCTCCAGGGCAAGGACCTGGCCAATCCCTTGGCCATGATCCTCGCCTGCGGCGCCGTGCTCCGCCATGGCGCCGATCACCACGGTCCCGGTGCGGCCCGCGCCGCCCGGGCGATCTACGAGTCGGCTTTCGAGACGATCGCCGCGGGCACCAAGACGCCCGACCTCGGCGGTCACGCGGGAACGACGGAGTTCACCACCGAGGTGGTGAACCGGATCGCCGCCAAGATGGAGGTGTGGTCTTCGCTGGGATCGGCCGCCTAGGGTTCCGTCCGCCGGGGTTCGTAGTCTTACGAACATATGTTCCGTTCCTCGCTGAACCGAATCCTCGACTGGGCGGAGAATGCGCTCGCTCCGATCGAGGACGAATGGGTGCTCGGCGAGGAGTTCGAGAAGGGCGTCGGCGAGGGGTTCGAGAGCCGCCTGGCGCAGGACTACGACGACAGCCTCGACGAGCGTGAAGGCGGGCACGGCGCCGTCCTCCCCTTCCCCCACCCGCACCGCCGCGAGCTGCGCTGGGTCCGCGATCGTCGCCCGGGCTCGGTGCCTCACCGGCGCGCGCACTGCATATCGCCGGTCCGGGGCACGGCCGCGGTGCCGACGCGACAGGGCAAGGAGGTGTGAGCGGGTCAGGGGCTTCACATGAGTGACGATCCGCGCCCGTCGGCTCCTGATGACGCCGGGCGGGCGAGGACAACAGCGCCATGAGAGCCACGTTGGCTATCTCGGCGCGGCGCACGTACACGGCGGTGGGCGCGGTGGCAACACGCGCGTGACCTGCGCCGGCAACCCCCGCAACGCAATCGGCCCGCCTCAGAAGCTCTGAAGCGGGCCGACACTGCGCTGATTAAACCGGCGGCGTCCTACTCTCCCAGGCCCTTGCGGGCCAAGTACCATCGGCGCTGAGGGGCTTAACGGCTCTGTTCGGAATGGGAAGAGGTGTTTCCCCCTCGCCAAAGCCACCGGAAATTGTCAAGAGACCGCCCCCG
>DASZKU010000127.1:0-16672 GCA_035552815.1 Solirubrobacteraceae bacterium | reverse complement strand
GAGCAGTCGGGGATGATCTTCGTCGACGGCGTCGACATCGGCGACCCCGCCGACGTCGCCCTGCGCGACCGGCGCATGCTCTCGGGCGACGGCATCTTCATCGTCGTCGCCACCGTCTCCGAGCAGAGCGGCGAGTCCGTCGTCCCCCCCGAGGTGATCTTCCGCGGCGTGCCCTTCATCGAGCAGGCCGACGAGCTCGTCGAGGACATCCGCCAGGAGGTCGAGGCCTCGCTCCTGCGCGCCGCCCGGGGCGGGATCCGCGAGATCGACATGCTCCAGCAGGAGCTCCACGACGACCTCGCCGCCTTCGTCTACGACCGCCTCAAGCGCCGCCCGATGGTGCTGCCCGTCGTCGTCGAGGTTTAGCGAAGCGGCCGGCGTCTACGACGTTCGTCGAGTAGCTGCGACGGCGCCACTCGGCACATATTGCGGCGGTTTGCGGCGTTCTACTGATCATTAGCTCCAGCGGCGCCCTAAACTCTAGATATCGGTAATTCGGGACGGACCCCGGAGCCGAGAGGGGCGTACCTCCGCGTGTACGCGCGACTTCGAGCAAGGACGGATCAACTTGAAAGTGACCACGTCGTGGTGGGGATGGCTTCCTGCCCGGACACAGAACGTGTCGAGTGACGCAACGACGCATCGGTCTCAACAGCAGCTGAGCAGACACGACTTCGCGCCCGACCAGGAGCGCTCAGAGGACGAGACTCTGCGCCTCGCCTATCGCGAGACCGGGCACGCACTGCTCGGAATGCTCCAGCCCGGAGCCGACGAGCTCCAGCGCGTCTCGCTCTTCCCCGGCGCCCGGGCCTCCGAATCGAGCGGCGGCGATCGTCTTGCCGACCGGCGTCTGCCCGGCGAGAGCTATCGACGGGGGAGGATCATCGGGCTCCTGGGCGGCCTCGCCGCCGAGGAGGTCGTGTACGGGGACGTCACCGAGGCGGCCGCGGCGGATGTCGCGATCACCGAACCCGGCTTCCGCCATGCCAGCGTCAGCGCGCTGTCAGGCGTGCAGCGGGCCCGCTACTGGGGGCTGGCGGGGATCTGGGCGGTAGTCACGACGACCTTCTGGATCTGGTGGCTTGGCCACGGTGAGCACAGCACGCCGGTCCTCTACTGGCTCCAGACGGTGATGCTCTTCTACCAGACCACGCTTCTGCCCACGGTCTACTGGAGCTTCGTCGGGCGGATGCGGCGCCCGGTCGAGGTCGAGCCGCCCGCCGGAGCCGCGGTGGCGCTCATCACCCTGTGCGTACCCGCGCAGGAGTCCTTGTCGGTGATCCGCAAGCAGCTCGATGCTCTGCAAGGCGTCAGCTACCCGCACGACAGCTGGATCCTCGACGAGGGGGGCTCGGCCGATGTACGCGCGCTGGCCGAGGAGCGTGGGGTGCATTACTTCACGCGCCGGGGCATTGCCTTCTGGAATCAGGGCGCGCCGCCGTTCCAGGCGAGGACCAAGGCGGGCAACGTCAACGCGTGGCTCGATCACGTGGCGTCGCTCGGGCTCGAATACGAGGTCTTCGTGCAGCTCGATATCGACCACCGGCCGCGACCGGATTACCTCGATCGCACGCTGGGCTACTTCCGGGATTCGGAGGTCGCGTGGGTGCAGGCCCCCAGCGTCGCCGGCAATCTCCGGGAGTGGACGGCGCGGGGCCTGACCGAGCAGGACCTGGTCTTCCAGGGCCCGCTCCAGATGGGGTTCTATGGCGCGACCGGCACGCCCTTCATCATCGGCTCGCACACCTCCTACCGGACGGCGGCGATACGCCAGATCGGCGGCTTCCAGCCCACCCGTGCCGAGGACCACCTCGACACGGTGGTGCTCGCGGCTCACGGCTATCGGGGCGTGTTCGTTCCCGATCTCATCGCCGTCGGCGACGGCCCGGACAGCCTCGCCACCTATCTGCGCCAGCAATTCGCCTGGGCGTACTCGATGATCCAGATCTTTTTCCATCACACGCCTCGGCTCGTGCGCCGCTACACCATGCGCCAGGCCTTCCAGTTCCTCTTCTGTCAGAGCTGGTACACGCTGTGGGCGATCTCGCTTGCCGTCCTCTGGGCGCTGCCGACCGTGGCCCTCCTCAGCGGCCAGCCCATCGCTTCGGTGAGGCTGTCGACGTTCCTGCTCTACTTCGCGCCGGTGATCCTCGCCTCGAGCCTGATGTGGTGCGAGACGCGCAGGTGGTTCCAACCGGGCAGGGTGAGACTGTCGTGGCGAGGGATCCTCCTCGGGGTCGCCCGCTGGCCGGTGATCCTGTGGGCGCTCGTCAACGTCCTCTTCAAGATCAGGCGCCCGTACATGATCACGCCGAAGGGCGTCGCCGGCGCCATGCCGCGCGCGCTCACCGTGTACGGGCCCGGTCTCGCCATGGCGGCGCTTCCTCTTGGCGCGCTGTGGACGTTCCACGCCACCGGCGGGGCGAACGGACTACGGGGCTATTACTGGCTCGCGCTCGCCAATTCGATCATCGGCCTCGTCCTCGTCGCCACCACCGTCGCCCTGGAGATACGGGATGTCTCCTCGGAGAGCGGGGCCTGGCGCGCCCTGCGCCTCAGAGGCGGTGTGATCGTCGCCGTGGCGGCGCTGGCGGGAGCGATGGCCATGTCGGTCCTCAGCGTGTGGGTGCCGATGACCCAGGTGATGGCATGAGGCGAGCGGCCGCCGCACCCGTGCTCCTCTTCATCCTCCTGGCCGCCTTCGTCGCCCAGCAGCACGGCCTCATCCTCCATTCGGCGAACAACGCCCCCGCGCCCTATCCGGTGACGCCCGTCGCCGCTCACGCCGTCGAACTCGGGGTCACCACCGCACCCCTGGCTCAGAACTCGTGGCGCCCGTGGCAGCCTGGCGACCTCAGCTCGGTGAACGCGTTCGAGGAGGCCGCGCACGCACACGCGGGCATCGTCATGTGGTACGCCGACTGGCAGCACGCGCGGCTGCGGACGAGCCAGCTCGACGCCGTCGCACGGCGGGGGAGCATCCCGGAGATCACCTGGGAGCCGTGGGACTCCACCAAGGCGCTCTACACGCCCCAGCCGCGCTACGCCCTGCGCAACATCATCGCCGGAAGGTTCGACCCCTACATCCGTGCCTGGGCCCGGGGGCTGGCAGCCTATGGCCGGCCGGTGCTGCTGCGCTTCGCCCAGGAGATGAACGGGAACTGGTACCCGTGGGGGAGGACGGCCAACGGCAACCTTCCCGGCGAGTTCGTCCAGATGTGGCGCCATGTGCACCGGATCTTCACCCGGGCCGGCGCGAGGAACGTGCAATGGGTGTGGAGCCCGGTGTTTCACGCGCCGCGCGCATATTTCCCCGGCGCCGACGAGGTCAACGTGCTCGGCCTGACCTGCCTCAACGAAGGCTCCCTCGGGCGCGGATGGCGCTCGTTCGGGGCGATCTGCGGCCCGTCCATCGCCCAGCTCCACGCGCTCGACCCGCGGGCGCCAATCCAGAGCTCAGAGACGGGGAGCAGCGAGCTCGGCGGGAGCAAGGCGCGGTGGATCGCCGGCATGTTCAGCTACCTGGCCGACCATCCGCAGGTCACGTCGATGGTGTGGTTCAACCTGCGCAAGCAGGGCGTCGACTGGCGGATCCAGAGCTCGCGCGCGGCCGAGCGCCAGTTCGCGCGGAGCGTCCGGCTCGCGGGTTAGAGCGAAGCGACCAGCTGCTGGTAGACGGCGAAGGCGGGCTTGGGCGCGTAGGTATCGGTCATCAGGCCGTACTGGCTCTCGAAGCTCGTGCTCGAGGAGTCCGCGTCGCGCAGATCGAACCAGCTATAGTCGCTGACGTTGAAGGTGCCGCTGTAGTCGACGACGGCATGGACCATGGCCTGGAGCGCCGAGGACTGCATGGCGTAGGTCCGTCCGGGGCCGGTGGGGTAGCCGTTCTCGGAGACGTGCATGGGGACGCTGGCGGGGATCCCGGCCAGCGGCATGTAGGTCTGGCGAAGGGTGCTCAGCGACTGCACGGTGGCCTGGCGCACCGCGCTCGCGAAGGGGACGCCGCTCGCCAGGGCCGGTCCCCACGTGCCCGGGTAGGCGTCGATGCCGACCCAGTCGAGCGCGCTCAGGAAGGCCGCGCCGCCGTGCTGCCCGAGATAGGTCCAGAACGCCTTCTCACCGGCGTCGGTGGCGTAGGCCCAGTTGAAGCCGACCTTGAGCTGAGCGTCGTGGTCGACGGTGCGCTCGTAGCTCGCCTCGATGACGCCATCGATGAGTGCGTCCTTGGCTCCCGGGTAGTAGCCGTCGGAGGCGTTGGGGGCGCCGCCGACGTTGGCCTCGTTGGTCACTTGGAGGGAGACGAGCCCGGGGTTCGATCCGAGCTCGTCGACGGTGTCACGCACGAAGGCGGCGAACCCGGGGACGTCGGCTGCGGCGTTGAGATCGGCGGGGCGGTAGCAGAGGACGAGCTCTACCTGGAAGCCGTTCGCCGTGTAGGAGCTGATGTCGGCGCCGACCTGCGCAGCGGCCGAGTAGCCCGCGGCGCCGGTGTAGGAGGCGTAGAGGTGCAGGACGAAGGGAGCGCCCGCGGGCTTGAGCTGCTTGAGCGCGGCCAGGCGCTTGGCCGGGTCCTCGGGCGCCACCGGACCGCTCGGCCCCACCGTGCCCGCGGCGCCGCCGGGATAGATGCCGAAGGTCACTTGCCTGGCCGACGCGACCGGCTGCGACTTCCTGGCGCCCTTCGCCGCCGCTCGGCGGTGCCGATGACGCCGCGCGTGCTTGGCGCGGTGGCTTCGCCCGGTGGCGACGCCGTGTCGAGTCGCCGCGTGCGCCGGCGAGATGAGCGCCGAGGCCGCCCCGAGCGCGAGTAGCGACACGGCCAGCGCGGCGAGGGCGACGGCGCAGCGACGGCGGGCGCCATGAAGCGTCGAGATCGGCATGTGCTCATGAGTCGGGCGTCCAGCCGTTCTCCGCGAATTGGCCGCTTGACACTGGACGTTCGTCTAGTGCCGAGGCGCGGTGGTCTTCAAAAGATCCTTGCAAACAGAGGAGCCGGTTGGTTAGGCTGACGCTCGCTCGCCGGGGAAGCGGGCCAGCGTCAGCGCTCCGCATCTGCGGCTCGAGCGAGGTGGGGGAGGTGGCGCCGGCAGCGCGCTCGGCCTGCACGTTTGGACATTTCCAGAGCAATCACCGTCCCCGGCGAGATGAGGAGGCGCCAGGCACCCATGCACGCCCGTCGCTCGCTGCCCGTCGCGTTGGCTCTGTGCGCTGCGCTCCTCGCCGTCGCCTCGGCGTCCGCCGCCGGGTCCGCGGCGCGAGGGCACGGGGATCGCGCTGGTGGACGCATCGTCGAGGTGGTCCCCTGTGCGTGCCGGGGCGGGCGCAGCCGCCGACATCTCGCACCTCCGAAGCCGGCGTCGCCTTCGCCGTCGGGCGGCGCCAACGAGGCGGGACCGGCGCTCCTCCCCGCCGGGGGCTCCCTCGCCCAAGCACCGGGGCCCTGGCCTTCGCCGCTGCTCACGCCGGCGGCTCGCCTCGCCGCGCTCGACTCGCTGATCGGCACCTTCGAGGTCCCGCCCTTTCTCCTCCCCATCTACCAAGCGGCAGGTATCGAGTACGACGTGCCCTGGCAGGTCCTCGCCGCCATCAACTGGATCGAGACCGATTTCGGGCGCAACCTCTCGGTCTCCTCGGCCGGGGCGATGGGATGGATGCAGTTCATGCCCGCCACGTGGGCTCACTACGGGGTCGATGCGACGGGCAGCGGGGTCAAAGACCCGTACGACCCGATCGACGCCATCTTCGCCGCGGCGCGCTACCTGCACGCAGCGGGAGCGAGCACGAGCCTGCCCGCCGCCGTCTACGCCTACAACCACGCGGGCTGGTACGTGCAGTCGGTGCTCCTCCGCGCCCAGCTCATCAGCGGCTATCCGTCAGCTCTGATCGACGCCCTCACCGAGCTCATGCAGGCCCGCTTCCCCGTCGCCGGACGGGTGCAAAGCTACCGGCACCCGCTCTCCGGGCGCGAACAGGACCGGGCGCTCATCTCCGCCTCGGCCCGCGCCAGAGCCGTCGCCGTCGCCGACGGCCGGATCATCGCGCTCGGCCACAGCGCGAGGCTCGGCCACTACGCGGTCCTCGAGGACGCTTTCGGTAACACCTACACCTACCGGGGGCTGGGCAGTATCGCCCGCGCCTACGCGGTCTCCAAGCCGGTGACCCTCGGGGCGCGTCAGATCGCCCGGGAGCTGGCCCTCCCGTCGAGCCCGCCACCTTCGGCACCGGCGACCTCGAGCATCGCCCCCGACGCTCCCGGAACCGACATCGCGTCCCTCTCGGGCGTCAAGATACGGCTCTTCGCGTACCCGCTGCGCCGGGCGAGCTACGCGTCCGGGGGGCTCGAGCAGGTGTCGGGAAGCAACCCGGGCACGTACTTCGCCGGCACCGCCGCGCTCATCGCCCGCCAGTACCGCCTCGCTCCCCTGCGCCCGGGCTCGATGGTTCTCGCCGGAACCGTGCTCGGGCACCTCGCCCCCACCCGCCGCGGCCACAGCTCGCTGACCTTCATGATCAATCCCGCCGGTAGGCACTCGCCTCGCATCGATCCCGAGCCCATCCTCCGCAGCTGGGAGCTCTCCGCCCGCGCGGGCCTCTACGGCATCGCGGTCAAAGACCCCCTCATCGACCCGGGCACCCGCGACGCTACCGTCGGACAGATCCTCCTCATGAGCAAGCCGCGGCTCCAGGCCCAGGTGCTCGCGGACCGTGGCACGCACATCTACGCGTGCGGTCGCCGCGACATCCGTTCGGGCCGCGTCGACCAGCGCGTGCTCGCCGCGATCGAGTACCTGAGCGTGCTCGGCCTCCACCCCACGATCACGGGATTGGTGTGCGCTCAGGGCCCGGTCCACGCCAACGGCACCTCCTTCGAGCTCTCGCGGATCGACCAGACTCCAGTCCTCGGGCACCAGGGCCCCGGCTCGTTGACGGCGTTGACGATCCGCGCCCTGCTCGCGCTCCAGGGGACGATGCTCCCCTCGGAGATCATCAGTCTCCACAGCTATCCCGGGCAGCCGAACACGCTGGCGTTGCCCGACCACGCCGGCAGGATCGAAGTCGACTACGGGTCGGCCGCGACCAGCGGCCTCGACCCGCGCGCATGGTCCGCCCTCGCCGCCCAGCTCTCGCGTCTCAGCGAGCCGGCGGTGTCGGTCCCCTAGCCGCCGGCGCTGCTATTTGTGCGTGGCAGGGGCCGGCGCCACGTAGATGAGCTGGCCGTTGCTCAGCCGGTAGACGGTGCCCGCCGGGGTGCCGCGGCCGACGACGTGCTGGCCGGGCTTGAGATGGAGCGGGCGCGTGGTCTGGTTCTTGGCGATGGTGATCTGGGGCTGGGTGGTGCGGGTGTGGTTGATGAGCGCGCTCGTGAGCTTGAGCGAGGAGAGGGCGGCGAGGAGGAAGGCGACGGCGAGGACGATGCCGAGGTCGAAGAGGTTCACGAGGCCGTCGAGGGGGTCGCCGGCGCGGTCTTCTCGGGCGCGGGCGCGGGGGCTGGTCTTGATGCTCATGTCGTCGTCTCGGTGGTCGCGGTCGCGTGCGGCGGGGGCTGGGAGACCGGGTAGGTGTTTCCGGTGAGGGTGGCGGCGACGTACTGGACGTCGGAGTAGTCCTGGCCGTAGAGGCGGTCGCGGATGAGCGAGATCGAGAAGGCCAGCGCGCCGACGAGGAGCCCGGCCACAGTGACGCTGAAGGCAACCTGGAGATTGCTGGTGAGGGCGCTGACGTTCCCGTGCGCGAGTCCCGAGAGCGCGGGGGAGAGGGGGATCAGCGTCCCCATGAGCCCGAGGGCGGGGCCGAAGCGCACGAGGATGCGCGTGCGCTCGAGGCGTCGCAGGTGGCGGTACTCGTAGTCGGCGAGGCGCTTGGAGATCCGCTCGTCGGCCTGGGGGAGGGAGAGCTGGCGGACGATCTCGGTGAGCACCCGGGCCATGTCGGGGGTGAGCGCGATCGCCCGCATGGCCGCGAGCGCCTTGGCACTGTCGCCCGCGCGCAGGGCCTTCTCGCCCACCGCGAGCTGCTGCTCGAGGCGATCGAGCGAGCGCCGGCGCCGGCGCGCCAGGTCGACGGCGAGCGAGCCGAGCTCGGCGAGCACCGCCGCCAGGGCGACGATGGCGAGCACGAGCACGGGAATCCGCAGCGCCCGGGCGATGTGTGAGAGAAGGAGCTCGATGCTCATTGCTTCACGAGGGTCGGGGGCGGGGCGCGCCACGACCTGCGCCACGGCCCGCGCAACTCGAGGAGCCCGCCGGCGAAGAGCGCGAGGAGGACGCCGAACCAGATCCACATCCCGTAGCGGAGCCCCTTGGCGTTCGCGCGCAGATGGGCGGCGCGCGCCGCTCCCGCCGCCCCGCCGGCGGTGCCGCCCGCCGTGACCGCGGGCTGGGCGACGTAGCTGATGGCGATGCCGGAGACGAGCGGGCCGGTGGGGCGCGGCGGGCGCTTGACCGGACGGCGCGAGCGCTTGGCGGGAACGGGCGTCTTCACCGTCCCCGTCCTACCCGCGGGGGTCGTCGTGGCACCGGTGCCCGACCCGACGCCGTTGCCTTGGGTCCCGGTGCCGCCGGGGACTCCGCTACCGGTTCCGCTACCGGTCCCGGTTCCGGTTCCGGACGAGGGGGTCGGGCGCGGCGGCGGGTTGCCGACGACGACGTGGATCACCGACGATGCCCCTACTGAGTCATTGCTCCCTGTCACTTGCAGGTAGACGTTATAGGTGCCGGTGGCGGTGTAGGTGTGGGTGGCACCGGCCGTCGATCCGGTCGTGCCGTCGCCGAACGACCACTGGTAGAGGAGCTGGGTCTCCGGCGGGGCGCCGCCGACCGTCGAGTGGAACTGCACGGGCTTGCCGACGATCGCCCCGCCCGCGAAGATCCCGACGGCCAGCGGAGGCCCGCCGTGGAGCTTGACCGTGAGGTTCGCGGTGGCGAAGGTCTCACCGGCACCGGTGGCGCCCCCCGGGGCGCTAGGGGCGAGAAAGTGCGTGCCGGCGCCGTCAGCCCACACGGCGGCGGGACCACCGCCGGCCGTGTAGGCGCCCGGGCTCGTGGCCTGGGCGGCGCTGAGGACGACGGAAGGCCCCAGGGGCGCGGGGATCTCCACCGACTGGAAGCTCGTGTCTAGCTTGGCGGACTGGAGGATCATGGGCAGCGAGTACCCGCCCGACACCGTCACCGTGCCGGGGACACCGAGGGGCGGGGCGACATTGCTGTAGGTGCGGTTGACGTCGGATCTGAGCTCGGAGAGGTCGACCGTCTTGGTGGCGCCGCCCGGAGAGACGACCTGGACGAAGCCGGCGGCCCGCGCGCGGGCACCGCCGAGCCCGAGCGCGAGGATGGCGATGGCCGCCACCAAGACCGCCCGAAGGGGCCATCGTGCTGTTTCCCTGTCGCTCACTTCAGTAGATGCTGCGCGACAAGTATGCGGGGTCGCGCCCCGCGGCGGCAGGCTAGTGGTTGCTAGTGCACGTTCGCGGGCGTTTGCGCCGTCGCCGCCACGGGCAGGCGGATGACGAAGCGCGTGCCCCCGTGGCCACCCGGAGTCTCGATCGACACCGTGCCGCCGTGCGACTCGGCCACGGAGCGGACGATCGCGAGCCCGAGCCCCGAGCCCCGCCCGCCGTCGCGCCCGCCGCGCACGAAGCGCTCGAAGATGCGCTGGCGGAGCTCGTCGGGGATCCCCGGGCCGTCGTCCTCGACCACGAGCACCGCCTCGCCGTCGCGGACCGAGGTGGAGGCGCGCACGTGGGTGCCCGGCGGGGTATGGCGCAGGGCGTTCTCGACGAGGTTGAGGACGAGGCGGTGGAGCTCGTCGCTGGCGCCGCTGACGATCACGGGCTCGGCCTCGATGGAGATCTCGTGGTCCGCGGCGACGGGCTCGAGCTCGGACACCGCCTCGACGAGGACGCCGGCGAGATCGGTCGGCTTGCGCGGGGCCACGCGGTTGGCGTCCGCCCGCGCCAGGAGCAGGAGATCGGCCACGAGCCGGCGCATGCGCCGCGTCGAGCGCAGCGCCGCCTCGGCCGTCTCGGCCTGCTCGCCGTGGAGCTCCTCGGCCAGGAGGTCGAGGTTGGCGAGGACGCTGGTGAGCGGCGTGCGCAGCTCATGCGAGGCGTCGGCGACGAACTCGCGCTGGCGTTCGAGCATGGCCTCGGTTTCCCCGCGCGCGGCGTCGAGGGCCTGGAGCATGCCCTCGAGGGTGCGGGCGAGGACGGCGATCTCATCCTCGGCCTCGGGACTCGGGAGCTGGCGGCGCGGGTCGCGGGTGCGCTCGATCTCGCGCGCCACGTCGCTGAGCTCGACGATCGGGCGCATGGCCCGCCGGGCGATCGCCAGGCCCGCGAGGAGGGCGAGGATGGAGCCCCCGAGGACGCCGAGGAAGAGGAAGAAGCGCACCTTGGCGAGGGTGTGATTGACGTCGGAGAGGGGACGCGCGTAGAGGACGGTGACCTCGCCGGCGGGATTGACGCCGACCGACCGCGACTCGACGCGGTAGCCGAGCTCTTCGCTCCTCGAGGGGAAGGGGAACTGGGGATGGACCGGGGTCGAGGAGCCGATGGCGACCCGGTTCTGGGAGCACTCGAGGGTGCCGTCGTCATCGAAGATGCGGATCTGCGCGTGGTTGTCGTACGCGTAGTCGCTGATCACCGTCTGGTCGCAATTGAGGGTCAGGCCCGACCAGCGCAGGTTCAGGCGCTGGGCGAGCGCGTCGGCCTGCGCATGCACCTCGTCGTTGAACTGACCGCGCACCTGCCGGGTGGTGAGGACGCCGACGATCCCCGCGAATCCGCACAGGATCACGAAGGTCAGTGCGGCCGATCCGCCGGCGAGCCGCCAGCGGATCGGGACCGACCTATACGCGGAGGACGTAACCCGCGCCGCGTATCGTGTGAAGGAGCCGAGGCTCGCCGCCGGCTTCAAGCTTCCTCCTGAGGTTCGATACGAACACCTCGATGGTGTTCGTCATGGAGAAGGGGTCATATCCCCACACCTCGTCGAGCAGGCGCTGGCGGGAGATGACGATGCGCTCGTTGCGCATCAGGTACTCGAGCAGCTCGAACTCGCGCTGGGTGAGGTCGATGGGCCGGTCGCCGTCGCCGTCCGGGGAGCTCCCGCGCGTGACCTCGTGGGTATCGGGATTGAGCTTCAGATCGCCGACGACGAGGGCCGCCTGTCCCCGCGGGGGGCGCCGGCGGAGCAACGCCCGCAGACGCGCGAGGAGCTCCTGGCGCTCGAAGGGCTTGACGAGATAGTCATCGGCTCCGGCGTCGAGCCCCTCCACGCGCGACTCGACGGCGTCGCGGGCGGTGAGCACGAGGATGGGGACGTCGTCGGTCTCGCGCATCGTCTTGGCGACATCGATCCCGTCCATGCGCGGGAGACCCAGGTCGAGGATGACGAGATCGGGGAGGAAGGCGTGGGCGACGTCGAGGGCGATGATGCCGTCGTCGGCGATCCGCACGTCGTAGCCCTCCATGCGCAGCGACCGTTGCAGGACCTGCGCGATCGCCTCGTCGTCCTCGACGACGAGCACCCGGGGGGGACGCTCGAACTCGGCCATGGCTCAGTAGATGGTAATTGGGGCGGATGCTCGGGGGCGGCGATCTTTAGTGGCGCTTGATGCGCGGTCGCGCCGGGGGCGTGCTGCGAGACGGGCGCCGCTCGTCGCTTCGGTAACACGCGCCGACCCCGGCAGGGACCCGACGGCCGGCGTCGAAGCAAGTTCTCCGGTCATGGCCACCAGTCGCAAGACGCCCGCCCGCAAGAGGCCGGCCAAGCAAGTGCGCGCTCGCCGCTCGCCGCTCGCGAGCCGTCCCCGGCTGCCCCGGGCCGAGTTCGAGCCCCATCAGGTCGATGTCCTCGGGCTTGGCCTGATCGCCGTCGGGATCTTCCTCTCCTGCGTCACCTACCTGCGCTGGGCGGGGGGGACGATCGGGGAGGGTGGCGTGCACGCGCTCCGCTTCGTCTTCGGGCTGCTGGGCTACGGGGTTCCGGCGGTCATCGTCCTCGCCGGCGCGCTCGTCGTCCTGCGCGAGCTCCGCCCCCCGGGGCGGCCCCTGCGCACGGGCGCCCTGTGCCTGCTGAGCTCCGGCTCGCTCGCCCTCGCCGCGGGCACGCTCGGGATCGGGCCCGGTCAGGCCTCGGCGGGCGCGTTCTGGCATCCGTCCGCCTACGAGGCGCGCGGAGGGATCGTCGGCGAGTCGGCCCTGTGGGTCACCTCGCACCTGGTCTCGACGATCGGCGCCGACATCCTCGCCGTGTTCATGTTCATCGCCGGGCTCATGCTCGTCACCGGCGCGACGGTGGCCGGAGTCCTGCGCGCCACCGGCACCGGGGTGGCGGGGACGACCCGGGTCGCGGGCGACGCCGGCCGGGCCTTCAGGCGCTCGACCGAGGACCTCACCGCCGTCACCGCCGCCCGGCGCGCGCGGCGCCCGGTGACGGGCGCGAGCGCTCCGCCCGTCCCGATCCCGCCCGAGCTCCTCCCCGAGCCGCTGCTCCCCCCCGAGCTCGACACCGAGGAGCTCGTCGTGCGCGCCACCCACGTCGAGGCGCCGGGGGTCGCAGAGGAAGCCGACGCCGGCGATCCCATCGAGGACGAGCCCGAGGCCGGCGGCGCCGAGGACGGGGCCGAGGCCGGCGGCGGCGAGGAGGACTCCGTCGACGTCGAACTCGACGGGTTCCCCGACCCCCCCGACCCGGCGCAGCTCACCCCCCAGGGGCGCTACCGCGCGTCGGTCACCGAGGACCCGAACTTCCACTGGAGGGTCCCGAGCTCGCGCTCGCTCACGCGCTCGACGGGCGAGGCGGCCAAGCCCGACACGGCCGGGCAGGAGCAGGTCGCGGCCCAGCTCATCGAGACCCTCGGGCACTTCGGCGTCGAGGCCAAGGTCGTCGGCCGGGTCACCGGGCCCCACATCACCCGCTACGAGCTCCGCCTCGCCCCGGGAATCAAGGTCGGCAAGGTCGCCCAGCTCAAGGACGACATCGCCTACTCCCTGGCCGCCACCGACATCCGCATCCTCGCGCCCATCCCCGGCAAGCAGGCCGTCGGAGTCGAGGTCCCCAACGCGCGCCGGCGCATCGTCCACCTCGGCGATGTCTTTCAGGCCCCGCCCGAGGACTGGTCGCCCCTCACCGTGTGGCTGGGCAAGGACGTCGCCGGGCGCGCCATCGGGGCCGATCTGGCGAAGATGCCCCACCTGCTCGTGGCCGGCACCACCGGCGCGGGCAAGTCCGCGTGCGTCAACGCCATGCTCTCGAGCATCCTCCTCCGCGCCACCCCGCACGAGGTACGCCTCGTCCTCGTCGACCCCAAGCAGGTCGAGCTCAACCACTACGAGTCGATCCCCCATCTCCTCACCCCGGTGATCACCAGCCCGCGGATGGCCGCCAACGCCCTTCAGAACCTGGTCAAGGAGATGGAGCTGCGCTACGGGATCATGTCGCTCGCCCGTACCCGTTCGCTACCCGAGCTCAACCGGGCCCGCGAGAAGCGCGGCGAGCCGGCGCTGCCCTACATCCTGTGCGTGATCGACGAGCTCGCCGACCTGATGATGGTCGCCCCCGCCGACGTCGAGGACTCGATCATCCGCCTCGCTCAGAAGGCGCGCGCGGTGGGGATCCATCTCGTGCTCGCCACCCAGTCCCCGCGCGTGGATGTGATCACCGGCATGATCAAGGCCAACGTCCCCTCGCGCATCGCCTTCGCGGTCTCGAGCCAGACCGACTCGCGCGTCATCCTCGACCAGAACGGCGCCGAGTCGCTGCTCGGCCAGGGCGACATGCTCTTCTCGCCCGTCGGGACCTCGCGGGTCCAGCGCATCCAGGGCGCCTACATCGACGAGGATCAGGTCGCCGTCCTCGCCGACGCGTGGCGCCGCCAGGGAGAGCCCGAGTTCCAGGAGGAGCTGCTCGAGGAGGTGGTGGGCGAGGAAGAGGAGGGCAGGGGCGAGGAGGAGTTCCATCCCGACGAGGACCCGCTGCTCGCCGAGGCGATCGGCCTCGTCGCCCAGATGGGCACCGCCTCCACCTCGATGCTCCAGCGCCGCCTCAGGCTCGGATACACGCGGGCCGGGCGCCTGATCGACATGCTCGAACGGCGCTCGATCATCTCCGGCTACGAAGGCTCCAAGCCGCGCCAGGTCCTGATCACCGAGGCCGACGTCCCGCGAATCCTCCTGCACCTCTCCGAGGCAGCGCCGGGCGCCGGGCCGCCCCGCCCGCCGGCGGCTTCGGGTGGCGACGGCGGCGCCCCCGAGCCGGACGTCGACGCGGGTGAATGAGCGCCTGCCGGCCCGCCTCTGAAAGCAATCTGTCAAGCCCGTGGGCGTCGGTAGCCTTGGCCACGTGCCCGAGATCGGAGCGACACTCCGCGAGGCGCGCATGCGCTCGCGAATTGACATCAGCGAAGTAGAGGTTCGCACCAAGATCCGCGCCAAGTACCTGCGCGCGATGGAGAACGAGGAATGGGACATGCTCCCGGGCCCGATCTACGTCAAGAGCTTCCTGCGCACCTACAGCGACTTCCTCGGCCTCGACAGCCGCATGCTCATCGACGAGTACCGCCGTCGTTACGAGCGCCCCTCAGACCAGGAGCCGCGACCGATCGCCACCCTCGGGCGCGAACGGGAACGCGACCGCACCCCCCGAGGCCCGTTGCTTCCCCCGTCGGCCGTGGTGGGCTTGGTCCTTCTCGCCATCGTCGTAATCCTCTTCGTCGTCGGCAACCTGACGTCCTCGACTTCGAACGGGCCGGCGACCACGGGCGGGCACGGGCACCCCGGCAAGCAGCGCCAGCAGAAGACCACGCCGACCACGCCCACGACGACGACCACCACGGCGCCCGTCCCCAAGTCGGTGACCCTGACCATCACCCCCACCAGCACCGTCTACATCTGCATGGCCAAGGGGTCGGGGAAGGTGGTCATCCCCGGCATCACCTACACCGTCGGGCAGACCGTCCCCACCGAGACGGCGGGCAAGCTCCTCCTCACGCTCGGTAACTCGTCGGTGACCATGAAGGCCGGATTCGGGGCCATCCACGTCGCCCCATCTTCGCTTCCCATCAACCTGGAGATCGGACCCACCTCCGCCCGGCACATCTCCGCGGCCCAAGCGCCGAAGTGCGCATGAGCGCGCGCGCCGGGGTCCTCATCACCGGAACCGAGGTCCTGAGCGGGATCATCTCCGACCGCAACGGACCCTGGCTCTCCGAGCGCCTGCGCGAGATCGGCGTCGACACCGCCCACATCATCATCGTCGGCGACCGCGCCGAGGACATGCTCGCGGCGCTCGAGTTCATGGCCTCCGAGGGTCTCGATTTGATCGTCACCAGCGGCGGGCTCGGCCCCACCGCCGACGACCTCACGGCCGAGATCGTGGGGCGCTTCTCCGGGCGCGAGATGGTCCTCGATCCCCCGCTCGAGGCGCGCATCGCCGAGATCCTCGCGCCGATGCTCGAACGCTGGCCCGATCTCGACCCCGAGTCGATCCGCCATTCCAACCGCAAGCAGGCGGTGATTCCCGAAGGCGCCATCGTGCTCGACCCCGTGGGCACCGCCCCCGGGCTCGTCGTCCCTCCGACCCGCGAGAAGGGACCGACCGTCGTCGTCCTCCCGGGGCCGCCGCGCGAGCTGGTGCCGATGTGGGAGACGGCGCGCGAGACCGAGGCCTTCCGCGCCGCCACCGCCGGGGCCACCACCTACCGGACGCGGATCATGCGCCTGTTCGGGATCCCCGAGTCCGCCATCGCCGACACTCTCCGCGCCGCCTCGGAAGCCGGCGTCGACCTCGACGCCCTCGAGGTGACGACGTGCCTGCGCCGCGGCGAGATCGAGGTCGCCACCCGCTACGAGCCCGCCACCGAGCCCGTCTATGACGACTTCGCCGCCTTCGTGCGCGCTCGCCACGGCGAGATGCTGTTCTCCGAGGACGGGTCGACGATCGACGAGCAGGTCGCGGCCCTCCTCACCGGGCGCACGATCGCCGTCGCCGAATCGTGCACCGGCGGCCTGATGTCGGCGCGCCTGACCGACCGGCCCGGGTCCTCGGCCTACTTCAAGGGCGGGCTCGTGGTCTACTCGGACGAGGCCAAGGTAGCCCTCGCGGGCGTCGATCCCGACCTCATCGCCCGCCACGGCGCCGTCTCCACCGAGGTCGCCGAGGCGCTCGCGGGCGGCGCCCTCGAGCGCTTGGCGGCCGACATCGGGGTGGGGATCACCGGCATCGCCGGACCCGGCGGGGGCTCGGCGGAAAAGCCCGTCGGCCTCGTGTGCTTCTCGGTCCGCGAGCGCGGCGGCGAGGGGATCACCCGGAGCGTGACCCTGCCCGGGGGCAGGGCCGACGTGCGCGAGCGCTCCACCGTGGTGGCGATGCACATGCTCCGACGGCTGCTCCGGGTGGGCACGGCGCAGGCCGGTGCCGCGCGGGGGTGAGGAGGGAACCGGCGGGCGGGGGCGCTTCTTCGTCGCCCTCGACCTCGACCCAGGCGTGCGTTCGGCGCTCGCGTCGTGGCGCGAGGAGGTCGTCTCCGGCCTTCCTGGCGTCAGGCCGGTGGCGCAGGACGCCCTCCACGTGACCCTGTGCTTCCTGGGCACCTGCCCGCTCGACGAGGTCGACGCCATCGCCGCGGCCTGCCGGGTCGAGGCGGGTGCGCCGCTCTCGGGACTTCGCCTCGG
>DASZKU010000126.1:0-21748 GCA_035552815.1 Solirubrobacteraceae bacterium | reverse complement strand
AGGCGACGTACTCGAGCCCGACTACCTCGTGCTCGCCACCGGGTCGGCCTATCCGTTCCCGGCGAAGACCGAGGAGCCCGACATCGCCTCCGCCAGAGCGCGGCACCGCGCCGCCCACGAGGCGCTGCTCGCCGCTGACCGCGCTCTGATCATCGGTGCCGGCCCGTCCGGCCTCGAGCTCGCCGGCGAGATCAGGGCGTTCTTCCCTGACAAGCACGTCACGATCGCCGACATCTCCGAGGACATTCTCGTCGGTCCCTACGACCAGGCCCTGCGCGACGAGCTACGCCGCCAGCTCGACGCGCTCGGCGTCGAGCTGCGGCTGGGCACCGTGATCTCCGAGCTGCCCAGCGTTGCGCCCGCGACGCTCGCCCCGATCGCCATCGCGACCGCGGACGGCCGCGAGCTCGTCGCCGACATCTGGTTTCGCGCCTTCGGCGTGCGCGCCCACAGCGAATACCTCGACGGCGGAATGCTGGCGGACCGCCGCGACGAGCGCGGCTACGTCCGCGTCGATGAGCGTCTGCGCGTGGTCGGCGAGACCCAGACCTTCGCCCTCGGCGACCTCGCCGACGCCGACCGCGACATGGCGGGCATCGCCAACGCCCAGGCACGCGTCGTCGCGGCCAACATCCGCGCGCTCATCACCGGCACTGAGGAGCTCACCAACTACGAGACATTCCCACCGATGATCGCGATCCCACTCGGGCCCGAGGGCGGCGCAGGCCTCCTCGGTGACGGCGTCGTCGACGCCGCCACGATCGCCGACCTCAAGGGCCGCCACATGGGCACCGACCACTTCGCGGCACTGTTCGACGCCGCCCCGCCCTTGGCCGCCTGACACAGGTCAATCCATCTCAAATTGTGATGAATGCCGCCGGCGGGTCGAGCGCCGGCGGCCCTTGGACCGCCGGCTTGGAGCGAGGGGCTTCGTCGGCATTCACCTCCTGACCGGCAGGCCGGAACTGGCCGTGCACGAGCCAGCGGTCGTCCTCGCACGCGACCTCGACGCTGCGAGATGGTCAACCCCTCCCGCTACTACACCCCGGCGACAGCTCGCTACCGCATCCGTGCGCGCGAGCGAAAGCGCAGACACCGACCGCAGCCACGGCCGCAACGGACGAGCCGCTCAGTCTGTTGCGCCTGCGGGCGGACGGCTCCTTCGTGGCGCGGTGAGAGTCGACGATCGGCCGGGCGCGACCTTGAAAGCCGACCCGCGGGGCCATAAACCGTGAGTACCGCGCCGGCAGAGCAGGTCTCTCGCCGTGGACCCCACGACATGTGCACCTCCGATTGAATGTCCCCCTATATCCCCTGGATAGGCATTTGGGACGCGGGCTGTAGGGGTGCGTACGTCAGAATCCCGACGGCCTGACAATGCGCCCCCAGCTGCGAGACTCCGACCCCTCGCACACCCCCGACCGGAGAGGGCCCGCTATGAGCGACGCGCGCGTCAAGTACCTGCTCTCGGAGCAGGAGATTCCGACCCATTGGACCAACCTGATGGCGGACCTTCCGGGGGAGGCGCCGCCGCCGCTCAATCCGGGGACGCTCGCGCCGGCGGGGCCGGATGATCTGGCGGCGATCTTTCCGATGCAGCTGATCCTCCAGGAGGTGGCGACCGAGCCGGAGATCGAGATCCCCGATCGGGTGCGGGACGTGTACAAGCTGTGGCGGCCGACGCCGCTGTTTCGCGCCCGGGGGCTCGAGCGGGCCCTCGACACCCCCGCCCACATCTACTACAAGTATGAGGGCGGCTCGCCCCCCGGCTCCCACAAGCCCAACACCGCGGTGGCGCAGGCCTACGAGAACGCCGAGGCGGGGCTCCGCAAGCTCACCACCGAGACCGGGGCCGGGCAGTGGGGTTCCGCGCTCGCCTTCGCGTGCCGCCTCTTCGGCCTCGAATGCGAAGTGTGGATGGTGGGCTCGAGCTATGACCAGAAGCCCTACCGGCGCTCGATGATGGAGGTGTGGGGCGCGACCGTGCACCGCTCCCCGAGCAAGGTGACCGAGGCGGGGCGCTCGCAGCGCGAGCACAGCACGGGATCGCTGGGCATCGCCATCTCCGAGGCGGTCGAGGTCGCCGCCCAGAACCCGGACACCAACTACTCGCTCGGCTCGGTCCTCAACCACGTGCTCCTGCACCAGACGGTGATCGGGCAGGAGGCGCTCGCGCAGATGGCGATGGCGGGCGAGGAGCCCGACGTGGTGGTGGCCTGCGTGGGCGGCGGGTCGAACTTCGGCGGCTTGGCGTTTCCTTTCGTGCGCAGGGTGCTCCGCGACGGCGCCAAGACGCGCTTCGTGGCCGCCGAGCCGGCCGCCTGCCCGACGCTCACCCGAGGGGTGTACGCCTACGACTTCGGCGACACCGTGGGCCTGACCCCGCTCATGCCCATGTACACGCTCGGGCACGACTTCGTTCCCCCTCCCGTGCATGCCGGCGGGTTGCGCTACCACGGTGACTCGCCGCTTCTGTGCGGGCTGGTCAAGCAGGGCCTCGTCGAGCCGCGCGCCTACCGCCAGAACGAGACCTTCGAGGCGGCGATTCTCTTCGCCCGCGCCGAGGGGCTGATCCCCGCGCCCGAGCCTGCCCACGCCATCCGCGCGGTGATCGAGGAGGCGAACGCGGCGCGCGAGGCCGGCGAGGCGCGGGTGATCCTTTTCGGGCTGTGCGGACACGGCAACTTCGACCTCGGGGCCTACGACGCCTACCTGGCGGGCGAGCTCGTAGACCCCGAGTTCTCCGCGGCCGACAGGGACGCCGCCCTGGCGCGGCTCCCGCAGGCGCCGGCGCTCGCCTAGCCGAGTGAGCGCGGCTCGCGCGCCGGGTAGGTTGTGGGCGTGCCCGTCCCCTGGCCGATCCGCAGCGTCGTCGCCGGTGCGGCGGGCACCGCGACGCTGTCCCTCGCCTACCGGCTCGAGCATCGCCTGCGCCCCGACGTCACCGGGCCCCTCGATTACGACGACAGCCTCGTCCCCGGGGAGATCGTCGCCAACATCCTTCACCTACCGCACGTCACCGGCCGCGAGGAGAGCGAGCTCGGCCTCGCCCTGCGCTGGGGTTACGGCTCGGCCTTCGGTCTCTGGCATGGGATGCTGCGCCGCCGCATCGCCGAGCCGTGGGCGAGCGTGGCCTTCGGGGGGACGCTGATCACCGCGACGATGACCCTGTTCCCGCTCCTCGGCCGTACCCCGCCGCCGTGGCGGTGGCCGCCGAGCGTGGTGGCGACGTGTCTCTCCACCCACATTGCCTATGTCGTCGCGGTCGCCGTCGTCGACGATTAGGCAATCGCGATCAAAGATCGGCGGGAGCGGCCGATTGACGGGGTATGACTCCATCGCTGACGCGTGTGCTCCTCGGCCCCGAGCCGGGCGCATCCGAGATCCATGGGCCGGCGGACGATGCCACGCGAGTGGAGAGCGTGCTCGTCCTCACCGCGGCGGTCTCGTTCGTCGCCGGCGTGATCCACATCGCCGCCAGCGTCGACCACTACCGCGAGTTCGTCCTCTACACCGCGGTGTTCGCTCTGCTGGCGGCGTTTCAGATCGGCTGGGCGGTGGCGATCACGCGCCGGTGCTCGCAGCGCCTGCTCATCGTCGGCATCGCCGTCAACGCGGGGATCATCGCGCTGTGGATCGCCTCGCGGACGGTGGGTGTGCCCATCGCCCCGCGCCCCTGGGTGCCGGAGGAGGTCGGTGCCGCGGATGTCATGGCCACCATCGCCGAGAGCATGATCGTCCTCGCCGCCACCTGCGCGCTCATGTCGGGGCGCTCACCCTTGGCCCGGCGCGCGCTCGCCCGCCTGGCCCCGGCCCTGCTCGCGGTCACCTTCCTGTGTGTCACCTTGGGCGTCGGCGCCGGGCACGCAGGTTGATTTTCCACAGCGCAGCTTGAGTACTTTCCACCCTTCCAAGCCTGCGCCGGGAAGCCGATCATTACTCCATGAGCGCGATCATCGAGCGGGTGCGCTACCTGCTCCCGCGTGGAGGCTCGCTCCCCGTCGAGCGCTGGCAGCGCCGCCACCGGGGCATCCTCGCTCTGCTCTGGCTCAACGTCCTCGTGCTCCCGGCGTACCGCCTCGCCTCGGGCGAGACCGACGTCAAGCGGATCCTCACCGCTGTCGCCGCCGTCGCCGTCTTCGCGGCCCTGGGCGCCTCGCCGAGGCTCTCGCGCACGCTGCGCTCGGTCGCCGTGTCACTCGGGCTCCTGACCGCGGCGGCGCTGTTCGTCGCCGCCGCTCACGGCCGGATCGAGGCGCACTTCTACTTCTTCGTGCTCATCATCGTCCTCACCCTGTATGAGGACTGGCTGCCCTTCCTCGCCGCCGTCGCCTTCGTCCTCGTCCATCACGGCGTGCTGGGGACGATCGATCCCCACGCCGTCTTCGACCGGCCCGAGGAGTGGGCGCACCCGTGGAAGTGGGCGGCCATCCACGCCGCCTTCGTGGCCGCCGCCGGCGCTGCCGCTATCGGCGCCTGGCGGCTCAACGAGGACGTGCGCTCGGAGATGCGCGCGGCCAACCGCAGGCTCGAGGAAGTCTCGGAGACCGACAACCTCACCGGGCTCGGCAATCGCCGCAAGCTCATGGCCGACCTTCCGCCGCTCCTGGCCTGCGGTGAGCCCGTCGTCCTCGTCATCCTCGACCTCGACGGCTTCAAGACCTACAACGACACCTTCGGCCATCCCGCCGGTGACTCGCTCCTCGTCCGCCTCGCTGGGAGCTTGCGCGACGCCACCGCGGGTCACGCGCACGCCTATCGCCTGGGCGGCGATGAGTTCTGCGTGGTGTGGCTCAACGCCGGCGCCAGCGAGCGCATCCGGGTCGAGGAGATCGCCGCCGCGGCCATGTCCGAGCACGGCGAAGGATTCTCGGTGACCGCGTCCTACGGCTCGGTGGCCGCCCCCGAGGAGGCTGCGTCGATCGAGGACGCCCTGCGCGCGGCCGACATGCGCATGTACACCCGCAAGCACGGCTCACGCCCATCCTCGCGCCGCCAGAGCGGCAACGTCCTCATCCAGGCGCTCGCCGAACGCCATCCGGACCTCGGTCCCCACCTCGACGCGGTCACCGCTCTCGCGGGCGATGTCGCGACGCGGCTGGGCCTCGCGGCCAACATCGTCGAGCACGTGCGCCTCGCCGCCGGGCTCCACGACATCGGCAAGGTGGCGATCCCCGACGAGATCGTGGGCAAGCCCGGTCCCCTCGACGAGGCGGAGTGGGAGTTCATGCGCCGTCACACGATCATCGGCGAGCGCATCCTCCGCGCCGCGCCCGCGCTCTTCGAGGTCGCCCGGCTCGTGCGCTCGAGCCACGAGCGCTACGACGGCACCGGTTACCCGGACGGTCTGGCAGGCGATGACATTCCCGTGGGCGCTCGCATCATCTGCGTGTGCGACGCCTACGATGCCATGACCTCCGAGCGCCCCTACCGGCAGGCCCGATCGCCGGCCGAGGCCCTCGCCGAGGTACGCCGCTGCGCGGGCAGCCAGTTCGACCCCGAGATCGTCGCGGCCTTCGCGGCCGTGCTCGAGCCCTTCAGCGCCGGGCCGGCGCCGGCGCCCGTCGCCGCCCCGGTCAGCGCCTGATCGATTACCTCCACGCGCCTCCTCACCGCCCTCCCTACGAGCTGCACAACGCCACCGTCGACCGGATCGCCCGGCGCCTCGGGCTCCTCGAGATCCTCTGGGACGTCGACTCGCAGGATTCCCTGGGAGCGAGTCATGCGCAGATCATCGCCCGCGTCAAGGCGGGTCTGCACCCCGGAGCCATCATCGAGATGCACGAGAACCGGGGGCAGACGATCCGCGCCCTGACCACGCTGCTCCCCCTGCTTCACCGCCGGCACGCCGAATGACCGCCGCCGCCGGCTCAGATCAGGTAGTAGCTGCCGTGCCCCTGAAGGCACCCGTGCACGCTGGTGGCCGGGGAAGGGACGCTGAGCTTGAAGCAGCGGTACACCTCGCGACCGTGGAACCGCCCGGGACGGGAGAGGGTGATCGAGCCCGGCGTCTTGATGCGCTTGCCCGCAGCCTCGTTGGGGATGCCGTTGCTGGCGCTGCTGATCCCGGTGGCGTGGGCGGTGCTCGTGCCCCAGCCCGTCCAGTGCAGGTGCTCGATGTCCCATGACCCGTCGGCGGAGAGGAAGATGAGCTTGGGGCGGATGACCTCGGGCTGTGGCACCTGACCCGGGGCGCTGATCGTCGCGGCGACGCTCTCCCAGAAGTAGACGGGCTGGGGTGGGCGGGCGCCGGCCGCCGAGCCACCCAGTGCCGCCACGCCCGCGGAAACGGTCGCGACCAAGGCAAGGCACTGCACCAGTCTGCGGAATCGGCCCCGGCCCACGGTCGGGCGATCCTAGGGGTCGGAGGTCCCGATGTCCAGTAATCCGGAATACGGTGGCATGATGCGCTCGACGGGCGAGTCTGAAAGCGCGGGCAGCCCACCGACAACAGGTGTGTCGTTGACCGCAGCCCGGTCCCGGTTTAGGATGGCTTTACGTTCGCGCCGCCCCTGGCGCGGTCTGGGGCACCCGGGGAGGAGCTGCACATCGAGATGTCTGAGCGAATGACAACGCGCCCGGCAAAGGTGGTCGTCGCCGCGGTGGTGGCACTTGCCGCCGCGACCGCGGTGCTCGCCGCCGTCGCCGTCGCGGGCGCGAGCTCCGGGGGCCGCCCCGAGGCGCGGCCCGCGGCTTCCCGCCTCACCTGGCATGCGGCGTCACGGCGCGTCCGTTTCCCCGTCTACCGTCCGCGGCAGACGCTCGGCCTCTCGGGGTCGGGGCTGCTCCTGCACGACGGCTGCCTGCTAGCAGGCTGGGGCACCCGCAAAGGTGCCCACTTCGGCCTCTACGAGCCGGGCAACAGCGTCCAGTGCGGGCAGCCGGGGGAGGCGGCCAGCGTGGGCCAGACGGTGGTCAACGGCGTCCGCGTTCACATCCTCGTGCAGTGCTCGACGCTGCCGAAATGCACGATCAGGGACGGCGAGCGCAAGGGCGAGCTGCTCATCTTCGTGCCCGAGAAAAAGCCGAGCCACTACACGATCCAGCTCCAGAGCATGCACGTCGCCCTCCGCGACTTTCTCCGGGTCGCCCGGAGCTTCCACCGCGTTCACTAGTCCAGCGCGGCGTGGTCAGCGTCGCGATGACCTCCCCCATCACCGCACCGTGCTCGTGCGGGCTCCGCGCAGCTTCCTCGCCCACCGTGGACCCGGGGGGTGGTCTACCGGCGCCGGGCTACCTGGGTCGAGGGCGAGCCGGGCTCCCTCGGGGCGGAGGTCGAGCGAGTCGAGTGGGGGGCGCTCGAGAACCGGCACCTGGCGCAGCTCGAGGGCCGTCTCGCCGGGGAGGGGCGGGAGGGCGAGCGGGCCGGGGACGGGCGCGGGGGGGAGGCCGGCGCCATGGAGGCGGGCGGCGGCGGCGACCATGACGGCATAGGACATGGCGCTGAGATCGCGCAGGGGCTGGTGGCGGTTCTGGCGCGTCCCGAGGTCGACCTGGGCGAGGGCGTCGATCCCCGCGACGCGCGCGGCGTCGATGAGGTTGGCGATCTCGACGCCGTAACCGGCGGGGAAGGCGAGGGCGCGGAGGAGGTCGGCGCGGGCGGCGAGCTCGCCCGCCAGGGGCTGGTCGAAGCCGGCGAGATGGGGGGCGTAGAGGTTCAGCAGGGGCCGCGCCACGAGCTCGGTAACGCGTCCCCCCTGGCCCGGGAGCACGCTGCCCGCGACCTGCAGCGGGCGCAGGAACGCCCCCTTGACGAAGCGGATCTCCGGGTGCACGAGGAGCGGGCCGAGGAGGCCGACCGCGAAGCTCGCGTCGAAGTCGCTGGTGTCGGCGTCGAGGAAGACGACGGTCTCCCCGCGGGCGACGCTGAGCGCGCGCCACATAGCATCGCCCTTGCCGCGGGCGGGGCCGTAGTCGGGGAGGAGCTCGTCCTCCTGGAGCACGGTGGCCCCGTGGGCGGCGGCGGCGAGGGCGGTGCCGTCCTGCGAGGCGGCGTCGACGACGAGGATCTCGTCGAGGAGACCGTCCTCGCGCAGCCCCGCCAGCGCGTCGAGGATGGGGGCGATGGTCGCCGCCACCTCGCGCGCCGGGAGGATGGCGCTGATCGGCCCGGTCTTGCGCGCGAGCAGACCGGCGATGGTGAACTCATCGGCCCGGAAGCTCCGCCGCGCGCGCCAGTCGGCGAGGGCGAGATCGCGGGCGAGCCCGCGCGAGGCGCGGCCGTCGGTGCGCGCCGAGGTCGTCACGTGGACGCGCGAGGTGCGGAGGATGTGAATCCCGCGGTCCTCGAGCGCCCGCTCGAACGCCTCGTCCTCGAGCGCCTCGCCGCACGGCAGGCCGCCGACCTCGAGGTAGGTCTGGGCGGTGACGGCGAGCGAGGCGCCGCTGAAGTGGTGGTGGCCGCTGGCGGCGCCCGACGCCCGCGCGCGGACGCGGGCGAGACGCAGGCCCGCCTGGATGCCCCGTTCCTCGAGCACGGCGGGAGCGAGCGCCGAGGCCTCCCGGGGGTCGAGCTCGATCCACCCACCGATGGCGCGGGCGCCCTCGCTGGCGAGCACGAGCTGGGTCACGAGCCAGTCCGGGGCGACACGGGAGTCGGCGTCGGTGCTGGCGATCAAGCCGTCGGGACGTCCGGCGGCAAGGAGCCGCTCGCACGCGAAGTCCATCCCCACCCGCCGCGCGTGACCCGCGCCCGGCCGGTCTGACTCGAGCACGCTGAGGGGCAGCGACGGCCACTCGGCGGCAGCCTCGAGGGCGCGCGCCCGGGTGTCGTCGGCGCAGTGGTCGAGCACGAGGACGACCTCGAAGGCACCGGGCTCAACTTCGCGCTGCTCGGCCAGCGCGCGCAGGCAGTCGCCGATGCGCTCCTGCTCGTCGCGGGCGGGAACGACGACGACGGCGCGCAGGCCCGGGTCCGGGGGCATCGCGCTCACAGCCGCGCCCCCCGGGCGATGAGCTCGCGCCCGCGCTCGTAGTCCTCGTCGCGCTCGTGGGTGAGCACGCCGACGGCGATACCGGCGCGGGCGTACCAGACGGTGAAGGCACCCTCGCCGTGGTCGATCAGGCGGTCCTCGTCGAAGCCGTCGCCCCAGGCGGCGTACTTGAGGGTGTGGGTGCCGATCGTCGACCAGAACCCGGGCACCTTGTCCCACTCGGCATCCTCGCCGGCGAGGGCGCGACCGGCGACCTCGCCCTGACCTAGCGCGTCGCCCCAGTGCTCGACGCGCAGGCGCCGGCCCGCGCTCGCGTTGAACGCCCAGGCCACGTCGCCGGCGGCGCGGAGAAAGGGGCTCTCGCTCCCCATCGAAGCGTCCACGGGCACCGCCCCGTCGTGGAGCTCGAGCCCGATGGAGGCGGCGAGCTCCCCGTTGGGGACGACCCCCGAGGCCATGAGCACGACGTCGCCGTCGAGCTCGGGGCCGCTCGCCACGCGCACCCGGCGGGCATCCTCGATCTCCTGCACCTCGGCCTCGAGGACCAGGGTCACGCCCGCCCCGCGCAACCAGCCGGCAATACGGTCGCCGGCCTGGGGTCCCAGCCGCTCGGCCTGAGGGACGGGCTCGATGGTGACGAGGGTCACCGCGAGGCCGCGCATGGCCAGCGAGGCGGCCGCCTCGCAGCCGATGAAGCCCGAGCCGATGACCACGGCGCTGGCGGCGCTCCGGGCGCGTTCGATCAGGCGCTCTGAGTCACCGAGCAGGCGGATCTCGAGCACGTCCTCGTGGTCGGCGCCGGGCACGGGAAGGCGCTGGGGCCGCGAGCCGGTGGTGAGGACGCAGGCGTCGGCGGTCACCGACTCCCCGTCGGCGAGCCGCACCTCGCCGCCCACCGGATCGATCTCCCGGGCGCTCGTGCCCAGGCGGAGCTCGACCGAGCGCTCGGCGAACCAGCTCGCCTCCTCGAGGGCGAGCTCGGTGCGCTCGAGCTCGCCGCGCAGGAACTCCTTGGTCAGGGGCGGGCGCTGGTATGGGAGGTGGGGCTCGGCCCCGATCAGGGTGACGGTCCCCTCGCCGCCCGCGTCGCGGTAGCCCCGAGCGGCCGCCAGCCCGGCCGGTCCGGCGCCGATGATGACGACCCGCCGCGGCGCCATCAGCGTCCCTCGAAGCGGTCGAGGCGGTAGCGCGGGCGGCGCCCGTCGAACGCGTGCCAGTCGCCGAGCTCGGCGCGCAGGCGGTCGTGCACCTCGTCGCCGCGCAGGGGATAGGTGCTCGTGGCCGGGCGCCAGTGCACGGCGAGCACCGTCGCCCCGTCCTCGAGGCCGGCGCGCAGGCGCTCGACGGCGAGGGCGAAGGCGTCCTCGTCGAGGTAATAGAGGACCTCGGAGCACACCACGAGGTCCCACGGCCCGGGCGCCGTCTCCTCGGGGAAGGTCAGGCGCTCGAGGCGCACCCCGGGGCGGTCGCGCAGGCGCTCGCGGGCGCGCCCGAGAGCGCGCGCGGAGACGTCGATCCCCACGAGCTCGTGGCAGCGCTCGGCGAGCTGCTCGGTGAACACCCCGATCGAGCAGCCCACCTCCAGGGCGCGGGGAAAGTGCTCGTCGCCGAGCGCCGCGAGCGTGTCGGCGTACTTCTCGCGCTCGTAGTCGCTGGTGGCGAAGCCCCAGGGATCCTCGGAGCCGGCGTACAGATCCTCGAAGAATTCGCGCCCGACCCGCGGCCGCGGCACGACCTCGCTCACCTGCCCTCGCCTTCGCTGATCATCGCGGCACCGTAGCGCGCGAGCAGCGGTTCGAGCCGGTGCTGGAGGAGGAAGAGATCGAGGTCGCGGCGCCCGCGCGACAGGGCCCCGCCGGTGGCCAGGGGGCGGGAGCCCGAGGCCAGCGCCGCCTCGGCGGCGAGCTCGCGGGCGGCGGCGGCGATCGCCCAGCGGGCCTCGATCGCGGTGACGGCGAGCGGCTCGCCGTGCTCGGGGGCATCCGGACGCGCGGCGGCCGCGGCGTGGGCGGCGGTGTCGGCGCGGGTGTCGGCGCGCGCGGCGGCGTCGGCGCGCGGAGCGGCGTGCTCGAGCCAGCGGTCGATGGTCCCGCGGGCCACGGCCATCCGGCCGGCGGCGAGGGCGACGATGTCGGTGGGCCCGCCGCGCTCACCCAGGTAGGAGAGCGCGGCGGCGAAGACGCTGTCGGCGATGCCCGCCCACGTCGCGCTCGTGCGGATCGCGTCGCGGGAGAACCAGGGCTCGCGCGACGCCTCGCCGGGGCCGCCGAGCACGAGCGGCACCGGCGCGCCCGCGAACACGACCCGGTGGCTCTCCGACGCGCGCAGGCCCTCGCCCCGGTACCACGAGCGGTCGATGCTCACGCCCTCGGTGACGTCGACGTAGGCCAGGCGGCGCTCGCCGGCCTCGTCTCGGGCGACGACGAGGGCGCGCTGCACGCCGCCCGCCCCCGAGCAGAAGGTCTTGACCCCGTGGAGGGTGAGGCCGCCGTCCTCCTCGCGCAGGCGCGCGGGCTCGCCCTCGCCGGGCGCGGGGTCGGCTCCCCACACCCCGAGGAGGAGCTCGCCGGCGGCGATCCGCGCCCGCTCGCCGTCCTCGAGGGCGTCCGGGCAGGCGACGGTGAGGCGCTCGACGGCGTTGTAGTGCCCGTCGAGGATGCGCCCCACCGACCCGTCGGCGCGCGAGACCTCGCGGACGAGGCGGAGCTCCTCGGCGAAGCGGACCTTGCCGGCGCCGGGTCCCGGCCCGGGGAGCGTGGCGCCGAGGATCCCCGCGCGGGCGAGCTCGGCGAAGGCGTCGTGGGGGAAGGCCGGGTGGCGGTCGAGGACGTCGGCTGCGGCGGCGATGCGGGAGAGGGCGGCGTCGACGCTCGGCCCGTCGAGCGAGTCGGGGCTTCCGTTGAGTACGGCGCGCATGCTCATAGTGTGCTCCCCGACATGGGGACGGCGCGCAGGCCGTGAGCGTCGAGGGTCTCGAGCAGGCGCGGGACGAGCTCGACGGTGTCGCGGCACCCCGTCCTCAGCGCGCCGGGGCCGATGCCGTCGTGCATGAGCACGACCGAGCCGGCGCCGAGGCCCGGAGCCACGCGGGCGTGCATGTGGGCGGCGGGGTCCCCGCGCCAGTCCTCGGTGTCGAGGTTCCAGCGCACGACCTCGAGCGCGTGCTCGCCGGCGATCCGGCGCGTGGCGTCGGTGATGACCCCCCACGGCGGGCGCCAGCGGCGCACCCCCGCGCCCAGGGCCTCGAGCGCACGCACGCCCTCCTCGGTGTCCTCGCGCACGGCGGGCTCCTCGAGCTCGGTGTGGCGGACGTGGCGGACGCAGTGGAGCTCGACGTCGTGCCCCTCGTCGTGCATGCGCTCGACGAGGTCGCCGTGGGCGCTCGCCTTGCCGGCGATGACGAAGAAGGTCGCCCGCGCCCCGGCGCTGCGCAGGCGGTCGAGGACACGCGGAGTCCACACGGGATCGGGGCCGTCGTCGAAGGTCAGGCAACAGGTCGCGCTGGGGTCCACGTCGGAGTGCTACCCGGCGAGGGCCTAGCGCCAATCGCTCACTCCTCGGCGCGGGTCACGAGCGCGGAGCCGTCGAAGCCGCCGCGCCGGAACTGCCGCGTCACCGCCCAGTCGACGAGCCGCCGGGGGGTGATGTGGAGCAGGGCGTAGGAGATCTCCCCGAGGCGGGTGGTGGCGACGTCGCGCTTGGCGGAGTCGAGCGCCGCGCTCGTGAGGGTGCGGGCCGCGTCCTCGACGCTCTCGGCGGGGACGGAGCCCTCGAGGCTGAGCCCCTTGGCCGCCGCGGCATCGTGGATGGGGGTGCGGATGTAACCGGGGTACACGGTGGTGACGGTGATCTCGTCGCCGTGCTCGATGCGCAGCGAGTCGGAGTAGGCGACGAGGCCGCGCTTGCTCATGCAGTACGCGGGCGCGAGCGGAACCGTCATGTGGGCGAGTCCCGAGGCGACGTTGATGACGCGCCCGTGCGAGGCGCGCAGGGCGGGGAAGGCAGCCCCGGTCACGCGCCAGGGGCCGAGGAGATTGACGTCGATGACGCGCAGGGCGTCCTCGCCGGGCGGCTCGCCGGCGCTCTGGGGATCGCCGATGCCCGCGCAGTTGATGAGCACGTCGAGGCCGCGCAGGCGCGCGATCGCCTCGGCGACGGCGTGGTCGACCGAGGCTTGGTCGCGCACATCGCAGCGGAGGATGTCCTTGCCCTCGGCGTTGAGGTCGAGGCCGATGACCTCGGCGTCGCGGTCGCGCAGGGCGGCGGCGGTGGCGGCGCCGATCCCGCTCGCCGCGCCGGTGATGATGACGCGGGCGTTCATGCCGCGACCTCGGTGGGCGCGGGCTCGGGGACCCGGCCTGCGGTGAGCCGGTACTCGGCGGGGTCGAAGCGGCTCAGGGCATGGCGGAAGCGGAAGGTGAAGTCGGGCCACAGGGTTGTGTTCAGGCCCTTGCTGTCCAGGTACCAGCTCTGACAGCCGCCCGCCGTCCACACGGTGTTCTTCATGCGCCGCTGGACCTCGGCATTCCACTCGCTCTGCGCCTCCGGACGTGGCTCGACGGCGGTGACGTGCTCGGAGTCCATGTAGTCGAGGGCATGCTCGACGTAGGCGACCTGCGCCTCGGCCATGACGACCACGGAGGTGTGCCCGAGCCCGGTGTTCGGGCCGAGGAGAAGGAACAGGTTGGGAAAGCCGGCGACGGTCGTCCCGCGGTGAGCTGACAGGCTGCCCCCCCAGTGCTCGGCGAGCGAGCGGCCGTCGCTGCCGCGCACGTGCACGGCGATGGCCACGTCGGTGACATGGAAGCCGGTACCGAGGATGATGGTGTCGACGGGGCGCTCACTCCCATCGCTGGCGACGATAGCACCGGGGGTGATCTCCCTGATCGCCTCGGAGACGACCTCGACGTTGGACCTGCTCAGGGAGGGGAGGTAGTCGTTGGAGACGAGGATGCGCTTGCAGCCGGGGGCGTAGGAGGGGGTGAGCTTCGCGCGCAGTCCCTCGTCGGGGACCTGGCGGGCGAGATGGCGCCGCGCCACCACGCCCACCACGGGCGAGAGGGCGACGCGCAACAGGGGAAGGGCGTAGAGCTCGCGTCCCCGGTAGATGACCTCCCGCATCGCGCGCTGGGCGAGGGGCACGCGGCGGTAGAGGAGGCGCTCGAGGCGCGTGAGCTTACGGTCGGGGCGCGGCATGACCCAGGGCGCGGTGCGCTGGAAGAGGTGGAGCTTGCTCACCCGGGGCTGGATCTGGGGAACGAACTGGATCGCGCTCGCGCCCGTGCCGATGACCGCCACGCGCTCGCCGGTGAGGTCGTGTTCGTGGTTCCAGGTGGCGGAGTGGAAGACCGTCCCCTCGAAGTCCGCCAGGCCGGGGATGCCGGGAATCGCCGGCTCGCTCAGCGGTCCCGCCGCGGTGATGAGGACGCGGGCACTGACCGGCCCGGTCGAGGTGCGCAGGCGCCAGCGCTGCCCCTCGCCGTCCCACTCGGCGTCTTCGAGCTCGCACCCGAAGCGCACGTGCGGGAGGACTCCCTGCTCCTCGGCCACGCGGCGCAGGTAGGTGTTGATCTCCGCCTGGGGGGAGAAGGTCGAGGTCCAGTGGGGATTGGGGGCGAAGGAGAACGAGTACAGGTGGCTGGGGACGTCGCAGGCGCAGCCGGGATAGGAGTTATCGCGCCAGGTCCCGCCCACCTCGCCGGCGCGCTCGAGGATGACGAAGTCCTCGCGCCCCGAGCGCTTGAGCGCGACGGCCATGGCCAGGCCGGAGAAGCCGGCGCCGACGACGGCGATGTCGACGCGCTCGGGCGGGGGCGGCTGCTCGGTGGCGTCGGTGGTGTCGGTGGCGTCGGTGGCGTCGGTGATGGTCATCGGGCTCCCTCGATCTAACTTACGCCAACGTAACTTACACTAGTGTAAGCTGCGGCGTCAAGCCGCATGTCCGTGACCCCGCGACCCCAGCCCCGCATGACCGGCGCCGAGCGGCGCGAACAGCTCCTCGACGTGACCAAGGCGATCGTCGGCGAGGCGGGGTTCCACGCCGTGTCGATCGAGGCCGTCGCCCGCCGCGCGGGGATCACCCGCCCCGTCGTCTACGGGCATTGGGGCGATCTCGGCGGTCTCCTCGAGGCCATGCTCGCGCGCGAGACCGCCCGCGCCCGCGCTCAGCTCGCGCGGATCCTCCCGCCGCCCACCTGGCACGGGAGCTCGCGCGAGATGCTCCTGGGGGCGCTGCGCGGCTACCTCGAAGCGGTCAATGGCGACCCGGTGACCTGGCGCCTGGTCCTCATGCCCCAGGAGGGTGCCCCGGAGACGCTCCGCGAGCAGATCGGCCAGGGCCGCGATGCCGTCCTCGCCGTGCTCGCCGACCTCGTGCGCCCCGGCCTCGCTCCCGGGCGCGAGACGCCCGATCCCATCCTCACCGCCCGTACGCTCTCGGCTCTCGCCGACGAGGCGGCGCGCCTGACCCTCACCGATCCCGACCGGTTCCCGATCGAGCGGCTGATGGATCACGCCGCCTGGTTGTTCGACCAGCTGGCGACGTAGTGTGCGGTCGGGCCGCCGGGGGACGGCCCGACCGCGCTGGCAGTCGCGACAATGGTGTCCGAGGCCACCGAAGCCACTACGGTCGCCTTGGGCCGCGCTGCACGCTTGGGGGGTATCTCTTATGACGCGCCTGGTGCGGAGAACTCACTGTCGAGGGTGTGCGGCCGGGCCGGCGGGGGGGCGGCCCGACCGCACGTAGTGCGCGAACGTCCGGCAGGGGTCGCGCCTGCCGGCGACGTTAGGAAGCCCGAGTAAGAGAAACGTATTAGTTGGCCGCGCTCGGCTCAGACGATGTTCTTAGCCCGATCGTCAGTGGCTCTTATCGGCGACGAGCAGGCTGTCCGGCCATGAACTCGACAACCCTCCTCGAACGCCCGATCACGAAGCGCTCCGCCGCGGTCCCGCCCGCCGCCGACCGCCACACGCCGACCCGGCAACGCTCCGGCGAGGGTCGCTGGGTCCGTCCCGCGCTCATCGCCCTCCTCCTCTGCACCGCCGCCGCCTACATCTGGGACCTGAGCGCCTCGGGCAGCGCGAACAGCTTCTACGCCGCCGCCGTCCAGGCGGGAACGAAGAGCTGGAAGGCGTTGTTCTTCGGCTCGATCGATTCATCGAGCTTCATCACCGTCGACAAGCCCCCGGCCTCCCTGTGGGTGATGTCACTCTCGGGGCGGATCTTCGGGTTCAGCAGCTGGAGCATGCTCGTCCCCCAGGCGCTCGAAGGCGTCGCCGCCGTCGCCCTGCTCTACGCCGCCGTCAAGCGCTGGTTCGGGGAAGGCGCGGGCCTGCTCGCCGGGCTCATGCTCGCCGTCACTCCGGTCGCGGCGCTCATGTTCCGCTTTAACAATCCCGACGCTCTCCTCGTCCTCCTCCTCGTCGCCGGCGCCTACTGCCTGGTCCGGGCGCTCGAGCACGCCTCGACGCGCTGGGTCATCGCCGCCGGGACGATGATCGGCTTCGCCTTCCTGGCCAAGATGGGGCAGGCATTGCTGGTCCTGCCCGCCTTCGCTCTCGTCTACCTGGTCGCCGCCCCCACCGGGTTGCGCCGGCGGCTCGGGCAGATGGCGGCGGGAGGGCTCGCCATCATCGTGAGCGCCGGATGGTGGGTGGCGATCGTCGCTCTGTGGCCGGCGGGCTCGCGGCCCTTCATCGACGGCTCGCCCGACAACAGCATCCTCAATCTCATCGTCGGCTACAACGGCCTGGGCCGGATCTTCGGCGCCAGCGGGCCGGGCGGAGGCGGAGGCGGAGGCGGAGGCGGCGGTGGCGGGGGCGCCAACTTCAGCGGCTCGACCGGGATTCTGCGCCTGTTCAACGACCTCATGGGCGGGCAGGCCTCGTGGCTCCTCCCCGCCGCCCTCGTCGCCCTCCTCGCCGGCCTGTGGGTGAGCAGGCGCGCGCCGCGTACCGACCGCACGCGGGCGGCGATGCTCCTGTGGGGGGGCTGGCTCATCGTCAGCGGCCTCGTGTTCAGCATGAGCAGCGGCGTCATCCACACCTACTACACCGTCGCTCTGGCTCCCGCCATCGCCGCCCTCGTGGCCATCACCGGGAGCGTGCTCTGGCGCGCTCGCGCCACCATCGCGGCGCGGGCGGTGATGGCCGCCACCGTGCTCCTCACCGCGGTGTGGTCGTGGATCCTCCTCGACCGCACGCCGGGTTGGCAGCCGTGGCTGCGCGTGGTCGTTCTCATCGCCGGGGTGGCGGCGGTGGCCGGACTCCTCGCCGCTCCCGCCCTGCGCCGGCTCGGACGCAGGGTCGCCGTGGCCACCGCGGTGCTCACCGCGGTGGCGTGCCTGGCCGGGCCGGTCGCCTACTCGGCGCAGACGATCACCACTCCGCACGGCGGCTCGGTGCCCTCCGCGGGCCCGAGCTCCGATGGCCGCTTCGGCGGCGGATTCGGCCAGGGCGCGAGCGTGAGCACCGCCCTCGTCAAGGCGCTCGAGTCCGGGAGCTCCCGCTACCGCTGGGTGGCGGCGACCTCGGGGTCGCAGAACGCGGCCTCGCTCGAGCTCGCCACCGGCGGCGCGCCCGTCATGGCCATCGGCGGCTTCAACAACCAGGGCGGCAACCTCACCCTCGCGCAGTTCAAGCAGTACGTGGCCGCCGGCGATATCCACTACTACATCGCCTCGAGCGGGGGTCCCGGCGGCGGTGGCGGCGCGGCGCGCGGCGGTGCGCCGAGCGGTGCGCCGAGCGGTGGCGCGCCGAGCGGTGGTCCGCCGAGTGGCGGCTTCGCCGGGGGCGGACGCGCGGGCGGTGCGGCCGGTACGAGCGGTGCGGCCGGTGCGGCCCGTGTGGGCGGTGCGGCCGGCGCGGCCGGTGGGCCTGGCGGCGGCTCGAGCACGAGTGCGATCACCGCCTGGGTCAAGGCCCACTACAAGGCCGTGAGCATCGGCGGGCAGACCATGTACGACCTGACCCAGCCCCTGTCGTAGTCGCGGCGGCGCTAAGCGGAAAACACGATCTTCCCGACGACGTCGCCGTCGAGCAGGGCCCGGAAGCCCTCGGCGGCCTCGGCGAGCGGGAGGATCGTGTCGATCGCCGGGCGGACGTCGCGCTCGACGCACAAGCGGATGAGCCGCTCGAGCTCGTCGCGCGTGCCCATGGTCGAGCCGACGACCGAGAGCTGGAGGAAGAAGATGCGTGTGAGCTCGGCGGGGGCGGCGTCGCCCGAGGTCGCCCCGGAGATGACGAGGGTCCCCCCGGGCTTGAGCGAGCGGATCGAGTGACCCCAGGTGGCCTTGCCCACCGTCTCCATCACGGCATCGACGCGCTCGGGGAGGCGCTCGCCGGACTCGAAGGCCGCGTCGGCGCCGAGCTCGAGGGCCTGGGCGCGCTTCTCCTCCGAGCGACTCGTCACCCACACGCGCGCGCCCGCCGCGCGCGCGAGCACGGTGAGCGCGCTCGCCACCCCGCCGGTGGCGCCCTGGACGAGGACGGTCATTCCGGGAACTACGCGCCCGCGCGTGAAGAGCATGCGGTAGGCGGTGAGCCATGCCGTGGGCAGGCACGCGGCCTCCTCGAAGGAGAGCTCGGGCGGCTTGGGGACGAGGTTGCGGCGAGGGACGGCGACGCGCTCGGCGAGCGCGCCCTGGTAGCGCTCGGAGAGCAGCGAGCGCTTCGGATCGAGGGTTTCGTCCCCGCGCCATGAGTCGCTGGTGATGACGGCGTGGACGACGACCTCGTTGCCCGCTTCGTCGAGCCCGGCGGCGTCGCAGCCGAGGATCATCGGCAGGCGGTCCTCACCCAAGCCGACGCCGCGCAGCGACCAGAGGTCGTGATGGTTGAGCGACGCGGCCTTGACGGCCACCGTCGTCCACCCGTGCGGGACCTCGGGCTCCGGGCGTTCGCCGACGCTCAGCCCGCGCAGGGGGTCCTCAGGATCGATCTCGGAGGCGTAGACGGCGAGCACCGCTGGATCATGCCTCAAATCCGCGCCCGATCCCCGTCCCAAGTTCGCCGCGCCGGCCAGCGTCACACCCGTGTCAGACGGAGTCGGGGTCTCTGTCGGCGTGGGGTAGGACGACGTCAGCGGCTTGTTCGGGGGTGACGTGGGGGTAGAGCGTCCTGATCGTGGCGATGGCCACGGTGCCGCCGATCAGCTGCGCGACGATGAAGCTCGGGACGGCCGCAGGCGCGATGCCGGCGAAGGTGTTGGAGAACACCCGCCCGATGCTGATCGCCGGGTTCGCGAAGCTGGTGGAGCTGGTGAAGAAGTAGGCGGCGCCGATGTACGCGCCGACGGCTGCGGGCGCGCTGGCGCCGCGTCTGGTGCGGGCGAGCGAGAAGATGACCAGGAGCAGTCCAAGGGTGGCGATCGCTTCCGATAGGAAGTGGGCGGAAGTGGCGCGGTGCTTGGTGGAGATCGTCACCAGCGACAGGGCGAACATGCCGTTAGCGACGAGGGCGCCGAGAATGCAGCCGGCGATCTGGGCGGGGATGTAAGCGAGCACGTCACGTCGTGAGAGGCCGCCGAAGCTCGCGTCGACCAAGGACACGACGGGATTGAAGTGCGCTCCCGACACGGGTCCGAACATGAGGATGATCGCGAACAGCCCGGCTGCCGTGGCAGCGGCGTTCTCGAGCAGCTCAAGGCCGATGTTCCCGGGTGAGAGCTCCTGCGCCGCGATCCCCGAACCGATGACGATCGCCGCGAGGAACGCCGAGCCAAGCAGCTCCGCGAGTACGCGGCGGGAGAGGGTCCGGTCCATTCGTTACGCGGCGGCGACGAGCTTCTCGGCGTACTCGCCAGGTAGCCCCACGGCCGCGACCTCGCGCGCGACTGCCGCAGCGTCATAGGGGACTCGCTCGATCGATACCTGAACCTCGCCTGAGGGGTCGAGCTCGAGGACGGTGAAGGCGGCGCGCGGGTCGCCGTCCTTGGGCTTGCCCACCGACCCGCAGTTCACGAACAGCACCCCGCCGTAGGTGTGGATCCACGGCTTGTGTGTGTGCCCGAACACGAGCACCCGGGCTTCCTCGGCGACCGCGAGCCGCTCGTACAGGCTCGCGGGCTTATCCTCGAACAGATACTCGTTGACCTTCCGAGGCGACCCGTGCACGAGATGGATCGGGACGTCCCCGAGCTCGAAGCGCAGATCGAACGGCAGCTCACGCATGAAGTCCTTCGACTGCTGGTCGGTGTGGGCGAGCGTCCACGCGACCGACTGCTGTCCAAGCTCGCGATCGTGCTGGGTCACGTACGCGCAGCCGCAGTCGTCGAGTTCGCGGCCGATCGCGTAGTCGTAGTTGCCGTAGATCGTCGCGATCCCCCGCTCCTTGATCAGCCCGCATACCTCGTTGGGGTACGGGCCGTAGCCCACGAGATCGCCGCCGCAGTAGATCCGATCGACGCCGATCGCCTCGATCGCCTCGAGGCTCGCTTCGAGCGCGGGCAGGTTGCCGTGGATGTCGGTGATGACGGCGATCCGATTCACGAGCAGCTCGAACTCAGTCTACGCATTGACAACCTTGAGTTCAATCGGTACACGTACATCGATGGCCGTCGATCTGGAGCTCACCCCGAAGACCAAGCGCGCGCCCGGCGAGCCGTGCTGCCAGCCGGTCGTCTACCCCGACGTCGAACGCGAACAGGCACAGCGGATGGCGACGATCGCCAAAGCGCTCGGCGACCCCGTCCGCCTCCAGCTCGTCGACGTCCTGCGCAAGCACGCCGGCAAGGTCTGCGTCTGCGAGCTCGTGCCCCTCTTCGACCTCTCCCAGCCAACCGTGTCCCACCACCTCAAGGTCCTCCGTCAAGCCGGGATCGTCGGCTCCGAACGCGAAGGGCTATGGGCCTACTACTACGTCACACCCGACGCGCTCGAGGAGCTCTCCGCATGGCTGAGCTGACCAACATCCGCGAAGCCGTTCGCAAGCGCTACGCCCAGGCCGCCACCGCCACCGCCGCGGCCGCGGCCCGCGGCGGCCACGAGGGGTCCCGCGCGGTCGAGACCGACGCCCGCTGCTGCGGCGCGGATGCGATCAACTGCAGCCCAGCCGATCACACCGGCGTGTTCGGCGCCGACCTCTATGACCAGAGCAGCCGCGACGAGGCGCCCGACACAGCGATCAACGCGTCGCTCGGTTGCGGCGTCCCGACCGCGGTCGCAGACCTGCGCACCGGCGAGACGGTCCTCGACCTCGGTTCCGGCGCCGGCGCCGACGTATTGATCAGCGCGCGCCGGGTCGCGCCAACCGGCAGAGCGATCGGGCTCGACATGACCGACGAGATGCTCGACCTCGCGCGCGCCAACGCGCGAGAGGCCGGCGTCACGAATGTCGAGTTCGTCAAGGGCTACCTCGAGGACATGCCGCTCCCGGACGCGAGCGTCGACGTCGTCATCTCCAACTGCGTTATCAACCTCTCGGGCGATAAGCCGAAGACGATCGCCGAGGCCGCACGCGTCCTGCGCCCCGGCGGTCGCTTCGCGATCTCGGACGTGATCGCCGACCCCGGCATGAGCGATGAGACCAAAGCCGACATCGCCGCGTGGACCGGCTGCATCGCCGGCGCGCTCACCGAATCCGAGTTCCGCGAGATCCTTACCGCCGCGGGCTTCGACGGGATCGAGATCCGACCGACCCATCAAGTCCACGAGCACGCCTCCTCCGCGATCATCCGCGCCCACAGATCAGCGACAGCAGCGTGCTGTGGCGCCAGCGCCCAGGCGACCTGCTGCGAGCCCGACGCCAAGGCCGACTGCTGCAATGACGCCCACGCCTCAGGCGCCTGCGGATGCCAAGCGGGCACGAGCGCAGCCTCC
>DASZKU010000125.1:0-5144 GCA_035552815.1 Solirubrobacteraceae bacterium | reverse complement strand
TTTCCCACCACCAGCTGCCAGTGTCCGCGGCGGGAGATCCGGATCAGCTCCGACACCGGGATCGTGCCCTGGTTGTACCAGCCGCTCGAGCCGACGTAGAGCTCGTTGCGATACACGTGCATGGAGACGACCGAGTTGACTTGAGTTCCGCGGCCGGCGCCGTCGCCTACGACCTGATGGAAGGTGAAGGCGCCGCCTCGCTGATAGGCGAAGGTCCGGTACACGCCGTAGCCGACCTGCTTGTTGCCGGTGCCGATGTAGAGACCGCCGTCGAAGGTCTGGACTTCGAAGATGTCGTACTGAGGTCCGCTGACCTGGCGCAGGCCCGGGTGCTCCGACCACGGCCTGGTGACCTCCATCAGCGCCCCGTCGCCGGTGATGTCCGGGGTCGCCGTCACGAACAGGTGGTGGCGCCACACCATCAGCGACCGGAAGCCCATCGGGCGGTCGTTGCCGTTGGGGAAGTGCACCACGACCGAAGGCATGTGCAGGGTCTGCCAGTGCACCCCATCGAAGGTGCGCATGAGCACGGGCGGGTGGCTCCTCAGCAGCGGCGGTAGGTACTCGTCGGGGGATACCCCGGCGGCGAAGAGGGCCTGCTTACCCTTGGGGCTGCGCCACACGACCATGCCGCGATAGGCCTCATCCCGGGCCACCCGCCTGCCCTTGGCCATCGGGTTCCTGATCAGCGGCGACCTATACACCCGCTTCCACTTGCTCGCGCTCGGGGCGGTGGTCGAGGTCGTCCGCTTGCCCTGGGGCGTGGTCGTGGTCGTCGTGGTCGTCGTCGTGCCGGGCGGCGTGTACTGCCAGATCTGAGCCTGGAGCGACATGCGGTACGGGTTGCGCGGGCAACTGACGTTGGGGCTCGGATTGGTCGAGTATTGCCTGGTGCTGGGGAAGTAGAACTGAACGATCTCGTTCTCGACACAGAGCTCGTCGCGCCCGGTACCGACGTAGAGCTTCCCGCGATACCAGCCCATGGCCCATGCGTAGCTGTTGTTGCGATCGCCGAAGCCGTTCTGGGCGAGGATGCTGACACCGGGCGTCCCCGAGGCGATCGGGGCGCTGCTGGCCACGCCGGAGACGGCGAGCATCCCCGAGGTTGACACAACGGTGAGGATCGCAAGCGTTACGAGCCTCCTGCGACTGAAGAGGTTTCCCCTGCTCCTCATGCGGCGCGTACTGTAACTAATTGGCGTCGCGGACGCGCCAGCTCCTCGATCAGCTCGGCGGCGCCGCCGGGTCCGGGCGCCGCAGCTAATTTCTTCGCATACTCCTGGGCAGCCTGACGGTAACCGGGGTCGCTCAGTACCTCCTCGACCGCCGCTCGTAGCCGCTGCGGTGAGCACTTTCTTGGTCTAACGATTACCGCTGCGCCGGCCTCGGCCACGCGCCGGGCATTGTCGGGCTTGTCCCACGTGGTGGGCACGAGCACGAGCGGGATCCCGGCCCGGACCCCGGCCATGGTCGAACCCGCGCCGCCGGTGGTAACCAGCGCGGCGCAGCGCGGGAGCAGGGCATCGTGGCTGACCCATGTCGTGAAGTGGATGTTGGGCGCGACCGGACCGGGGGCGAACTCCTCCCGGCGCCGCTCGCGACCGTGGGTGACGATCACCTCCATGGCTGTGCCCGACAATCCCTGCACGGCGGCGCGCAGGACGAACGGGTCCTGGAAATGCGAAGTCCCGTCGGTGACGTGCACCCACGGCTGGTCGGCTGGGAGCGCATCGAGCCACGCGCTCGTGTCCACCGGCTGGGGCGGGTGCCATAGACAGGGGCCGACGTAACGGACGCCGGACGGGAGATCCCAGCGCTGGTAGTCGAGCTCGGGAATGCTGAGCACGAGATACAGAGGCAGGCGTCCTAAGTGCTCGTTAACCCCGCAGCCCATGGGCGCGAGGCCATAGCCCGCGCGCAGCTCGTCGATCCGGCGGCGCACGCCGCGCGCGACGACCTCCGTGGCGCGGGTCACGCCCCAGGCGATCATCCGCCCGCGGGCGTCGACGGCGGGGGCGAGGCCGGAGCCGGGTGGCCCGGCGTCGGGGCCGGGGATGGCGGCGTAGATGAGCGGAGAGGCGAGCGCGACCGGGATCGGCTCGGACTCGCGAAGGATCAGGCTCGGTCCCCACATCGAGGCGTCGGTGACGATCACGTCGGGCTCCCACTCCGCGATCACGGCCCGGAGGTCTTCGACCTGGTCGGGGATGGTCTCGACGAGCCACCGGCGGAAGGCCTGGTGGGCGACGCGCAGCGACTGCCGGCGCCCGCCGACGGCGCGCTCGCGCGCGCGCACCTGGCGCCAGGCGCCCTCGACACGCTCAAAGCCGAACAGGGGCACGCCTTCGCGCTTGACGACGGCTCCGAACTCGCGCTCGGTGAAGAAGGCGGCCTCGCCGCCCCGCTCGCGCACGGCCAGGGCGATGCTGAGCTGGGGGAACACGTGCCCCTCGAAGGGCCAGCAGCAGAAGAGGACGCGGGGGCTCACGCCGCCCCCGGAGCGCGCGCGCGGACGGCCAGGTGGTAGGCGAGGGGGCCGGTCGGGAGGAGGTCATCGAGGATGTAGACGAGTAGGTGCAGGGGCCCGAGCAACCGCGCGAGGCGCGGCGCCCGCAGTCCCACGCGTACGACGGCGGCACCGAGAGCGACGAGCTCCTGGAGCCCCAACCCGGTGCGCGCGACCGCGTCGACGGTGAAGCGCGGAGCCAGGAGCTCGGTCAGCTCGCTCGCCGTGTAGTGGCGGTGCGGCCCGCCGTCTGACTCGGTGGCCGGCTCGAGCGGCGGCAGCGAGGGATAGCGGCGGCGCAACGACGAATAGAGATTGAGCGCGTCGAGCCGGCTCAACGGGCTGTGATGGGGGACGCTCACGACGACGGTGCCCCCCGGGCGCAGGACGCGCTGGGCCTCGTCGAGGACGAGCTCGGGCCGGGCGATGTGCTCGATCACGTCGAGCAGGAGGACGGCGTCGGCGCAGCCATCCGGAATCGGGAGCGCGGTCGCGTCGGCGTCGAGAATCGGGATCCACGGGAAGTGGCGCGCGGCCATCGCGAGGTGGTCGCGGTCGCGCTCAACCCCGATGACGACTCGGGCCGGGCGGGTCGCAAATCCCCCCGCCGCCACCGCCGCCGACCCGTAGCCGAACGAGCAACCGATGTCAAGCACGCGCCGGACGTCGCGCCCGAGCCAGCGGCGAGCCCGGCCCCAGCGGCCTACGTACGAGAGGGCCCGGGGCCGGGTGGGAGCGTCCGCCGCCATCGGAAAGTCGAACGGATCGGCCGCCCCGAGCTCGGCGCTCGTGGCGCTGATGACGGTCATCGTGCCCCTCCGCTCGCCAGGGTCAGAGCGGGGCGGACGGCGACGCCGCCGGCTAGACCCTCGAGGAGCTCGGCGGCTCGGTCGGGACCGGGCGCGCGGTCGAGGGCCTCGGCGATGCGCCGGGCCGAGGCTCGGAAGCGGGGCTGGTAGAGGACCTGCCGGACAGCGGTGCGGAGACGCGCCGGGGTGCAGGCGCGGGCCGGCACGCTCACGCCGAGACCGGCCTCGGTGACGCGCCGGGCGTTGTCCGGCTTGTCCCAGGTCGTCGGGACGACAACCATGGGGACGCCCGCCTCCGCCGCCGCCAGCACGGTGGCCTTGCCGCCGACGGTGATCATCGCCGCGCAGCGGGGGAGGAGCGCGCCGTGGTGGACCCAGCGGGTGACGTGGACGTTGGGGGCGCTCACGTCGAAGCCGGGCGCGGCCGGATCGCGCTCGCTCCCGACCGCGACGACCAGCTCGACGGGCTGGTGGGCCAGCGCCGCGACGGCCGTGCGTAGGAGGAAGGGGTCGCCGAAGGCGAGCGTGCTCTCGCACACGTGGACCCAGGGACGCCCGGTCGGGATCCTCCCCAGCCACGCCGCCGTCGTCTCGCCCTCGGACTCGGGGCGGTCGGGGTACCAGATGCAGTTGCCGAGGTAGTGAACGCTTGGCGGCAGATCGTGGCGCCCGTAGTCGAGCTCGGGGATGTTGCCGACCAGGTAGAGGGGCAGGCGCGCGGTGTGGCGGTTGACAGATTCACCCAGCGGGCCGAGCCCGAAGCCGGCCCGGACCTCGTCGAGCCGGCGTCGCAGCGGCGCTCCGGCGAGCTCGATCAGGCCCGTCACGCCGCGGTGGAGCAGGCGCATTGCCGGCCGTCGCGGTGGGCGCAGGCCGAACCCGAAGGCGGGCGCGTCGGGGCCGGGGATGAGCGGGCCCATGAAGGTCGAGGAGAGCGCCACCGGCACCGAGACGAGATCGGGGAGCACCGCCACCGAGCCCCAGAGCGAGAGGTCGGTTGCGATCGCATCGGGCTGCCACGCCTCGACCACGGCGAGGATGTCGTTGACCTGGTCGGAGACCGTCTCGACGAGCCAGTCACGCAGGACCGGCATCATCCGCCGCCCCGCGCCCCGCCGACGGTCGCCGGTGTCGACGGCGCGCATGGTGGCGAAGCCGCGCTCCTGATCGAGCCGGTCGAAGGCGAAGAAGGTGAAGCCGTGCTCCTCGATCGTGGCGCGCGCGGCCTCGCCGCTGTAAAAGGCGACCTCGTGGCCGCGCTCGCGCAGGGCGCTGGCGATGGCGATCTGCGGAAGCAGATGGCCGGTGAAGGGCCACAGGGTGATCAGAAACCGCCGGCTCACCGCACCGCCTCCACCGAGCGCTCGGGTCTCGCGGCGCCGGCACGGCGGTCCAGACGGCGGATGTGACCACCGAAGTAGAGGCGCTCGAACAGGCGCGGCGGGAGGTGGCGGCGGAGGGCGATGACGACCTTCGCCCCCCGGCCGACGACGTAGCGGAGCTTCGGATCCTCGGCCGTGAGGGCCGTGAGGATGACGCGCCCGACGTCCTCGGGTCGGGTGGGCGAGCGCTCGACGATCTTGTCGGCGATCGCCTCGCTGGCCCAGAACAGCCGGTAGTACGGACTCGAGCGGTCATCGGCGCCCGCGGCCGTGCCGCGGTGCTCGGCCCAGCGCTCGGTCTTGATCATCCCCGGCTCGACGAGGATCGACTGGATGCCGAAGGGGGCGAGCTCCTGGGCCATGCCCTCGCCGAAGCCCTCCTGGGCCCACTTCGTCGCGCAGTAGAGGGTGACCCCCCACCCGCACACGCGGCCCGCGACCGAGGAG
>DASZKU010000124.1:0-6488 GCA_035552815.1 Solirubrobacteraceae bacterium | reverse complement strand
CTCTGACCAGCCGGGGCTCCTGTCGAGATTCGAGCTCCTCTTTGAGCTCTTCCCCGGATCGCGACGCCATGAAGGCCGATTTTACTCGGTTTTCACCTCGATAACCCCGGTGGCGCGCGCTCAAGTCACGGGCCGGTCTGGCCGGGGTTATCGCGATAACGTCCCGGTGGCGCGCGGTCGTGCTTCGCCCCCGTGTGGCCGGGGTTATCGCGGGAACGCCCCGGCCGCGTCGCGGCTTGCTCACGCGCGCGTCGCTCTCCCCTCACGCGGCGACCGCGGGCCGGGCGCGCCCGAGGGCGGCGGCCAGCGCCGCGCGCAGGGTGGGGCACGAAACGGGCTCGAGCACCGCTTCGAGTCCGAACTTGGCGGCCTCCCCCAGGCGGCGGTCGGGGTGGGCGACGGTGCGCAGCTCGCCGGTGAGCCCGAGCTCCCCGAAGCACGCGAGCGGGGGCTCGCCGGGAGCGCTCAGGGGCACGCCGCGCGCGGCGCTGGCCACCGCCAGGGCGACCGCGAGGTCGACGCCCGGCTCCTCGATCCTGATCCCGCCGACGACGTTGACGAACACGTCCGAGGCGCCGAGCCCGATCCCCGCGTGGCGGCCGAGGACGGCGAGCACGAGGGCGACGCGGTTACGGTCAAGGCCCGAGACCACGCGGCGCGGCGGCACGAGCTCGGAGCGCGCGACGAGCGCCTGCACCTCGACGAGGAGCGGCCGCGAGCCCTCCATCGAGCACAGGACGACGCTGCCCGGGGCGCGGGTCGCCTCGGCCACGAAGCGCGCCGAGGCGTCGAGAACCTCGACGAGGCCATCGTCGCGCATCTCGAACACGGCGGCCTCGTTGGTCGAGCCGAAGCGGTTCTTGACCGCCCGCACGGTGCGGTAGGTGCGCTCGCGCTCGCCCTCGAATTGGAGCACGCAGTCGACGAGGTGCTCGAGCACGCGCGGTCCCGCCAGGGCTCCGTCCTTGGTCACGTGGCCGACGAGGAGCACGGCGATTCCCAGCTCCTTGGCGATGCGCATCACCGCGGTCGCGACCTCGCGCACCTGGCCGACCGAGCCCGGCGCGCCCGTGAGCTCGGCGGCGTGGAGGGTCTGCACCGAGTCGATGACGCAGACCTCGGGGCGCACGTGCTCGAGGGTGGCGCACACGGTCGCGAGCGCGGTCTCGGCGATGACGGGGATCTCGAGCGCCGCGGCCTCGGTCAGGCGCTCGGCGCGCAGGCGAATCTGCGCCGCCGACTCCTCGGCGGAGACGTAGAGGGTCCGCCGGCCCGCGGCGGCGAGGTTGGCGAGCGCCATCGTCGTCAGCGTCGACTTGCCGATCCCCGGGGCGCCGCCGATGAGGACGAGCGAGCCGGGAACGAGGCCGCCGCCGAGCACGTTGTCGAGCTCGCCCACCCCGGTCGAGAGGCGACGGTGCTCCTCGGCGGCGACGGCGCCGAGGGCCACGGGCGCGACCGCCGCCGCGCGCGCTCCGCCCGCTCCGCCGGGTCCGCGCCGGCCCGGCGCCGGCGCCCGCGCCTCCTCGAGGAGCGTGTTCCACTCGCCGCAGCCCGGGCATTGCCCGGACCACCGCGCACTCTCGTGCCCGCAGTCGGTGCACACGTGAATCGAGGTCGCTCGGGGCATCCTCGGCCGAGGCTACGCGACGCCCCCGACGGCACCGGTGCGCGTAGCCCATCCCGTCACTGATCCGTCACGCGCGCGAGGCCGATCCGTGACGAACCGCCTCGCCTGCCACGCACCCGCCTACGCGAGCACAGGCGTGCAGCACTAGAGTGGCGCCGTGAAGTCTGGGGCGCGGACATGCCTGCTCGTCCTCGGTGCGCTGCTCGCCGTGTGGGCGGCGCCGGCGCGCGCGGACTGGACGACCTACCACGCCGACGCCGGGCGCTCGGGGGTCGATCAGAGCAGCGCGAGCACCCCGCTCCCCTTCGCCGCCGAGTGGACGTCGCCCAACCTGGGCGCCAACGTCTACGCCGAGCCGCTCGTCTACCACGGCCTGGTGATCGTAGCCACCGAGGGCAACGACGTGTACGCCCTCAACGAGACGACGGGCCAGGTGGTGTGGCACATGAGCGCCGGCACGCCGGTGCCCTCGGGGAAGCTGCCCTGCGGCGACATCACGCCCACCGTCGGGATCACCTCGACCCCGGTCGTCGATCCCGCCACCGGCACCCTCTACGTGGTCGCCGACCAGTGGGACGGCAGCCACGCGCATCACACGCTGATCGCCTACAGCGCCACGACCGGCGCCCAGCTCTTCACCAAGAACGTCGACCCCGCCGGCGCCATCCCCGAGAACCAGCTTCAGCGCCCGGCGCTGAACCTGAGCGGCGGGCACGTCCTCATCGGCTTCGGCGGCAACGACGGCGACTGCGCCAGCTACTGGGGCTGGCTCGTGTCGGTGGCCGAGGACGGATCCTCGACGAGCGCCTGGCAGGCCCTGACCGACAAGGGCGATGCCATCTGGGGCTCCTCCGGTCCCGCCGTCGACGGCGCCGGCGCCGTCTACGTGGCCACCGGCAACGGGTCCTCGACCTATAACGGCAGCTCGGCCTTCGACTACGGCGACTCCGTGCTGAAGTTCGCCTCTGCCGCCGCCGTGGCGCCGGGGAGCCCGTCCGACTACTTCGCGCCCGCGGACTGGATGTCGCTGAACTCGGGCGACGCCGACCTCGGCTCCTCGGGCCCCGTCCTCCTCCCCGGCAACCTCGCCTTCCAGGACGGCAAGGGGAGCACCGGCTATCTCCTCTCGACCGCGAGCCTCGGCCACCTCGGTGGTCAGCTCTACCAGGCCTCCACCGGTTGCGCGAGCTTCGGCGGCGATGCCTACGCGAACGGGATCATCTACGTCGCGTGCGCGAGCGGGGGGACGCTGGCGCTCGCGCTCAACACCACGAGCCCGGGACACCCGACGTTCTCCCAGCTGTGGCGGGGGCCCGCGGACGCCAACGGCTCGCCGATCATCGCCGGGGGGCGCGTGTGGGTGCCCTCGTTCTCCGACGGCGTCCTTTACGGGCTCGATCCCCAGACGGGCGCCGTCGACGTCAAGCAGTCGACCCCGGCGATGGAGCACTTCACGAGCCCGGCCGCCTCGGACGGGAGGCTGCTGCTCGCGACCGGCCCCACCGTCGAGGCCTACACCGTCGCCGCCGCGGTCGCCAACCAAACCCTCACGGTGACCGAGGCGGGCACTGGCGCCGGCGCCGTTCAGGGCGACAAGGCCCCGACCCTGGTGTGCCCGGGAGCGTGCTCGCAGACATATCCGTCGGGCACCGCCGTGACCCTGACCGAGGCCCCCGCGTCGAGGTCGGCGTTCGCGGGCTGGAGCGGCGGCGGCTGCTCGGGAACGGCTAGCACGTGCACGGTCACGCTCTCGGCCGACGTCCACGTGATCGCGACCTTCACCTCCACCGAGGGCAAGCCAACCGTCTCAGGCGCCTCGCTCTCCGGGGTCGCCAGGGGCAAGGCGAAGCTGACCTTCACCGTGCACGCGGGCAGTCGGGCGCCCGCGCTCAGGAGCATCGTCGTCTCTCTGCCCGCCGGGCTGAGCTTCGAGCGCAAGGGTCTCGGCCGTGGCCTCACCGTCACCGGAGCTAACGGCAAGCGCGCGCGGTTCACCACCAAGCTCGGCCACGGCGTCCTCACCATCGCGCTCAGGAGCGCTCAGCGCTCGGTGAGGATCGCGTTGCACGGCCGCGCGCTCTCGGTCTCCCGCAAGCTCGCGCGCGAGGCCCGGCACAAGCCCCGGCGCACGCTGAGATTCGTCGTCAAGGCGACGGACGCGGACGGGAGCACGACCCGCCTGCCGCTGAAGCTCAGGGCTTGACAGCCTTTGCTTCGGTACCTAATCTTTCGCTACCTCACGATTCCCCCCGCGACCGCGTAGGAGGCCGCGCATGAGCTCCACCACCACCCCCCCAGACCGCATCGACGCCTACGTATGGCGCGTCAGCCTCGTGGTGATCATCGGGTCGATCATGTCGATCCTCGACACGACGATCGTCAACGTCGCGCTCGCCACCCTCGGCCACCAGCTCCATAGCCCGGTCTCCGAGATCCAGTGGGTGGTGACCGGGTACATGCTCTCGCTCGCGGCGGTGATTCCCGTCACCGGGTGGGCCTCGCGGCGCTTCGGCGCCAAGGCCGTCTATCTCGTCTCGCTCGTGCTCTTCGTCGCCGGCTCGGCCCTGTGCGGCTTCGCGACCTCGACCACCGAGCTCATCGTCTTCCGCGTCCTCCAGGGGATCGGCGGGGGGATGATCCTCCCCATCGGCCAGCTCATGATGGCCGAGGCGGCCGGCCCGACGCGGATGGGGCGGGTGATGAGCATCGTCGCCGTGCCCGCCATGCTCGCCCCCGTCCTCGGCCCCACCATCGGCGGTGTCATCATCGAGAACCTCAACTGGCACTGGATCTTCTTCGTCAACATCCCCATCGGCGCGATCGCGGTGATCGCGGCGATCCGCATCCTCCCGCGCGTCGAGCGCGCACCGGTGGCGCGCCTGGACACCACCGGCCTCGCGCTCATGGCCACCGGCCTGCCGCTGCTCACCTACGGCCTCGCCGAGATCGGCAGCACCGGGAGCTTCACCGCCACCAAGGTCGTCGTCCCGATCGTCATCGGCCTCGTTCTCATCGCCGTGTTCGTGCGCCACGCGCTGCGCCTGCGGGCTCCGCGGCGCCCCCTGCTCGACCTCCGTCTCTACCGCCGCGCGACGTTCTCCTCCGCGTCGTTCGCCATGTTCTGCCTGGGCGCCGCGCTCTTCGGGGGCATGATCCTCCTGCCCCTGTACTGGCAGGACATCCGTCACGAGAGCGTCGTCCACACCGGCCTCCTCACCGCACCGCAGGGCCTGGGCATGGCGCTCGTGATGCCCCTCGCCGGCAAGCTCTCAGACCGCTACGGCGGCGGCCCGCTCGCGCTCCTCGGCGTCGTCCTCACCACCCTGACGACGATCCCCTTCGGCTTCGTGGGCACGCACACCTCGGTCGTGTGGCTCTCGGTGGCGATGCTCCTGCGCGGCGCCGGCATCGGCTTCGCCTTCATGCCCGCGATGGCCGCCGCCTTCGCCTCGCTCGATCGCTCAGAGCTCTCCGACGCCACTCCCCAGCTCAACGTCCTCCAGCGGGTCGGGGGCTCGATCGGCACCGCCGTGCTCGCCGTCGTCCTCCAGCGCGCGCTCGTCGGGACCCACACCCTGGCCGGCGCCGCCTCGGCCTACGGAACGGCGTTCTGGTGGTCGGCGGGGATCACCGCGCTGGCCATCGGGCCGTGCATCATCCTCCTGCGCGCCGAGCGGGCGGCGCGAGCGGCCCAGGCCGCCCGTGACGCCGACGCCGCAGCCGATGCGGTCGCCGAGGCGGTCCTGGCATGACCGCGGTGAGCGCGAGCGGGGCCGCCCGCGCCGCGGCGCTCGACCAGCTGGGACGCTCGTTCAAGACCGCGATGGCCGCCGTCCGGCGGCTGCGCGGACGCGAGACCCACCGCCCGGGCGAGCTCAGCTATGCGCAGTACGCGCTCCTCTTCTCGCTCGCCGACGGCGCCAAGGAGCTCTCGGTTCGAGACCTCGCGTGCGCGGCCGACCTCTCCCCGCCCAGCGTGACCCAGATGCTCGACCACCTCGCCGCCATGGGTCTCGTGGCCCGAGCTCGCTCAGAGCTCGACAAGCGTGTCGTGCTCACTTCGCTCACCGAGCGAGGTCGGTCGCTGATCGCCGAGCGCCGGGGCATGTTCGAGCCCCGCTGGCGCGCCGCGCTCGCGGACTTCGACGACGAGGAGCTGGCGATCGCCGCCGCGGTCCTCATGCGCCTCGGCGCCATGTTCGACGAGTTCGCCGACGACGGGACGGACGTGGCGCGAGTTAAGCACCATATAGGTGCTTAACCGGCGCCACGTCCCCCCGAAAAGCGCCTACTCGCCCTCGGAGGGCACCGACGGCTCGGACCCCTCGCCGCCCTCGTCGTCGGGGGCTTCCTCGCCGCCCTCGGCTCCGACGCCGACCGGCGTGGGCTTGGGCACGGGCTGGATCACCGAGAGCTTGACGTCTTCCATCGAGCCCTCGTCCTCTGGCGTGTTGGGCTCGACGAGGACCGTCGAACCCGGCGGGACCTGAGCACGGAGGACGAAGTCGGCGAGCGGATCCTCGATGTAGCGCTGGATCGCCCGGCGCAACGGCCGGGCTCCCATGGCGGGATCCCAGCCCTTGTCGACGAGGAGGTCCTTGGCCTCCTCGGAGAGCTCGAGCTGGAGCTCGCGCTCGGCCATCGACTCGCGGATACGCCGCAGCAAGAGCTCGACGATCTCCTTGATCTCGTCCTTGGAGAGCTTGTGGAAGACGATGACCTCGTCGATCCGGTTGAGGAACTCGGGACGGAAGACCTTCTTGAGCTCTCCCATGATCCGGTTCTTCATGTCGTCGTAGGTGATTCCGGTCTCGTCGTCGGAGACGGCGAAGCCGAGCGGCGTGTTGCGCGCGATCTC
>DASZKU010000123.1:0-10130 GCA_035552815.1 Solirubrobacteraceae bacterium | reverse complement strand
CATGCTCGGAGGGCAGGCGGCGCTCGAGATCGGCTTCCTCGCCGCCTTCATCGCCACCGTCATCGGCACCCTCTACGGCGCCATCTCGGGCCTCGCCGGCGGGCTCCTCGACGGGCTCATGATGCGCATCGTCGACGTCCTCCTCTCGATCCCCTTCCTCTTCATCGTCCTCGTCCTCGCCACCAAGTACAGCTCCACGGTGATCAGGCTGAGCCTGCTCCTCGGGCTGTTCTCGTGGCTCGTTCCCGCGCGCCTGGTGCGCGGGGAGGTGCTCACGCTGCGCGAGCGCGACTTCGTCTCCGCCGCTCGCGTGATGGGGAGCACCCGGACCCGGCTCGTGCTCAGGCATCTCATCCCCAACGCGCTCTCGGTGGTCATCGTCAACGTCACCTTCCAGATCGCCGATGCCATCCTCGCCCTCGCCTACCTCGGCTTCCTCGGCTTCGGTCTGCAGTACCCGGCGGTGTCGTGGGGGGACATGCTCGGCAACGCTCAGAACTACGTCTCCTCCGGCTACTGGTGGTTGGTCTACCCGGTGGGCGCCTGCCTGGTCGTCGTGGTCCTGGCTTGTAACCTGATCGGCGACGCCCTGCGTGACGCATTCGACGTGAGACTGCGCCGCCGTTAGGAGAAACCGCGGTTTGTCAGCTCTCGAAGTCACCGATCTCAGCACCCACATCCAGCTCTCGCGCTCCGTCGTGCAGGCGGTGGGCAACGTCTCCCTCGCCATCGACGAGGGCGAGGCGCTCGGCCTGGTGGGGGAATCGGGGAGCGGAAAGTCGATGCTCGGTCTCTCCATCCTCGGCCTCCTCCCGCCCGGGGGGGAGATCATCGGGGGCTCGATCAAGGCGCAGGGACGTGAGCTCGTCGGCCTCCCCGAGCCCGAGCTGCGGCGGATCCGCGGCAACGACGTGGCGATGATCTTCCAGGACAGCCTCTCGTCCCTGAATCCGACGAAGACGATCGGGGAGCAGGTCGCCGAGCCCGTGCGCCTGCACCGCGGTGCCAACCGCAAGGAGGCGTCGGACCGTGCCCTCGAGGTTCTCGAGCTCGTCGGCGTTCCCCAGCCCAGGGAGCGCCTGGGCGACTATCCCCACCAGCTCTCGGGCGGGCTGCGCCAGCGCGTGATGATCGCCATCGCCCTGGCCTGCGATCCCAAGGTCCTCATCGCCGACGAGCCCACCACCGCCCTCGACGTCACCATCCAGGCCCAGATCCTCACCCTCCTCGACGACCTCCGCGAGCGGCTCGGCATGGCCATGCTCCTGATCACCCACGACATGGGCGTGGTGGCAGGTCGCACGAGCCGCATCAACGTCATGTACGCAGGGCGGATCGTCGAGACCTCGCCCACCCCGACCCTGTTCCGGGCCATGCGCCACCCCTACACGCAGGCGCTCCTGGGCTCGATCCCCCGCCTCGAGCAGGACAACACCAAGGCGCTCGTGAGCATCCCCGGGATCCCGCCCGATCTCACCAATCCGCCACCGGGCTGTCGCTTCGCGCCGCGGTGCTCCCGGGCCACCGCCGAGTGCCTCGAGAACGAGCCGCCGCTCACCGGTAAGGGAAACCATCAGTTCTCGTGCTGGCACCCCGTCGAGGGCCCGATCACGCGGAGGCCCGAGATCGTCCCCCACGACGGCGCGGCCGCCGCCGCCAAGGACAAGGAGCGCCTGCTCGACGTCGTCGATGTCGTGCGCGAGTACCCGGTGACGGTGGGAGCCGTGCTCCAGCGCAAGGTCGCCTCGGTCAAGGCTGTGTCCGGTGTCTCCATTCATCTCGACGTGGGCGAGACGCTCGGGCTCGTGGGCGAGTCCGGCTGTGGCAAGACCACCCTCGGCAAGATGATCGTCGGGGTCGAGAAGCCCGACGCGGGGCGGATCACCCTCGAGGGCAACGAGGTCTTCCGGCTCCGCGGTCGCGCCCTGCGCCGGGCGCGGCGAGACCTCCAGATGATGTTCCAGGACCCCTTCGCCTCGCTCGATCCGCGCATGCGCGTGGCGGCCATCCTCCGCGAGCCGCTGGTCATCCAGGGCATCGATAGCCGCCGTGAGCAGGACAAGCGCGTACACGGTCTCCTCGATGAGGTCGGTCTTCCCTCGGCTGCGCTCGAGCGCTACCCGCACGAGTTCTCCGGCGGCCAGCGCCAGCGCATCGCGCTCGCGCGCGCGCTCATCCTCGAGCCCAAGGTGATGGTCGCCGACGAGCCGGTGAGCGCGCTCGACGTCTCCATCCGCTCGCAGGTCCTCAACCTGATGAAGCGCCTGCAGGCCGAGCATGGCATGGCCTCGGTGGTCATCTCCCACGACCTCGCGGTGGTCAAGTACCTGGCCGACCGGATCGGGGTCATGTACCTGGGCAAGCTCGTGGAGTCGGGCACGGGCGATGACATCTACAAGCGCCCCGCTCACCCCTACACCGACGCCTTGATCAAGACGATTCCCGTCCCCGATCCCGAGGTCGAGCGCAGCAAGGAGGACACGGGCATCCGGGGCGAGCTCCCGAGCCCCGTCAACCCGCCGTCGGGGTGCCGGTTCCGGACGCGCTGCCCGCGGGCTCAGCAGAAGTGCGCCGAGGAGGTGCCCGAGCTCCGGCGCTTCGGGCCCGGGCACCGCGCCGCCTGTCACTTCCCGCTCCAGACCCCGAGGGGAGCGGACGAGCCCGAAGTGGCGGTGGCCGACCAGTCGAGCTGAATCGCACGCAGCGGAAAGGAAACCCGCTGCGTGCACGGAAGTTAGAGTTGCGCGGTGAGCTTCGCCCCCTCCCAGATCCTGCTCGACGACGAGGCCTCGGAAGGCGCTCTCGAGCTCCCCGGAGCGGACACCCCGGCCCGGCCTCCGGCTCGCCTGCTCTGGCAGCGGGTCCGCTCCAGTCGCGGCGCGAGGATCTCGGCCGCGGCCATCCTCGCGCTCCTCCTCATCGCCATCCTCGCCCCGGTGATCGTCGACATCTTCGGGATCAGCGGGCCCAACGTGCGCAACGCAGGCACCCTCAACGCCTTCGGCCTTCCCGGCGGGCCGAGTGCCAGTCACCCCTTCGGGGTCGACGATCACGGGCGCGACGTCCTCGCCCGCGTCCTCTACGGCGCTCGCGTCCCGCTCGAGGTGGGCATCCTCGGCACCGCCCTCGCGGCCATCGTCGGCACCGCGGTGGGGCTCGCGGCCGGCTTCTACGGCGGCGTCCTCGAGACCGTGCTCATGGGCATCGTCGACGCCCTCCTCGCCTTTCCGGTGATCCTCCTCGGCCTCGGGATCGGCGATGCCTGCCGCGCCAACGGCTGCGCCGGCGGCGCCATCGCCCCCGGCCTCGCCACCGTGATCTTCATCGTTGCCGTGGCCGGCTTCCCCTACATCGCGCGGATCGTGCGCCACCGGGTACGCGACCTGCGCGAGCGCGACTTCGTCCTCGCCGCCCGCTCGCTCGGCGCCTCCGACGGGCGCATCGTCTCGCGGGAGATCCTCCCCAGCCTGCTCCCGGCGCTGGTCGTGTACTCGATCGTGCTCATTCCCGCCGGCATCCTCCTCGAGGCGGCGGCGTCGTTCCTCGGGGCCGGCATCCAGCCTCCCACCGCCGACTGGGGGCAGATGATCGCCGGCGCCGGCAACGACATCCTCTCCGGGGACTCGGCGTGGTGGTACCTGGTCTTCCCGGGCCTCGCCCTCGTGCTCACGCTGCTGGCCTTCAATGTCGCGGGCAGCGCCCTGCTCGGGGCCCTGGGCGAGCGGAGAAGCCGTGGTCGCTGAGGTGCCAGGGACCGGGGGAGGGGAGGCCATGGCCGTGTACATCGCCACTCGCGTCGTGCGGGCGATCGTCCTCCTCATCGCCGTGAGCATCGTGTCCTTCGTCCTCTTCACCGCCCTCTCGGACGCCAACCCCGCCCCGGGCGCGAGCTCGGGGAACTTCTTCGACTACCTGAACGCCGTATTGCTGCACTTCAACTTCGGCTACAGCGCTCGCAATCACCAGTCCGTCCTCAGCCTCGTCGTCGGCCGGCTCCCGGCCTCGCTGTCCCTGATCGCCGGGGCCGGGCTCCTGGCGGTGGCCGCGGCGATCCCGGTCGGCCTCGTCGCGGCCATGAGGCCCGGCACCAGGTTCGAGCGCATCGCCATGCGGACGACGCTCGGCCTCGTCTCCATGCCCGCGTTCTGGCTCGGGCTCATCGTCCTCTACCTGTTCGCCTCGGACATCGGCAAGATCCCCATCTTTCCCGGAGCGGGCTCCTACGTGGGCCTCACCGTCAATCCCGGCAGGTGGTTCACCTCGCTGATCCTCCCCTGGCTCGTCCTCGCGGCCATCGAGGCGGCGATCTACACGCGTCTCGTTCGCGGGCAGCTGCGGGCGGTGATGGACGAGGACTACATCGCCAGCGCCCGGGCCCGGGGGGTGGCCGAGCCCCGCGTCGTCTGGCGCCACGGGGCGGCGGCGGCGCTCGCCGCCCTGGTGGCCGTCCTCGGACTCGATCTCGGCGGCCTCATCGGCGGCGCCGTGCTCACCGAGACGGTGTTCAGGATCCACGGCATCGGGCTGCTCGGCTACGACGCCGTTCTCCACTCCGACTACGCGACCGTCCAGGGGATGGTGCTGCTGGCGGCGATGTTCATCGTCGTGATGAACCTGATCGTCGACATCGGCTTCGCCTGGCTCGACCCGCGGGTGAGCGTGGCATGAGCGAGCCCATCCTCAGCGTCGAGGGCCTGCGCGTGGCCTTCGAGACCGACGCGGGAACCGTCCACGCCGTCGATGGCATCTCCTACACGGTCGCGCCCGGCCAGACCCTCGTCATCGTCGGCGAGCCCGGCGCCGGGAAGACGGTGTCGGCGCGCGCCGTGCTCGGCCTCACCCGCGGTCCCGCGACCCGCGGCGGGGGGCGGGTCATGTTCGCCGGCCGGGACCTGGCGGCGCTCGAGGACGGCGAGCTGCGGCAGGTCGCCGGCGACGCCATCGCCATGACCCCCTCCGAGCCGCTGTCGGCCTTCCATCCCCTCTATCGCCTCGGCGCGCAGCTCGCCGAGGCGGTGCGCGCCCATCACGCCGTGTCGCCCGCCGCGGCCCGCGACCGGGCCATCGGCCTGCTCGAGCTCGTGGGCATCCCCGATCCCCATCGCCGCATCGACGTCTATCCCCACCAGCTCCCCCCCGGCCTGCGCACGCGGGCGATGCTCGCCCTGGCCCTCGCCAACGGACCCAAGGTGCTGATCGCCGACGACCCGACGCGCGGGCTCGACATCACCGCGCAAGCCCAGATCCTCGCCCTCCTCGGGGTCGTGCAGGAGCGCCTGGGGACGGCGATCGTCTACATGACGCGCGACATCGCGGTGGCGGCGGAGATCGCCGATGAGATCGCGGTGATGTACTCCGGGCGGCTCGTCGAGCGCGCCGGCACCGAGCAGATCTTCGTCGCCCCCCACCACCCCTATACGTGGGGGCTGCTCCGGTCAGTCCCCCACCTGGGGATCGGAGTCGCCGAGCTCACGCCGATCCCGGGAGCACCGCCGAGCGTGATCGACCGGCCCGGGGGTTGTCACTTCCACCCGCGCTGCCCGTACGCCCAGGAGTCGCACCGGCGCATCGACCCGCAGCTCCGGCCCATCCCCGGGGAGGACGGGCACAGCGTCGCGTGCCTGCTCGAGCCCAAGATCCGCCGGCGGATCTGGCGCGGGCTCGAAGCGGGACAGGATCCACCGTCGTTGGCTAGCCTCGCCTCGGTCATGCCCGAGGAAGAGCCGTGAGCGCCGGCGGTACGCCGGTGATCGAGGTCAGGAACCTCGTCAGGCGCTTCCCCGTCGCCCAGGGGCTGCTGCGGCGCCCGCTCGGCACGCTGGCGGCGGTGGACGACGTCTCCTTCGACGTCATCAGCGGCGAGACGCTGGGGATCGTCGGCGAGCACGGCGCCGGCAAGAGCACCACCGCCCGCCTCCTCGCCCGCCTCCTCGCTCCCACCTCGGGTGAGATCCGCTTCCAGGGCCGGAACATCGCCGCCGCCCGCGGCGCCGAGCTCGGGCAGCTGCGACGCGACGTGCAGATGATCTTCGCCGACCCGACGTCGTGCCTGAACCCCCACCGGCCCGTCGGCGCGAGCATCGGCGAGCCGTACGCGATCCACGCGCTCCACTCGGGTCCCGGCGAGCGCCGGCGACGCGTCGAGGGGCTCATGCAGCGGGTCGGCCTCGATCCCGCCCACCACGACCGCTATCCCCACGAGTTCTCGAGCGCCGAGCGCCAGCGCGCCGGGATCGCGCGCGCGATCGCGCTGGAGCCCAAGGTGCTCATCGCCGACGAGCCCGTGGCCGCCCTCGACCCCTCGCTCCAGACCCAGGTCCTCAACCTCCTGCGCGAGCTCCAGCGCGAGCGCGGGCTGACGCTCGTCTTTCTCACCACCGACCTCGCCGTGGCCAGCCAGGTGTGCGACCGCCTCGCGGTCATGTACCTGGGCAAGGTCCTCGAGCTCGCGCCCAACGAGGCCCTCGTCGTCTTCCCCCGCCACCCCTACACGGGCGTGCTCCTGTCGGCCGTCGCGGGAGCGCCCCGCAAGCGCGAGCTCATCACCGGCGAGATGCCGGGTCGGGGACACGTCCCCTCGGGCTGCCGTTTCCATCCGCGCTGCCCCAAGGCCGAGCTCATGTGCTCGGGACACGAGCCCCCGCTCGTCGACAAGGGGGGCGGCACGGTGGCGGCGTGTCACTACCCGCTCACCGCCGAGGAATCCGATAGCCGCCTGGCGGCGGGGGCGGTCGAGGGGACGCCGTGAGCGCGCCCGGGACCGCCTAGCCTAGCCCTGGGCCTCGGTCTCCGGTTCGCTCTCGCCCTCGGCCTCCGGTTCGCTCTCGCCCTCGGCCTCCGGTTCGCTACCGCCCTCGGCCTCTTCGTCGTCGTCTTCCTCCTCCTCGTCGTCGACGTAGAGGGACTCCCGGGCGAGCTCGTCGCCTCGCTTGGAGAAGAGCTTGACCTCGATGAAGTCGCCGCGGAAGTTGTCGGGGGCGATCAGGGTGAAGCGCTCCTCGACGAGCTGGCACTCATCGACGGCGAGGTTGGCGAGCTCGGCGGTGACGGTGGCGCCGCCGGGGATCAGGGGAATGCCCCACACCAGCGTCATCTCCGCCGCGTGCCCGGGCGGGCCGCGCCAGGTGCCGATGACCTCGTCGTTGAGGTCGAGCTTCCAGTCCGGGTTCGCTTCGTGGAGCTCGGCCGTGAAGTCGGCGTGGGCTTCGAAGTCACTGGGGCCGCCCGCGCCCTCGGTGAAGGAGACGTAGCCGAAGATCTCGTACTCCTCGGTCGTCCTCGCCACGGCGGGAATGTAGGTGCGCCCCGCGTAGGTCCGGTCGGGGAACCAGGAGACCTCCCCGGGCTCGCCGATCTCCTCGCCCTCGGTGTCGATGGCCCGGCAGGCGGCGATGAAGTGCTCGCGCAGCGTGTCCGCCCAGCGGCCGTAGGGCAGCGCTTCCTGGGGCGGCTCAGCGGCGAAGCTGATGACGAAGCGGTCGGTTGGCGGCATCTTCGCGCCCGAGAGCATATGCGCTCGGGCCAGTGAGCGCCCATCGGGGCGATTACTCTGCTGCCAATGTCGCACACCCGTGTCTACGGTCGCGCCCGCGGACCCCTGGGTCCGGTCGCCGAGCCCTTCGCCGCTCGCGCCCGGCGCCGGCGCCTCGAGCAGTTCCTGCGCCTGGCCCGCGTCGGCCCCGAGACGCGCATCCTCGACATCGGATGCGGCGGCTTCGGGCTGCGCTCCCTCCTCCCCGGATACGACATCACCGGCGTCGACGTCGTCGAGCGCCCCGAGTACCTGGGCCCGTTCGTGTGCGCCGACGCGACCGAGCGCCTGCCCATCGACGATGACGAGTTCGATATCGCCTACGCCAGCAGCGTCATCGAGCACATCCCCCCCGGGCGCCGTCTCGCCTTCGCGAGCGAGGTGCGCCGCGTGGCCCGCGGCTGGTACGTGCAGACGCCGGCGATGAGCTTCCCGATCGAGCCCCACGCCCTGCTCCCGGGAGCGCACTGGCTGCCCCGCGGGGTGCGCCGTCGTTACTGGCGGCTCGGCGCCGGCGGGGACCCCGACGAGGTCCAGCTTCTGCGCCGCCGCGAGCTCGAGCGGCTGTTCGGGCCCGCTCTTCCCGAGCGCTTCGGCCCCCTGACCAAGAGCTGGGTGTGCGTGGAGGCGCCGTCGTGAGCGGCTCGGGTCTACGAAGACGGCTTAGAACGCCCCGCGCCGGGAGAGGACGGCGGGGATCGTCTTGAGCATGATCACCAGGTCGAGGAACACCGACCAGCGCTCGAGGTAGAGGAAGTCGAGGCGGACGAGATCGTCGAAGTCGAGCTCCGAGCGCCCCGATACCTGCCACAGGCCGGTGATCCCGGGAAGCACGAGGTAGCGCTTCTTGTGCCAGTCCTCGAGGCGCTCGAAGTCGCGCAGTGGCAGCGGCCGGGGACCGACGAGGGACATCTCGCCGCGGATCACGTTGACGAGCTGGGGGAGCTCGTCGAGCGAGAAGCGGCGCAGGACCCGCCCGACGGGCGTGAGCCGCGGGTCGCGACGGATCTTGAACAGCGCCCCCGAGGCCTCGTTGAGGGACTCGAGATCGGTCTGGACCTCGTCGGCGTGCATGCGCATGGTGCGGAACTTCAGGCACCGGAAGGGCCGGCCCGCCATCCCCGGCCGCGTCGAGTGGTAGATCACCGGCCCCCGCGAGCTCAGCCTCACGGCCAGGGCGCTCGCCAGAAGCACGGGCGAGAGGAGGACGAGGAGGATCGAGGAGATCACCAGGTCAAAGGTCCGCTTGATCGCGAAGTCGATGCCCTCGAACACGGGCGGGCGCAGCGTGAAGAGCGGCACCGACTCGCCGGGGACGAACTCGGCGCGCTTGAAGAGGATCTCCATCGTCGAGGGGGCGATGTGGACGCTCACCCCGCGCTGGTGGCACTGGTCCACGAGCTCGACCGCCTCCTCCTGGGGGAAGTCGGGGTCGGCGATGATCACCTCCTGGATGCGCTCGCGCGCGAGCACGTCGGGGAGCTCGCCGAGCTGACCGAGCGAGCGCAGGCCGTTCTGGGGCCGGGGCTTGAGCGAGATGTAGCCGACGAGGTCCACGGGCGTGTGCGAGCGCCCGGCGAGCGCATGCGCCACCGCTTCGATGTGCTTGCCAGAGCCCACGAGCAGCGCGCGGCGGCGATACCCGGCCTTCTCGAGGAGCTTGCCGGTGAGCAGCGTGTGCGCATAGCGCAGGGTGGTGATGTAGACGATGCCGAAGAAGAGCGAGCCGTAGAAGAGGAAGTAGCTGTTGAAGTGCTGTCCGCTGGCCAGCGCGAATACGAGCGCGATGACCGTCGCCTGGGTCAGCGCCGTGGCGATCGCCGCCATGCCCGGCCGCCGCGGGCGATCGGCGTAGAGATCGGCGCGGGCGAACATGAGCACCGTCACCAGGTAGGCGAAGGCGATCCACTGCTGCGTCTCCCGCCACCCCGCCGAGACGCTGAAGTGGTTCCCGAGCGCGAGCTTGATGACCAGGGCCGTGAACAGGCTCCCGACCACCCCGACATAGTCGAGCGCGAGCAGCGAAGCGACGCGGGCCACGCGCCGCAGCGTCTCCAGGCGCAGGACGAACGACAGCGCCGGCGGGCGCTTGCGGCGCACGTCGCGATGCGGCAACGGCGGTGCCACGAAGCCCTCAGCGGCACCGTTCGTCGTCTTGGGCATGGCTTCTTTCTGCTCGATCGTCAAGCCGCCTTCACGCGATTCCTCTGTCCCCCTGCGAGTAGAACGGTACCGTGGCATCGAAGTTACGCGGAACCTGACACCCGAACCGGTGCTAACGGCGTGTTAACGCGGTCCCTCGACGAGCGCGTCCGGGCCGGCGAGGTCGATCGTGCGCTGAAGTCCCTCGCGCAGGTTGACCGTGGGCTCCCAGCCCAGGATCTTCCGCGCCAGCGAAATGTCGGGCTGGCGGACCTGTGGGTCATCGGTGGGCAACGCCTCGAAGACGATCTCCGAGCTCGAGCCGGTCACCTCGAGCACCGTTTCGGCGAGTTCGAGCAAGGTGAACTCGTTGGGGTTCCCGAGGTTCACGGGATTGTGGTGCCCGGATTCGGCGAGCGCGATGATCCCCCGAATCAGGTCATCCACATACGTGAAC
>DASZKU010000122.1:0-3758 GCA_035552815.1 Solirubrobacteraceae bacterium | reverse complement strand
TACGAGCGAGGCAAGGAGCGGCGTGGCGCTTCGCCGCTCGTGTCGATGGCGCTGTTCAGGGATCGATCGTTCTCGGCCGGTCTCGTCGTCGTGCTCGTCTTCTTCTCGGGATTGGTGGGCTTCTACCTGGCCTTCACCATTTTCTTGCAGCTCGGGCTCGGGTTCACGGCGCTGCAGTCTGCCCTCACTACCTTCCCGAGCTCGCTGGGTCTCATCGTCGCCGCCCAGGCCTCGACGCGGCTCGGGCCCCGGCTCGGTCGGTCGATCCTCGCCGCCGGCGCCGTGGTCATGGCCGGGGCTCAGGTCGCGCTCATCGTCACCGTGCACCATTACGGCAGCCATCTCTCCGCGTGGGACGTGCGACCGGTGATCTTCGTCTTCGGCCTGGGGATGGGCCTCATCCTCCCTTCCCTCGCCGATGTGATCATCGGGGGCGTGCACGAGCGCCACGCGGGAGCTGACTCGGGGGTGATCAACACGGGAATGCAGTTGGGAAACTGCAACGGCGTCGCGCTGATCGGCGTCATCCTCTTCAGCGCCGTCGGTTCCCATGCGGCGAGCAGCGCCGCCGGCGTCACCCCGCAGCTCTCGCGCCAGCTCACCGCGCTGCCCCTCCCCGCCGCGGCACGGGCGGCCGTCGTCCACCAGTTCCAGGGGTGCTTCGTCGACAGCTCCCATCAGGAGGATCCGGCCGCGGTGCCGGCGAGCTGCCGGCAAGGAGCGCGCAGCGAGCTTCCCACTACGCTCCGTCGGAGTGTCGGCGCCGCTCTCGTCAAGGGCACCGTGCAGGCGCGCAAGGACAACTTCGTCGCCGCCATCGAGCGCGCGCTCCTCTTCGAGGTCGGCGTGTTCCTCGCCACCGCCGCTCTTCTCCTCCTCCTTCCCCGCGTGCGGCGGGAGGACCGCCCCGATATCCTCACCTGATGTACCTGACCCCGTCCGATCAGGACAAGCTCCTGCTCAGCGTGGCGGGGATGGTGGCCGGCGACCGGCGTTCGCGGGGCGTCAAGCTCAATTACCCCGAGTCGGTGGCGATCCTCTCCTGCTGGGTGATCGAACGGGCGCGGGAGGGGGCGAGCGTCGAGCAGCTCATGCGCGACGGACGCGACGTGCTCGCTCGCTCCGAGCTCATGGAGGGCGTGCCTGAGATGCTCGACGAGGTCCAGGTCGAGGCGACGTTCCCCGACGGGCGCAAGCTCGTGACCATCCACGACCCCGTCCGTTGATCCCCGGCGAGCTCGCTCTCGGCTCAGGTCCCATCGATCTCGCCCCGGGGCGTGAACGGCGGACGGTGACCGTGCTCAACGGCGGCGACCGGCCCATCCAGGTGGGCTCGCACTTCCACTTCGCCGACGTCAACGGGGGCCTCGAGTTCGATCGGGGCGCCGCCACCGGGTTCCGGCTCGACATTCCCGCGGGCACGTCGGTGCGCTTCGAGCCGGGGATCGAGCGCGAGGTCGTGCTGGTCGCCCTTGGCGGTTCTCAGGTGGTCGCGGGGCTCCAGCTGCGGGATGGCCCCGCGTCGTGAGCTCGGTCGACCGCGAGCGCTACGCGCAGCTCTACGGTCCCACGGCGGGCGACCGGGTCCGCCTCGCCGATACCAACCTGTGGCTCGAGGTCGAGGAGGATCGCTGCGCGGGCGGCGAGGAGGCGGTGTTCGGGGGCGGCAAGACGATCCGCGAGTCGATGCTCCAGGGGACGACGACGCACGCCGGCGGAGCCCCCGAGGTGGTGATCACCAATGCGGTGGTCCTCGATCACTGGGGGGTCGTCAAGGCCGACGTGGGGATCCGCGGCGGCCGCATCGTCGCGCTCGGCAAGGCCGGGAACCCGGACATCATGGACGGCGTCGACCCGGCGTTGCGCATCGGCCCGACCACCGACGTGATCGCCGGCGAGGGCCGGATCCTCACCGCCGGGGGCATCGACTGCCACGTCCACCTGATCACCCCGACGATCGTCACCGAGGCCCTGGCCAGCGGGATCACCACCGTGATCGGGGGTGGCACGGGGCCGAGCGAGGGAAGCCGGGCGACGACGTGCACGCCGAGCCCGGGGGCGCTGGCGATGATGCACCGCGCCCTCGACGGGCAGCCCGTCAACGTCCTCCTCCTCGGCAAGGGGAACACGGTGAGCGCCGAGGGGCTGGCCGAGCAGGTCATGGCCGGCGCCGGCGGCTTCAAGCTCCACGAGGACTGGGGCTCGACGCCGGCGGCGATCGACGCCTGCCTGCACGCGGCCGAGCGCTTCGGCGTCCAGGTCGCCATCCACACCGACACCCTCAACGAGGCGGGCTACCTCGAGTCGACGGTGGCGGCGATCGCCGGACGGAGCATCCACACCTACCACACCGAAGGGGCCGGGGGCGGACATGCTCCCGACATCATCGCCATCGCCGCCCACCCCAACGTGCTGCCCTCCTCCACCAACCCGACCCGTCCCCACACCGTCAACACCCTCGCCGAGCATCTCGACATGCTCATCGTCTGCCATCACCTCAATCCGCGCTCGCAGGAGGATCTCGCCTTCGCCGAGAGCCGAATCCGCGCGACGACGATCGCCGCCGAGGATCTCCTCCACGACATCGGCGCGATCTCGATCATCGGCTCGGACTCGCAGGCCATGGGCCGGGTGGGGGAGACGATCATCCGCACCTGGCAGACGGCTCACGCGGCCAAGGCCCGCTGGGGCTCCCTGGCGGGCGACGGCCCCGCCGACAATCACCGCCTGCGCCGCTACGTCGCCAAGTACACGATCTGCCCGGCGGTGGCCCACGGCCTCGCCGCCCACATCGGATCCGTCGAGCCCGGCAAGCTCGCCGACCTCGTGCTCTGGGATCCCGCCTTCTTCGGCGTGCGCCCCGGGCTCGTGCTCAAGGCGGGGGCGATCGCGTGGGCGCCGATCGGCGACGCCAACGCCTCGATTCCCACCCCGCAGCCCATCCTCGGCCGGCCCATGTTCGCGGCCGCGCCCGCCGCCGCGGCGAGCCTCTCGCTCACCTTCGTCGCGCCCGAGGCCCTGGCGGGCGGGCTCGAGGAGAGGCTCGGCCTCGGCCGCTCGCTGGTCGCCGTGGCCGACACCCGATCCGTCGGTAAGGCGGACCTCCCCGGCAACGACGCCCTGCCCGAGATCGCCGTCGACCCGGAGACCTTCGTGGTCCGCGTCGACGGCGAGGAGATCGAACCGGCGCCGGCGAGCGAGCTTCCCCTCGCCCAGCGCTACTCGCTGTTCTGATGGTTGGCCCAGACGTGCTCGAGCTCGTCCTCGCCGACGCGCGCACGCCGAGCGGGGGTCACGCCCACTCGGGCGGGCTCGAGGCGGCGATCTCCGACGGGCTGACGAGCGGCGAGGTGCCGGGCTTCATGCGCGCGCGGCTGCGCACCGTGGGGCGCTGCGAGGCGGCGCTCGCTTCGCGCTCGGCGGCTGCGAGCACGCTCGGCGAGCTCCTCGCGCTCGACCTCGAGGCGAGCGCCCGGACGCCGGCCGAACCGTTGCGCCGCGCCTCGCGCCAGCTCGGGCGCGGGCTCCTGCGCACGGCGGCGACGTGGTGGCCCGAGGACGAGCTCCTGGCGGCGTATCGGGCGGCGAGCGACGCGATCGCGCGCCCGGTGGCGCTCGGCGCGATCGCCCGGGCGGGCGGACTGACGCCGCTCGGGGCCGCCCGCCTCAGCCTCTACGACGACGCCGCCACCGTCGCCGCGGCGGCGGTGAAGCTGCTCCCGCTCGACGCCGCGGTGGCGAGCGGGTGGGTGGTGGCG
>DASZKU010000121.1:0-2018 GCA_035552815.1 Solirubrobacteraceae bacterium | reverse complement strand
CCACCCCGTCGGGGTCGACGATCACGAGCGCGCGCTGGGGGAAGCCGCCCGGGTGGTAGACGCCGAAGGCCCGGCACACCTCGCCCTTGGGCTCGAAGTCCGAGAGCTGCTCGATCGACACCCCGAGCTGCTCCTTGAACGCGTTCTGCGACCACGTGGCATCGCACGAGACGCCGTACAGGGTCGCGCCCCGGGAGGCGAGCTCGTCGCGCACCTCGTCGTAGAGGTTGAGCTGGTCGGTGCACACCGGAGAGAAGGCGAAGGGATAGAAGACGAACACCGACGTCTGCCCGGCGAGGTCGGCGCGCGTGAACGGGTCCCCCTCGGCGCGGGCCAGGATGAACTCCGGCGCCGGCGTCCCAGGCTCGATCACGTCGTGCCCCGCTACTTGCGCAGGCCGAGCTCGCGCACGAGCTCGCGGTAGCGCTCGAGGTTCGAGCGCTGCAGGTAATTGAGAAAGCGCCGCCGGCGGCCGACGAGCATGAGCAGGCCCCGGCGGGAGTGATGGTCCTTCTTGTGCGTGCGCAGGTGCTCGGTGAGCTCGTTGATCCGGTCGGTGAGCATGGCGATCTGGACCTCGGTGGCGCCCGTGTCCTCGGGCCCGTGGCCGAACTTCTCGATCAGCTCGCGCTTGCGTTCTGCGGTGAGGGTCATGCGGCCGGTGAGGCTAGCAGGTCGGGGCGAGGCGCCCCGCTAGGCGGCCGCGGCGCAGATCGCCCGGGTCTCGTCGACGTCGCGGTGCATCTGCTCGACGAGCGCCTCGACTGAGTCGAAGCGGCGTTCGCCCCGCAGGCGCTGGAGGAACTCGACGCGCAACGTCCGACCGTAGAGGTCGATGTCCTGGTCGATCACGTAGACCTCGATGAGGACGGCGCGGCCGGTGCCGAAGGTGGGACGGACGCCGACGCTGACGGCGGCGCAGGCTCCGTCGGCGCGGGCCGCGTAGACGCCGTTGCCCGGGTAGACGAGGGCCTGGTCGGGGACGATGTTGGCGGTGGGGAAGCCGAGCTCGCGGCCGCGGCGGTCGCCGGTGACGACGAGGCCGCGGAGCTGGAAGGGGGCACCGAGGAACTCGGCGGCGAGCTCGACCTCGCCGGCGAGGACGAGGCCGCGGATGTGGGACGAGGAGACAACCTCGTCGCCCACCTCCACCAGGGGCACCACTCGCGTCTCGAAGCGGGGATCGGCGGCGAGCATCGCCGTGTCGCCGGCGGCGCCGTGGCCGAAGCGGAAGTTCTCCCCCACCGCCACGCGCTCGGCGCCCAGGCGCTCGACGAGCACGCGGTCGATGAACTCGGCCGGAGTCTGCTCGGCGAATCCCCGGTCGAAGGGGATGACCACGAGCTCCTCGACGCCCAGCGCGGCGATGAGCTCGCTCTTGACGTCGAGACTCGTCAGGAGCTTGGGCGCCGCCTCGGGGCGGATGACCTGGAGCGGGTGGGGCTCGAAGGTGAGGACGGTGTCGCTGCCTCTGATCACCTCGCGGTGCCCGAGATGGACGCCGTCGAATTCGCCGACGGCGACGCGGCGCGGCCGGTGCGACCCGCGCGACCGCGGCTCCGTCTCATCGAGCATCATCGTCCGCATCGGCGCGCCAAAGTATTCAGGACCCGGGCCGGAGACCGACGACCGGCTTCACCGTCCCCGGCTCGCGCCCCGGTTCGGCAACCGCGATCAGGCCGCCCGACGAGTCGGTCAGGCGCACGACCCCGGCGCCGTCGCCCGGACCCGAACCCGAACCCGAACCGGGACCCGAACCTGGACCCGAACCTGGACCGGGCACCGCCACCCCGTGCCCGGCGCGCCGGGCATCGTCAGGCCCCAGCCGGTGCTCGGGCATGAACTCCGCCAGCGCGTCGCCGAGCCCGATCAAGCGCTCGTCGTCGGCCTCTCCCACGTCGAAGGGCCCGATCCCCGTGCGGCGTAGCGAGAGGCAGTAGGCGTCGCCGAGATCGGCGATCAACGACCGCACGTAGGTCCCCGACGAGCACTCGATGACGAACCCGCGCCGGTCGCCC